>JALYNQ010000030.1 GCA_030773115.1 Pseudomonadota bacterium
AGAGTGCAATGGCATAAGCCTGCCTGACTGCGAGACTGACAAGTCGAGCAGAGACGAAAGTCGGTCATAGTGATCCGGTGGTCCCTCGTGGAAGGGCCATCGCTCAACGGATAAAAGGTACGCCGGGGATAACAGGCTGATAACCCCCAAGAGCTCATATCGACGGGGTTGTTTGGCACCTCGATGTCGGCTCATCACATCCTGGGGCTGGAGCAGGTCCCAAGGGTTTGGCTGTTCGCCAATTAAAGTGGTACGTGAGCTGGGTTCAGAACGTCGCGCGACAGTTTGGTCCCTATCTGCCGTGGGCGTCGATATTTGAGAGGAGTTGCCCCTAGTACGAGAGGACCGGGGTGAACATGCCTCTGGTGGACCAGTCGTCGTGCCAACGGCGCAGCTGGGTAGCTATGCATGGACGGGATAACCGCTGAAAGCATCTAAGCGGGAAGCCTCCCTCAAGATAAGATATCATCGAGCCGTGGAAGACCACCACGTTGATAGGCCGGGTGTGGAAGCGCAGTAATGCGTGGAGCTAACCGGTCCTAATTGCTCTGTTCGCGCTTGAGAATTCCACCATCATCGTCAGTCCTGTGGACTGCGATATGGTTTGGTTCTTCAGCTAGATGATGCCCAAACTACTTTGGTCGCACGATTTCTAGATACTCAACACGCTGGCCCCATAGCTTGGTGGCCATAGCGTCTGTGACCCACCCGATCCCATCCCGAACTCGGCCGTGAAACCAGACAGCGCCGATGGTACTATTGCTTAAGCAATGGAAGAGTAGGTCGTCGCCAGGCTTTGAAGCCAGCGTGATTTGAGGACCCATTCATAATGTTGAAAAATCTGCCGCTGTCGGGGGTTCCCCTCGCGGCGGCATTTTTGTCTAACGGGTCAAGGCCCCGAAGCCGCAGGCTTCGCAAGGCCGAACGGCCGCCCGGACCGACGAAAGTCGGGAGGATAGCCAAGCTGGCGGATGCCAGCGCCGGCGAAGGGTTCCCACCAAAGTAATACTTTGGTGGAGTCCCGCCTGAGGCCTAACATAGCGTCGCGGGGTGGAGCAGCCCGGTAGCTCGTCAGGCTCATAACCTGAAGGTCGCAGGTTCAAATCCTGCCCCCGCAACCAACGCAAAGCATTAGTGAGCAAAGCGAGCTTAGGCTTTGCGTTGTCCCCGCGAAGGCGGGGACCCATGAGCCGCCTTCGGGCGGCTTTTTTTGTGCCTCCGCGTTTCCCCAGCGAATGCGCATCGCCAGCTACAACGTCAACGGCATCAACGGCCGCCTGTCAGTCCTCCTCCGATGGCTTGATGACACGCAGCCCGACGTCGCCTGCCTGCAGGAACTCAAATGCCCCGACGAACGCTTCCCCGCTCAAGCGATCGAAGCGGCCGGCTATGGCGCCATCTGGCATGGGCAAAAGAGCTGGAACGGCGTCGCCATCCTCGCCCGCGGCTGCGATCCGGTCGAGACTCGCCGAGGCTTGCCCGGCGATCCCGAGGACAGCCACAGCCGCTACATCGAGGCGGCGGTCGGCGGCGTGGCGATCGGCTGCCTCTACCTGCCCAACGGCAATCCGCGGCCAGGACCCAAGTTCGACTATAAGATGCGCTGGATCGAGCGGTTTGAAGCGCTCGCCCACGAGATGGTAGCCGTCAATGCGCCGGTGGTCATGGCCGGGGATTACAACATCATCCCCACCGACGCCGACGTCTATGCGCCCGAACGCTGGCTCGACGACGCCCTGTTCGCACCCGAGGCGAAGGCGGCCTACGCCAGGATCCTGAAGCAGGGGTGGACCGACGCGGTGCGCAAGCTTCATCCCAGGGAACGGGCCTATACCTTCTGGAAATATTGGCGCGGCGCGTTCGAACGCGACGCGGGCCTCCGCATCGACCATTTCCTGCTCAACAGGCGCGCCGCAAAGCGGCTCGAGGCGGCGGGCGTCGACCGCGAGGCCCGCAGCTGGGAAAAGACCAGCGACCACGCCCCGGTATGGATCGAGTTGGCCTAGCGAACGGCCGGATGCGCCGCCTTCCACTCCATCGCATTCCTTACCCGCCGCTCGACCGACGGATGGGTGTAGAAAATGAACTCCTGCACGGGATGCGGCCGCGGATAGCGATATTCGGCCGTCTTGACCAAGGCGCCGGCGAGCGCTTCGGGCTCATTGACGGTGCGCAGCGAATAGGCGTCGGCCTCGCTCTCGTCCCAGCGCGACAGCGTGTTGATGATCGGCATCGCCAGCAGGGCGAACAGGCCGATGATGAAGCCGAGCACCGGAACACCCCTCGGCTCGTCCAGCCTCGCGTCCGAGCCGAACAGCCGGGCGAAGCGCGGAAACAGCCGGTCGGCGAGGAAGAACAGCAATATGGCGAGCAGGGAGAAGACGATCACTCCGAGCCACACATGGCCGAGCACATAATGGCCTATCTCATGGCCGGTGACCGCGCGCACTTCCGCCAGCGAAGCTTCCTTCATCGCCACATCGGAGATGGCGATCCGCGCCGACCCCAGCACTCCCGACACATTGGCCGTGAAATTGTTCGACTGGCGCGAGCCGTCATACATGAAGATCTTTTCCGGCGGGATCTCCGCCCTGGCCGCCATCTCGACCAGCGCCGTCCTGACCGGCCCCTCCGGCACCGGCCGATATTCATTGAACAGCGGCTCGATCAGCACCGGCGACAGCAATAGGACGAACGCCAGCGCTGCCGCGGTCAGCCCGCCCGACCACAGCCACCAGCGCCGCCCGGTTTTCCGGATCAACCAATAAAGGCCGATCAGGAACAGGCCGCCGACAAGCGCGGAAATGGCGACCGCCATCCCGTTCTGCATCAGGAAATCGCCAAGCGGCTGGCTGGTGCGGCCATAGCTTTTCTCGCGCCACCACTCCTCATAAATGGTCCAGGGCAGCGAGATCAGCGGGGCGAGGATCAGGAACGCGGCGCCGACCATAAAGGCGCGCAGCGCCGGGCTGCGTCGGCCCAGCCGCTCCTGCAACCGGTCGAGAATGCCCCAGCGGACGATGATCCAGGTGACCAGCGCGCTGACGATCAGACCCCATAGCAGGTGCCAATGGTTGCCGGCGGTATAGGCCGCGGCCTTCTCCAGATTTTCCGCACCCAGGCTGTCAATATAGCGCGCGGTTTCCGCTTGAACGTTCATGACGATCTTCCCCAATGTTGCGCCAGCGTAGCGATGTCGCGGCCTGGTGCAATGGAACGCGTGCGCGCGCTAATGCGCTGTGCCCGGCGTGACCGCGATTGCGCCGATGGAGGCCCTGCTGGCCGAGCAATTGCCCGACGGGACCGGCTGGCAATATGAGCCCAAGTGGGACGGCTTCCGCTGCATCGCGGTCCGCAATGGCGGAGAGGTCGAGCTCTGGTCGAAATCGGGCAAGCCGCTCGGCCGCTACTTCCCCGAGATCGAGGCGATGCTCGGCCGACTCAAGGCCAGGCGCTTCGTCATCGACGGGGAGCTGTTGATCGCCAGCGAAGGCGCGATCGCGTTCGACGCCCTGCAGCTGCGTCTCCATCCCGCGGCCAGCCGTGTCGCCAAGTTGGCCGCAGAGACGCCTGCAATGTTCATGGCCTTTGACTGTCTTGTGGTTGGCAGGAAGATGCTGGCCGGCAAGCCGCTGAGCGAGCGCCGCGCCATGCTCGAGGAGCTATTCGCCAAGGAGCAGGATCCGATGCTGTTGCTCTCACCGGCAACCACCGACCGGGGCGAGGCACTTGGCTGGCTGGAGCGTGGCGGCGGGGCGCTTGATGGCGTGATCGCCAAGCGGCTCGACCGGCCCTACCGGCCGGGCGAGCGGGCGATGGTCAAGGTCAAGCAGCGCCGGGCGGCCGACTGCGTGGTCGGCGGCTTCCGCTACGGCCGAAACGACAGACAAGTCGCTTCGCTGCTGCTCGGCCTCTATGACGATGCCGGCCTGCTCCACCATGTCGGCTTCACCTCGTCGTTCGCCGCCAAGGACCGCCCCGCCTGGACGAAGGAGCTGACTGGATTGATCGAGCCCCCCGGCTTCACCGGCAATGCGCCGGGCGTGCCGAGCCGCTGGTCGACCGACCGCACCGCCGAATGGCAGCCGCTCCGCCCCGAAATCGTGGTTGAGGTGCTCTACGACCAGGTCACCGCCGGTCGTTTCCGTCACGGCACGAAGCTTATCCGCCGCCGCCCTGACAAGGCGCCGAGCCAGTGCACCTGCGACCAGCTCGCCCACCCTTTGACTCCGGCGCAGCTCAAGCAATTGATGAAGTCATGATGCTGTTCGACGCCCCGCTCGTACCCGGTCTCGCCTATCGAGAGGAGCTGATCGGCCGCGCCGAGGAAGCGGAGCTGGTCCGCGCCATCGATGGCGTCAACCTATCGCCGTTCAAATTCCAGGGATGGGAAGGCAAGCGGCTGACGCACACGTTCGGCTGGCGCTATGATTTCGACGACCGCAGCTTCGCGCCGGTCGAGCCGCTACCTGAATGGCTGCTGCCCTTGCGCGACAAGGCCGCCGCATTCGCTCGCGTCGCTCCGGACGAGTTCGTCCATGCGCTGGTCACCCGTTACGATCCTGGCGCAGGAATCGGCTGGCACCGCGACCGGCCGCAGTTCGGCAGGGTCGTAGGCATTACGCTTGCCGGACCGGCCACCCTGCGCTTCAGGCAGCGCAGCGGCTCCGGCTTCAGGCGCGCCAGCCTCGGGCTTGCTCCTCGCTCGGCCTATCTGCTCTCGGGAGAGGTGCGCGAGCAATGGGAGCATGGCATCGCCGCTCACGACGCGCTGCGCTACTCGATCACCTTCCGAACCTTGTCGGAGCACGGCAAGGCGCAGGCTGGACTCCAATAAATCAACGCGTCTCGAATCCGGCCAGGCATTCGGCGACCCAGCGGGCGGCGGTCAGGGCGCTGAGGTCGGTCGGATCGAGCGGCGGGTCCCATTCGGTGAGGTCGATCAGCCGCACTTTCGGCTCGGCCGCCAGCGTCCGGACGGCCGCGAAGAAGTCATGGCTCGACATTCCGCCTGGCCTCGCGCCCGGCGCTCCGGGCAACTCGCTGCGGTCGATCACGTCGATGTCGCAATCGACCATGATCGCTTCGCAATGGCGCAAGTGATAGAGCGCCTGGCTCGCTGCCTCCATTATGCCCTCGCGCCGGACCTGGCCGATGGTCATGACCAGATGGCCGCCGTCGACCGCATCGCGGTGCATGACCGCCGAGTTGGCGAAGGAGGCGAGCCCGATCTGGGCGATATTCTTGCCCGGCAGGCCGTCCTCGCGCAGCGCCCGCACCGGATTGCCGTTGCCGAGCCCTTGGGCAGTGTCCCGCATGTCGAAATGGGCGTCGAGCGTGATCAGCCCGATCATCTCCAGCGCCAGTCCCAGCCCGTCGCCGACCGCATGCATGCCCGGTCGGGTCACCGCATTATTGCCGCCGACCAACAGCGTCAGCCGGTGCCGCTCGACGCTCGCCTTGCAGGCGGCGGTGATCGAGGGCGTGGCTTCCTCGATGCTGAGCCCGGCGATCGGCACATCGCCATGGTCGGCGATCTGCGTGCTCAGCTCTCGGCCCGTCTCGACGTCGTAGCGCCCAATTCGCCGCAATGTCGCGCGCAACAGGCCCGGCGCCTGGTCGCATCCGCCCGCCGTCACCGACCCGGCAGCGAGCGGGGCGCCGACCATGCCAACCGGCGCATCCGCCGCCTTGTCGACGATCAGCTCGGAAAGATTGGGCCAGGCGCTGCTCATGTGCTTGACCTAGCAGCTTCGCCCCGCGATTCCACGGGGCATGTGGGACCGCCTGATCACCGACTGCCATGTCGCGACGATGGTCGCGCAGCCGGGTAACCCGCTCGGCCTGTTTCCCAATGCGGCGATCGGCATCGTCGACGGCAAGATCGTCCGGGTCGGCAAGCGCACCGAGCTGGCCGGCTTCCGCGCCAAGGAAGTCACCCCGTGCGGCGGCGCCTGGATCACGCCGGGGCTGGTCGACTGCCACACCCACCTGGTGTTCGGCGGCACTCGCGCCAACGAACATGCCATGCGCCGCGCCGGCGCCACCTATGAGGAAATCGCGTTAGCCGGCGGCGGCATCGCCTCGACCGTCGCCGCGACCAAGGCCGCCAGCGCCGACGAGCTGCGCGACACCGCTCGCCGCCGGCTCCACGCGCTGATGGCCGGCGGCGTCACCACCATCGAGATCAAGTCGGGCTACGGCCTCGACACCGCGTCGGAGATCCGCCTGCTCAACGCCGCCCGCGCCATCGGCCGCGACGAGCCGGTGCGGATCGTCACCACCCTGCTCGCCGCCCACGCCCTTCCGCCCGAAGCCAAGGAGGGCCCGGCGCGCGACGCCTATGTGAAGATGATCGCCGAGGAGATGATCCCCGCCGTCGCCCGCGCCGGCCTGGCCACCAGCGTCGACGCCTTCTGCGAAACCATCGCCTTCACGCCCACCGAGGTCGAACGCGTGTTCACCGCCGCGCGCGCCAACGGCCTCCCCGTCCGCCTCCACGCCGAGCAGCTCAGCAACCAGAACGGCGCCGCGCTCGCTGCCAGCTACAAGGCATTGTCGGCCGACCACCTCGAACATTTGGATGCACTCGGCGCGCGGGCGATGGCGTCGGCCGGGACGGTCGCGGTGCTGCTGCCGGGCGCCTTCTATGCGCTCAATGAGAAGAAGAAGCCGCCGGTCGACCTGCTGCGCGAGGCGGGCGTGCCGATCGCCATCGCCAGCGACTGCAACCCCGGCACCTCGCCGCTGCTCAACCCGCAGCTGGTCATGAACATGGCCTGCACCCTGTTCGGCCTGACCCCGGAGGAAGCGATCGCCGGCATGACCATCAACGCCGCCCGCGCGCTTGGGCTGGCCCATGAGGTCGGCACGATCGAAGCCGGCAAGGCGGCGGACCTGTGTGTGTGGCGGGTGGGGGAGCTTTCGGAGCTCGGTTATTGGGTCGGGATGCCAGGGCCGGAACGGCGGATTTTTGGAGGCGAGGACAGCTGAAATGCTTCGTGCCGCAGTTTTCTTGGCGATGTTGGCGGCATCCACCACGGCAGAAGCCGCTTGCCCAGGCCAGTTCGCCAAACTGACTTCGCTTGCGGGAGGGCCAAGAGATCAATTTCTGACGCATCCTGCGGTCAGCCAGCGAATGACGAGGCTGATGGGCCAGGAGCTAACACATCTGAAGAAAAATCTGTCTGTTGCCGGACCGGTTGCGCTCATTCATTGCGAACTCGTCGTTGAAGGAAATGCACCTCACAAAGGCGGCGAGCAAAATGCCATTCTCTCGTTCAATTTGTATTCTGGCATCACGACCGTCGCCATCTTAGACGGCCGCCGTGTCGTGTTGAGGTCCACACTCCACCGCCATAGAGCCCCGGATAATTATTCCCACCTGCCGGCGCATGTCCGCGATTGGATTTTTGTCGCAGCAAACTCTTTCCGCTCGCGGGGAAAACCTCCAGCCAATGTCACTATCCTGCCTCCTCCGTCACCCTGAACTTGTTTCAGGGTCCATTTTCGTCGAAGGGCGGCGGCACTAAGCCCTCCCCCTTGATGGGGGAGGGTTGGGTGGGGGTGATCTATCCGCTAGTGCTCCGCTCTGCATTGACATCACCCCCTCCCGGCCTCCCCCATCAAGGGGGAGGATGAAAAGCACGAGGCACGACTTTGACCACCGACCGACGCGACAACAGCCGCCATATCCGCGCGCGGCGGGGCTCTGAGATCAAGGCGAAGCAGTGGACCACCGAGGCGGCGGTCAGGATGCTGATGAACAACCTCGACGATGAGGTTGCCGAGGACCCGCGGAGCCTGGTCGTCTATGGCGGCATCGGCCGCGCAGCGCGCAACTGGGCGGCTTACGACAAGATCGTCGAGACGCTCGAGCGGCTGGAGGAGGACCAGACGCTCCTCATCCAATCGGGCAAACCGGTCGGCGTGTTCCGCACCCACAAGGATGCGCCCCGCGTCCTCCTCGCCAACTCCAACCTCGTGCCCAAATGGGCGACCTGGGAGAAGTTCAACGAACTCGATCGCAAGGGCCTGATGATGTACGGCCAGATGACGGCCGGCAGCTGGATCTACATCGGCAGCCAGGGCATCGTCCAGGGCACCTACGAGACCTTCGCCGAAATGGGCCGCCAGCATTTTGGCGGCGACCTCAAGGGCAAGTGGATCCTGACTGGCGGGCTCGGCGGAATGGGCGGCGCGCAGCCGCTCGCCGCGGTGATGGCCGGGGCGCACTGCATCGCGGTCGAGGTCCAGGAAAGCTCGATCGAGAAGCGCCTCGCTACCCGCTACCTCGACCATCGCGCCACCAGCATCGACGAGGCGCTGGAGATCATCGCCAACGCCACCGAGCCCACCTCCGTCGGCCTGCTCGGCAACTGCGCCGAAATCCTCCCCGAAATGGTCCGCCGCGGCATCCGCCCCGACGCGGTAACCGACCAGACTTCGGCGCACGATCCGGCCAACGGCTATTGCCCGGCCGGCTGGAGCGTCGCCCAGTGGACCGAGATGCGCGAGCGCGATCCCACCGCGGTCAAGGCGGCGGCGCGCAAGTCGATGGCGGAGCATGTACGGGCGATGCTCGCCTTCCAGAAAATGGGCATTCCGACCTTCGACTATGGCAACAACATCCGCCAGGAAGCCTTCGACGAGGGCGTCACCAACGCGTTCGACTTCCCCGGTTTCGTCCCCGCCTATGTCCGGCCGCTGTTCTGCCGCGGCGTCGGCCCGTTCCGCTGGGCGGCGCTGTCGGGCGATCCCGAGGACATCTACAAGACCGATCAACGGGTGAAGGAACTCATCCCCGACGATCCCCACCTTCACCGCTGGCTCGACATGGCGCGGGAGCGGATCGCCTTCCAGGGGTTGCCGGCGCGGATCTGCTGGGTCGGGCTCGGCCAGCGCCACCG
>JALYNQ010000031.1 GCA_030773115.1 Pseudomonadota bacterium
GTCAGTGACTGCCCCGCCTGCTTGTTCTCGGCCACCCAGAAGGTGCGCGGATCTTCGTCGGTGACCCGGTCTGCGGCAAACTCTCCCATGGTCGAGGAAGCCGTCCCCGGCTTGCGATACGACAGCAGCATCCAGCCGGTGAACAGGCTGTTCGGATCATCGACCTTCTTCGTCGGCATGTAATGGGGGAAGTCGCCGAAGCGCGCCGAGGCCCATAGCTGCCCATCGGCTTCGAACTTCGCCGGGAACATGTTGATCCGCCGCTCGAACGTCCAGTTGTAGCCGATCCACGGCGTGCCGGTGTTCCACCAGTTGCCGTGTGCGTCCTGGAAGCTCGAGCCATGCCCCGCCCCCTCGACGAACCCACCCGGCTTGTAGGCGATCGGGTTGTAGTCGGCATATTCGAACGGGCCCAATGGCTTGTCTGAGACGTAGGTGCCGTTGGCGTAGGCGTTGAACTCGGTCCCGGGCGCGCCGTACTGCAGGTAATAGCGCCCGCCGACCTTGTTCATCCAAGCCCCCTCCATATAGGGCTTGGTCGGCTGCCCGTTGGCGAGCAGGCCATTATGGTCCTGCCCGAACCGCTCCCAGCCATGATTGTCGGGGTCGAGGTTGAACAGCTTCGTCGGCTCGCCCTTGTAGAGCAGCTTGTCTCCCTGCCACTCGATCTCGATGCCGTAGATCGGAAAAACGTTGCTGCTGCCCCAGTAGAGATACCATCGGCCGTCATCATCCTTGAGCAGACCTGGGTCCCAGGGGCCCGGCGGCACCTCGTTCGGCTTCATCTTTGCCAGGTCGCGGTCGTCGACCGCGCCGGGCAGCGGCGGCATCGCCCGCACCAGGAAGTCGAGCTTGCCGGTCTCGGGCGCGTTCGAAACCAGGATTGATCCGGGCCGCGCGAAGGACATTGAGGGCCACAGGATCAGCCGGTCGCAATCGGAGATCGCGGCCGGCGCGACCATCCCGCCGAACGGCCAGCGCGACGGCGTGATAAAGGTCCAGTCGATGAGGTTGGTCGACCTCCAATAGCCGTCGGCCAGGGTCAGGAAGAGGTAATAGGCATGGTTGTGCCGGACGATGACCGGATCGGCACCGGTGCGATAACTGATGCCTTGGTTGGTCTGCTCCCAATTGTAGCGGTAATCGATGTCGACGGGGTTGGTGTAGGTGCGCTGTCTTTGTTCCGGATCGGCGATACTGCGCGGCTGATGCGCGAACAGTGCCGGGCAGCCCGGCAGTTGCGCTAATGCAACAGCGGCGAGAAATGCTGTCGCACGCATGACGATTCTCCCTCTACGCGGCCGCTATACAGTCTGAATGAAACCGGTTACAACCATTCGGAATCGAGACAGCAGCGATCATCGGCGAGGACTGTTTCGAGGGTGCAAATGCGACTTCAAGATCGCAAGCATTCAGGGAAAGGGGATTTCGCGTGAAAGCCATCCAGCTCAACAAATCTGTTCGTCGTCCGCGGGTGAAGGAGCTTGTGTCCGCGCTGGCGCTCGGCGCCGCGTTTGTCAGCCTGTCGAGCGGGCTCGCCGCTCCGGCTCATGCGCAGGAAGTCAACGCCTCGTTGCGCGGCACGGTCACGGTCGAAGGCGGCGCGACCCAGGTCGCCGCGATCGACGTCAACAGCGGCATCCGGCGCACGGCGATCGTGGCACCGGACGGAAGTTACAATTTCCCATCGCTACGCCCCGGAACCTACCGGCTCGAAATTACGACGCCCGCCGGCGTGCGCCGAACGGATGAGATTACCCTGACGGTCGCGCAAAATGCGCAGCTGGACATCGACCTGACGGCGCAGCAGCCGCCCGTCACGGCAGCGCCGGGCGAACCGCCATCCGATACGGACATCGTCGTCGTCGGCCAGCGGATCCGCTCGATGGAGGGCGGTGAGGTCGGCGCCAACATCAGCCAGCGCCTGATCCAGACGCTGCCGCAGAACAACCGCAACTTCCTCGCCTTTGCTGACCTCGCCCCGGGCGTGAGCTTCATTCAGGCCGACAACGGCCAGGCGCGCCTTCAAGGCGGCGCGCAGGACAGCCGCACCGTCAATATCTTCATCGATGGCATCGGTCAGAAGGACTATGTCCTGAAGAACGGCATCACCGGCCAGGATTCGACCCAGGGCAACCCTTTCCCGCAGTCGGCGATCGGCGAGTATCGGGTGATCAGCTCCAACTACAAGGCCGAGTTTGATCAGGTCAGCTCCGTCGCGATCACCGCCGTCACCAAGTCCGGCACCAACGAATTCCATGGCAGCGGATTTGTGGATTTCACCAACCAGGACCTTCGGGCGAAACGACCAAGCGAAAAGGGTGGCGAGAAGGTCAAGACCAAGGATTTTCAGTACGGCATCTCGCTGGGCGGCCCGATCATCAAGGACAAGATGCACTTCTTCGTCGCCTATGAAGGCAAGCGGCGCGAGCAGCCGCGCGATGTCACGCCTGGCGCAAGCCGCGATCCCGAAGACTTCCCGGCGGAATATCAAGATCTGTTCGGACCGTTCGCCGTCACATTCAGCGAAGACCTCTATTTCGCCAAGGTTGATTTCTCGCCGACCGACAATGATCTGATCGAGCTTTCCGGCAAGTACCGCAAGGAAACCGGAGAGGAGCTCAACAGCGGCCAGCAGGCGCAGAGCCGGATGCTGGACATCAACAATGATGAAAAGCGCGGCCTTCTGCGGTGGGAGCATACGGAGGATCAGTGGATCAACGACCTCAAGATCGCCTATGAAAATGCCAGCTGGGCGCCAACCCCGCAAAATTTCGAGAACGGGCTAATCTTCCAAAGCGACGCCCCCCAGCGCACGGAGCTGCTTTCCATCGGTGGAGCGCCGAGCTTCCAGGACAAGGGGCAGAAGGGCTGGACCTTCCAGAACGACTTCACCTGGATCGGCTTCGAAAATCATACGATCAAGGCCGGCGTAAAGGCCAAATGGGTCAAGCTGCACGCGCTGCAGCTCAATAATACCAACGCGCAATATACTTTTAACGCCGACTTCGGTGGGGGCTTCAACGATGAAACCCCCTATCGGGTCATATTTGGCGCGCCGACCGGTGTCGGCACGCCGGACGTCAAGTCCGACAATTTCCAGTTCGGCATATACATCCAGGATGACTGGGACGTTACCGATCGGCTGACGCTCAATCTCGGCATCCGCTGGGATTACGAGCGCACTCCGGCATATCTCAACTATGAAACCCCGGCTGACGCCATCGCGGCGGTCGGGCCGGCAAATTATCCGAACCTCATCAACGCCGATTACGATATCAATGATTTCATTTCGACTGGCAGCGAGCGCGAGGCCTTCAAGGGGGCGTTCCAGCCCCGTATCGGCTTCAGCTATGATCTGGATGCGGAAGGTCGCTTCGTCCTGTTCGGCGGATACGGCCGCTCCTATGATCGCAACCAGTTCGACTTCCTGCAGCTGGAAATTTCGCAACCCTCGTTCAGGACTCGGGAATTCCGGTTTATCACCGGCGATCCCGGGAACGATTGCGCTCCAGTCAGCAGTACCTGCGTTCCGTGGGATCCCATCTATTTCACCCCTGAAGGGCGTGCCCTGCTGCTCGCCGGAACGCCGGGCGGCCGCGGCGGCGGTGAGCTGTTCTTCATTGATAACGACCTGAAGGTTCCCCGCTCGGATCAGTTCAGCCTCGGCGTGCGTGGCCGGCTTACCAGCCTGTGGCAAGCCGAGGTCGGCTACAGCTACGTCATCGGCAAGAACGGCTTTGGCTGGCTGCTCGGCAACCGCCGGCCGGATGGCAGCTTCTTCCCGCCAAACGCTCCGCCGGATTCGCCATTCTGCTGCGCCCCTCCGGGCTTCGGGGCGATCCTGCTCGGAACCAACGGCATCGAGACCAAGGCGCATTCGGTCTATCTCAAGGGTACCAAGGTCTACAGCCCATCGTCCCCCTGGAGTCTCGATGCGACCTATACGCATATGAGGGCCAGAGAGAACCGGCAGTTCGGCGAGACCTTCTCGCTCGATTACCCGTCGTTCGACGATTATCCGTTCGCCGCCTCTTCGGGTGTCCGCAGGCACCGGTTGGTTGCGGCCGGTAGCGTCGACTTGCCGCGTCCGTTCGATGCGACCGTGTCAGGCAAGCTGACGGTCGCTTCGCCGCCCTATGTGAAGGGTTTCGTCAATCAGCAGAGTGCCCCGTTCGAACGGCTGGTGGAAGCGACCGAAGCCGAGACCTGGCTCGCCCAGCTGGACTTGGCGGTCACTAAATATTTCCAACTGCCAATGCTTTCAGACGATTCGGAAATCTGGTTCCGGGTCGACGTGTTCAACGTATTGAACCGCAAGAATTGGAATGTCTTCGAGTCCTGCCCGTGCAGCGCCAATTTTGGCGAGCGCATCGGGCTTGACGTCGGCGGCAACCCGCCCAGGACGTTCAAGCTATCGGCCGGCTTCTCCTTCTAAGCTGAGGCGGACAGACGGCATTGCGGCCGGGGAATCCCGGCCGCATCTGTTTCGAGGGATGATGATGCGCTCGGCTCGCCATCGTTTTTGTCTCGCTGTAACCGCGATGGCGCTGTCCGCATGCGCGCCGGCGCCAGCTACATCGGCGAAACCGAAACCAACTGTCGAGGTGTTCAGCGAGGATCTGACCCAGCGCACGTTCCGCTACTTCTGGGCGACGACCGACACCAAGCGCTGCCTGGCGCCGGATCGCTGGCCCAGCAACCCATTCTCCAGCATCGCCGCAACCGGTTTCGCCCTGACCGCCTACGGCATCGGGGCGGAGCGCGGCTATGTCAGCCGCGGGCAGGCCGCCCGTCGCACGCGCGATTGCCTGGCATTCTATTGGAACGCACCGCAGGGCCCGGGGCGCGAGGGGGTTACGGGCCATAAGGGCTTTTTCTATCATTTCCTGAAAAACGACGATGGCACGCGGTTCCGCACCACCGAGCTGTCGACCGTCGACACAAGCTTGCTCCTCGGCGGCATATTGTTCGCGCAAAGCTATTTCGACCGCGACGATCCGGTCGAGCGCGAGATCCGCGATCTGGCGGAGAAGATCTACCGCCGGGTCGACTGGACCTTCGTCAAGCGCGATCGGACCGGTACGCAAGCGGCCAACCTTCCCAACTCCCGCGGCATCGCCATGGGCTGGAAACCCGAACGTGGATACGAAACTCACGACTGGGTCGGCTACAATGAGGGGATGCTGGTCTACATATTGGCGCTCGGGTCGCCGACGCATCCCGTCGGCAAGGATAGCTGGGACCAGGGCTGGGCGGCTGACCTCGAGAAGGACTGGGGCACCTATTATGGGCAGGAGCATCTCCAGTTCGAGCCCTTGTTCGGTCATCAATATTCGCACGTGTGGGTCGACTTCCGCGGTATCCGCGATGGGTTCATGGCCAAGAAGGGCATCGACTATTTCGAGAACAGCCGCCGGGCGACGCTGGCGCAGCGCGCCTATGGGGCCGACAATCCCAACAAGTGGGTCGGCTATTCGGGCGACATCTGGGGCTGGACGGCTTCGGACGGGCCCGGCGGGGTCGAGGGCAAGTCGGTCAATGGCATTGAGCGCCGCTTCATGGGCTATTCGGCGCGCGGGGTGAGCAGCATTCGGGTGGTCGACGACGGCACGATCGTACCCACCGCTGCCGGCGGCTCAATCCCCTTCGCGCCGGAAATCACCATCCCCGCGCTGATGGCGATGAAGGCCAAATATGGCGACAGGCTCTATAGCCGCTACGGCTTCAAGGACGCCTTCAACCCCAGCTTCACCTTCACTGATGCCGGATTGCGCTCCGGCACTGTCCATCCGCAACTGGGCTGGGTCGCGCGCGATCACCTCGGCATCGACCAGGGTCCGATCCTGGCGATGATGGAGAACCATCGCAGCGGCCTGGTCTGGCGCGTCATGCGCAAGAACCCGCATATCGTCCGGGGCCTGGAGCGTATTGGCTTTAGCGGCGGATGGCTCGATGCCACGGCAGACTCGCCGGCCCCCTGAAGCGATGGTGCCCAGGGACGGAGTCGAACCGCCGACACTGCGATTTTCAGTCGCATGCTCTACCAACTGAGCTACCTGGGCCCACATTTGCGCACCGGTCGGTGCCGCGAGCGAGGGGCGATCTAGCCTTCGCTATCCTCGCTGTCCAGTCCTTGCGCCTCGGCTGGCGGGCCGGGGATTTTATATCCCTCGCCCAGCCATTTGAGCAGGTCGCGATCCTTGCAGCCGCGGCTGCAGAAGGGCGCATGTTCCTTGGAGGATGGCTTGCCGCAAAGGGGGCAGGGTTTAGTCACGTTCGGCATAGCCTGCCGACATGGCGATCGAAGAATCGCTTCGCAAGGTGACGGTACCGCCGACCCGCCGGGACAGCCGCTCGATCCAGCCAGGATTGGCCTCCAATACCGCTATCACCGCGGGATGGGCGGCGAGCCGCATCGAACCGACCTCGCCGCCGGCTCGTCGAAGCAAGGCGCGCGCCTCGAATGGGGCGCGATCAGCGGCCAGCTCGAACAGCGAGGCATGCGAGCGCGGACGGACGATCTGCAGGAAGCCGAAGCCGTTGACCGTGGTGCGTTCGAACGGCTGGGGCAGGACCTCGTCGACCGCCGCCGCCGCGGCGTGCCGTGCCGATTTGCCCTCGACCGTCGGCAGATCGATGCCGATGGAGCCGCCGACGCCGTGGCGGCGCAGCGCTTCGGCCGCTGCCCTTGCACCTGCGACAGCCAGCTCCGGCGGCGGCCGCTGCCCGTCGACATCGATCAAGGTCATTGCCGGCGTCAGCGAGACGCGCAGCTCGCCGCCGGGGAATCGAACGATTCCGCTGCGCGCTTCGTCGAGCAGATCCATCCAGCCGGCCTGATCCAGGTCACGGCTGCGAGCCTCCAGTCCCTGCAGGGCGGGCGCCTGTCGCGCCGCCTCCTCGGTTATCCGAGCCAGCGGCCGCTTCCACGGCTCGCTTCCGCCCAGCGCCTCCCGCGTCACCTCGATGTTCAGCGGCGCACCCTCGGTCACTCCGGACGCGCCCTTGGGGAGCAGATATTCCTGATCATCGGCAACGGCGATCGCATTGCGTCCGCTTCGTTTCAGTCGGGCTTCAAGGACGCTGCCCGCCGGGACCACTCCTTCGCGCAGGATCCGTGCCTCGATGATCCGTCCATCCTCGACCAGCGCGGCGCGGGTCTCGCCGATCCCGCGCTCGATCCACCACTCAGGCAAGCGGATATCCCGCCGACTTTAACAGCAGCCGCGTCTCGGCCAGCGGCAGTCCGACGACGTTGGAATAGCTGCCGGCGATATGGCGGACATAGACTTCGCCATAGCCCTGCAGCGCATAACCGCCTGCCTTGCCGTGCCATTCGCCGTGCCCGGCATAGAAATCCACTTCCTCCGGCGAGAGCCGTTTCATCGCGATCATCGTTTCCACCACGCGGCTGCGGGTAGGGCTGCCGGTTAGGGCGACTGCGACCCCGGTCAGCACCCGGTGGCGGCGGCCCGACAGCAGCTTCATGCATTCGCGAAGCGTCGCCTCATCCTCGACCTTGGGCAGGATCCGCCGGCCAACCGCGACCACCGTGTCGGCGGCCAGAACCAGCGCCTGGCTGTGCCGCGCGGCAACCGCCTCGGCCTTCTCGACCGCCAGGCGCAACGCATGGTCGCGCGGCAACTCGCCCTTGGGCACGCTCTCGTCGATATGGGCAGGGTCGACCGCGTCGGGCTTGACGCCGATGCGGTCGAGCAGGTCGAGGCGGCGAGGGCTCGCCGAAGCGAGGATGAGCTTCATCCCCTTCGCCGCATCAGTATCCGGGCGGGCGCTCTCGGCCGGGCATGAAGCGATAGGTGATGCGGCCCTTGGTCAGGTCGTAGGGCGTCAGCTCGACCAGCACTTCGTCGCCGGTCAGCACGCGGATACGGTTCTTGCGCATCTTGCCCGCGGTGTGGCCGAGGATCTCATGGCCATTCTCCAGTTCGACGCGGAACATCGCATTGGGCAGCAGCTCGACGACCCGTCCGCGCATCTCGAGAAGTTCTTCCTTGGCCATTCAAATCCTTGTTCGGCTAAATTGAGTTGGCGGCTCATAACCGCACTGCGCGCCAATGAAAAGGCAGACGGAGGAGCGCGCGCCGGGTTACGCCGGATTATGCTTGGCCAAGAATTCCTCTAGCCGCCGCAGCCAGTCCTCGTAATCGGCCGAATTGTCGAACCCGTGACCGCCTTCGGGATAGAAAACCGAGGTCACGGTCGACCCCGTCTTGTTGAGTGCCTCGACCATCCTGCGGCTCTGCTTGGCTGGGACATTCTCGTCCTTATCGCCATGGGCGATAAACAGCGGCACCTTCAATCGCGCGGCCTGGGTGACCGGCGAGACGGCGGACAGGTCGACCTTGCCTTCGCCGCTGACTTTGTTGCGCCATTCCCGGTGGTAGCGTGTCGCCGAAAACAGCTTCCGATCGAACTTGAGCATCGCCGGGACGTCGGACACGCCGGCAAAGCTGGCGGCGCAGCGGTAGCGCTCCGGGTTGCGGATGGCGCCCCACATAGCGGCGTAGCCGCCATAGGATGCGCCGACGATGCACACCCGCTTCGGGTCGATCTGGCCGGTCTTGGCCAGCCAATCGACGCCGTCGTCCAGGTCGTCCTGCATCTTGCGGCCCCATTCGCCATAGCCGCGGGTGACGAATTCCTTGCCGAAGCCGGTCGAGCCGCGGAACTGGGGCTGGAGCACCGCATAGCCGCGGTTGGCGAGGAACTGGACCAGCGGGTCATAGTCCCATTCGTCGCGCAGGAACGGTCCGCCATGCGGAAGCACGATCAGTGGCAGATTCTTTGCCTCCCGGCCCTGCGGCAGGGTTAGATAGGCTGGCAGGGTCAGGCCGTCGCGCGCCTGGTATCGAACCATCTTCACCGCCGACAGCTGTGCCGGATCGATCGCCGGATAGGGCGTCATCACGGGGTTCATGGTCGATTTGGACCGGTCGAGCAGATAATAGACGCCCGGGTCCGATGCGCTGCCCGACCAGACCAGTGCGCGTTTGTCATCGTCGGACCAGTCGACGGTTACGTTGATCGCCCCCGGCAGCGCCTTGTCCAGCCTGGCCTGCAGCTTCTTGAGCTCGGGGTCGAGCCATTCGATCCGCTGCCGGTCGTCCTCATATTCGATCGCTTTGATCTCGCCAGTCAGCGCATCATAGGTGACGTCGTCGATGTCGACTTCGGGATGCTCGAAGATCGCCTGGCCGACCTCCCCCGCCTTGAGGTCATATTTGTAGAGTGCGAAGCGGCCGGTCTTCTCGTTGGTGATGATCCAGCTGTTGTCGCCGCGGCCGAAGATGATCCTATCGACCGCCGAATCCTCGTCTCGGGCAAGCTTGCCGCGGATCGGCCGCAGCTTTTCTTCGGCCTTGTCGCGGTACCAGACGATCCAGCGCCGGCCCTCATAGGCGATGCCGGCGCGGACGACGCCCTTATCGTCCGCGTACCAATCCCATACCCGATCGCGCTCTTTCTCGACCTGGGTCGCCTCGCCGGTGGCCAGGTCGACCCGCTTGACCGACGGATAGGACCAGATGTCGTCCTGGCTGGCGACTAGCGCCCAGCTTCCGGTCGGGTCGGTGTACAGGACGTCGCCGGCGTAAATGCCGCGGCTCTTGCGGTCCATGATCTGTGGCGCGCCGGTCGCCGTGTCGATGGCCAGCAGCCTTAGATAGGAGATCTCCTCGCCTTCCCAATTCTGAGTCGCCTGGATGGTGAGAAGCAGTCGCTGGTTCCCGGCCCAGCGGATCTTCGCGACATTGGTGTCACCGAGCGGGATGACGGTCGGGCGCGCCTTCAGGTCATCGGCGCTGAAGATGACCAGCCGTTCCTTGCCGCCGGCGGTCGAGCGGGCGACGATCCGCCTCCCATCGGGGGAAATAAGCGGCCGGCGCATCACCGGCAGCGAAGCGAAATCCTGGAGTGCAATCTTCGGCGGCGCCTTGGCGGGCGGAGCCTCCGCCAATACCGTCGCCGGACCGGCCAATGCGGCCAACGCAATCAACCAACGCAACCTCGACATTTCGCCCCCCTGACTTCGGCAAGATCAACCTATCTCGGGAAGACAAAAAGAAAAGCCCGCCGCTGCAGCCGCTCCGGCCGGAGTCGGTCGCTGTTGAAGCGGGCACTGCTCCGCCCGCCCGCGGGTGCAATTCAGCCGATGGTGAGGATGATCGATCCCGTTGTTTGACGGCTTTCCAGCGCGCCGTGAGCCTCCGCTGCCTGGGCAAGCGGAAAGCGCTGGCCGATGTCGATCTTTACCTTGCCGCTGCGGACCGCCTCGAACAGCGATGCCGCGGACGCTTCGAGCTCGTCGCGGGTCGCGATGTAATCGAACAGCGTCGGCCGGGTGAGGAACAGCGATCCCTTCTGCGCCAGCAAGCGAGGCGCGAATGGTTCAACTGGGCCGGATGACTGGCCGAAGCTGACCATCAGCCCGCGTGTCTGCAGGCAATCCAGCGAGCCCATGAAAGTGTCGTGGCCAACCGAGTCATAGACCACCGGCAGCTTCCTGCCTTGGGTCAGCCGATCTACCTCGGCGACGAAATCCTGCCGTGTGTAGACGATCGGATGGTGGCAGCCGTGGGCCCGAGCCAGCTCGGCCTTCTCGTCGGTCGACACGGTGCCGATCACCGTCGCGCCCAGCGCCGAAGCCCATTGGCAGAGGATCAAGCCGACCCCGCCCGCCGCGGCATGGATCAGGATCGTTTCGCCCGCCTGCAATGGTCGGACCGAGCGGATCAGCATGTCGACCGTCATGCCCCGGAGCATCATCGCTGTGGCCTGCTCGTCGTCGATGTCGTCAGGCAGCATGACCAGCCGGTCGGCGGCGATCAGCCGCACCTCGGCATAGCCGCCGATCGGTCCGGCATAAGCAACGCGGTCGCCGGTCCTCAGGCCTTCAACGTCCGGCCCGATGCTTTCGACGACGCCAGCGCCTTCGACGCCGGGAATGAACGGCAGCGCCTGATCATATTGTCCGCTGCGGTGATAGACATCGATGAAGTTGACGCTGACCGCCTTCTGCCGAAGCTTAACCTGGCCCGGACCGGGATCGCCTACCTCGACGCCCTCCCAGACCATTGCCTCCGGACCTCCCGGCTGGTGAACCTGGATTGCATGGGGCATTGGCCGGCCTTCTTCTTGGCCGCGCCGACATGGGACCGACGATGGGCAAAGAAAAGCCCCGCCGCAGCAATGCCGGGCGGGGCATCCTTCAGCGTTTGGAACGGCTAGGCTGCGCCCTGCGCCGCCAGCGCCGCCAGCAGCAGTAGCGCAACGATGTTGGTGATCTTGATCATCGGGTTGACCGCCGGGCCGGCCGTATCCTTGTACGGGTCGCCGACCGTGTCGCCGGTGACCGCGGCCTTATGGGCCTCGCTGCCCTTGCCGCCGTAATTGCCGTCCTCGATATATTTCTTGGCATTGTCCCAGGCACCGCCGCCCGATGTCATCGAGATGGCGACGAACAGGCCAGAGACGATCACGCCAAGCAACAGCGCGCCGACCGCGGCGAGGCCCTGCTCCCGGCTGCCGGCGACAAAGGAGATGCCGAAATAGACAACGATCGGTGCCAGCACCGGCAGCAGCGACGGCAGGATCATCTCGCGGATCGCGGCCTTGGTGACCAGGTCGACGGTGCGGGCATAGTTGGGCCGGACCGAACCATCCATGATGCCCGGATTGTCGCGGAACTGGCCGCGCACTTCCTCGACCACCGCACCGCCGGCCCGGCCGACGGCAGTCATGCCCATCGCCCCGAAAAGATAGGGCAGCAGCGCGCCGAGCAACAGCCCGACGATGACATAAGGGTTGGACAGGCTGAACAGCGTGTCGAGATTGGTGGTGACGCCGATCTCCGCACCGAACTCCTCGAGGTCGGCGGTATAGGCGCCGAACAGCACCAGCGCGGCGAGGCCGGCCGAGCCGATGGCATAGCCCTTGGTTACCGCCTTGGTGGTGTTGCCGACTGCGTCGAGCGCGTCGGTGCGGTGGCGGACCTCGTCCTCCAGCCCCGACATTTCGGCAATGCCTCCGGCATTGTCGGTAACCGGCCCATAGGCGTCGAGCGCGACCACCATTCCGGCCAGCGCCAGCATCGCCGAGGCGGCGAAGGCGACGCCCAGCGGGCCCGCCAGCTGCCAGCTGACGATCACGCCGGCGACGATCACCAGGGTCGGCAGCGCGGTCGATTCCAGGCTGATCGCCAGGCCCTGGATGACGTTGGTGCCGTGTCCGGTCTGCGACGCCTTGGCGATCGACTTGACGGGGCGGTAGTTGGTGCCGGTGTAATATTCGGTGATCCACACGATCAGCGCGGTGACGGCCAGGCCGACGATGCTGACCCACACCAGGTTGATCGCCGGGAAGCTGAGGCCCGCCCTTGTGGTGATGGTCTGGCTGAGATCGCCCAGCGCATAGACCGTGGCGAAATAGATCGCCGGGATGGCGAGGATCGTCGCGGTCCAGAAGCCCTTGTAGAGGGCGCCCATGATTGACTGCTTGGCGCCGAGGCGGACCATATAGGTGCCGATGATCGAGGTGATGATGCACACGCCGCCGATCAGCAGCGGCAGGCCCATCAGCGGCACCAGCAGCGGCGAAGCGCCGATCGCCAGCGCGACGGTGACCATGGTAATGCCGACCGTGACGACATAGGTCTCGAACAGGTCGGCGGCCATGCCGGCGCAGTCGCCGACATTGTCGCCGACGTTATCGGCGATCACCGCCGGATTGCGCGGGTCGTCCTCGGGGATTCCGGCCTCGACCTTGCCGACCAGGTCGGCGCCGACGTCGGCCGCCTTGGTGAAGATGCCGCCGCCGAGACGGGCGAAGATGGAGATGAGCGACGCGCCGAACGCCAGGGCGGTGAGGGCGGTGACGACAATCCGGTCATTGGCCTGGTAGCCGCCGGGCCCGGTCAGGTAGGCGAACAGGCCGGCAATCGCCAGCAAGGCGAGGCCGGCGACCAACAGCCCGGTCACCGCGCCGGCGCGGAAGGCGACGGTTAGGCCGCTCTGCAGGCTGGTGCGGGCCGCTTCCGCGGTGCGGACGTTGGCCCGGACCGAAATATTCATGCCGATGAAGCCGGCGGCACCCGACAGCAGAGCGCCGATCAGGAAGCTGACGGCCGACAGCGGCGTTCCCATGCTGTCGAGAAACACCCAAACCAGCGCGGCAACGATGACGCCAACAATGCTGATGGTGGTATACTGGCGGCGGAGATAGGCGGAGGCGCCTTCCTGGATGGCTTCGGCGACTTCGATCATGCGCTGGTTGCCGGGCGAGGCGCGAAGCACCTGCTGGCTGGTAAGGATGCCGTAAAGCAGCGCGATAACGCCGCAGGCGATCGCGATTAGAACCGGATTCATCGTGGAAGCTTCCCCTGTTCGACCCTGGTGTCACGTCCCGTGGGACATGGCCTTGAATAGCGGGATTGGTGTAACGGGGATTGCGGCGGAGGCAACCCCGCCCAACTCGGCTGGGCTCCTGCCTAGCTGAGCAGCAGCGCGGTCGCCATGCCGGATGCAAGACCCAGCAAGCCGATGATCCACTGACGGGCGCTAAGCGCGATGTTCATAACCAAGCTGCTCCGGCAGCGGCACTTCGCCCGCGGCGTCGAAGAGGGTGAGCCCTTCGCCCTGGCCGAGCGTGCCGATGGGAGCGAGGATGGTCCCGGAGGGTAAAGAAAGGCTTAAGGGGTCGAAGTCGGCCGGCAGCGCGGCGAGCAGCGCGTAGTCGTCGCCACCGGTCGCCGCCGCCAGCCGCGCGCGGCGGTCCGCTCCTCGCTCGGCGATATAGGCGCGGGAGATGGGAAGGCGGTCTAGGTCGATCCGGGCCGAGCAGCGACTGGCGCGGCAGAGGCGGCTGGCGTCGATCAGCAACCCATCGGACAGGTCCATCATCGCCCTGGCGTGGGGGGCAAGCAGGCGGCCGACGGCGAGCTGCGGCACCGGCCGGCGATAGGCCTCGATCAGCGGGCCTTCGGCTTTCGGGTCGGCGCGCAGGGCGTCCAGGCCGGCCGCTGCGTCGCCCAATGTTCCCGCCAGCCACAGCTTGTCGCCGGGCTTGCCATCCGAGCGCGACGGGATGGCCGGTCCGCCGCGGCCGATTGCGGTCAGTCCAAATACCCGGGGCGCGCCTTTGGGCAGGGCGATGGTGTCGCCGCCGACCAGGGCGATCTCATAGGTCTCGCAAGCCGCGGCGACGCCAGACAGGAAGCGCTCGTCCCATTCATCGTCGCGTCCCAGCGTGAAGCCCATCAGCGCCGCGACCGGCTCGGCGCCCTTGGCGGCGAGGTCGCTGAGGTTGACCGTGACCAGCTTCCAGCCGACGGAAGCGGCTGGGTCGGTCGGCAGGTAATGGACCCCCTCGGCGATCATATCGTGGGTGAAGACGAGGTCGCCGATCACCGCCGCATCGTCCTGCAGCCCGCGGGCGCCGGGATGAGTGGCAAGCGCGCGCAGCCGCTCGATGAAGTCGAGTTCGCCGAGGCTCATTGCTTTTGCGCTTGGACGCTGCTGAACATCGACCCCTTATAGACCCGGGGGAAGCGGATGATGAAAGCCCTGTTGGCGGCCTTTGCCCTGTTATTCGCGGCGCCCGCCTTGGCCGCCGATCCGACCAACATGATGCCCGAGCTGAGCGAGGGGCATGTCATCGCCTGGCCCGCGCTGGACGGCGGTGCGGCGGGACCGATGACCGTCTGGGTGTGGCTGCCACCGGGCTATGATCAGGCCAAGGCCGATCGCTTTCCCGTCCTGTACATGCACGACGGGCAGAATCTCTTCGATCGAAAGCTGACCGGCTACGACCAGGAATGGCAGATGGACGAAGCCATCCCGCGGATGGTCCGGCAGGGCGATTTGCGGAGCTGGATCGTGGTCGGGGTGCAGAGCCCGAGGCAGCGCTACATGGGACTGTTCCCCGAGAAGATCTTCCCGCTGCTATCGCCGGCGATGAAGGCGAAGGTGCTGGCGCTCGACAGCGGCGGCGCGAAGACGCCGTTCGCGGGCGACGCTTATCTGAGGTTCCTGACCGGCGTGGTGAAGCCGCGGGTCGACCGTGCATTCCGCACCCTCAGCGGTCCTGAAGATACGGCGGTGATGGGCTCGTCGATGGGCGGCCTGATGGCCTTCTATGCGATGGCCGAATATCCTGAGATGTTCGGGCAGGCGGCGGCCGTGTCGATGCATCTCGCGCTGTTCGATCCGACAGTGAAGGGGGACGACCACGCCGCCCAGGCGAAGCTCGCCGCCGATGCCTTTCGCCGCTACCTAGCCAACTCACGGATGCGGCCGGGGCGCAACCGCCTTTACATCGACCATGGCACCGCGACGCTCGACGGCAGCTATGCGCCCTACTCGGCCGAGGTCGTGCCGATGCTCGAACGCTTGGGCTGGAAGGGGCCGTCGTTCATGTTTCGCATCTTCAAAGGCACCGAGCATAACGAGACCGCCTGGGCACAGCGGGTCGACATTCCGCTCGCCTTCCTCGACCGCAGGGATCCCTAGGCCCGGGCGACCTTGGCGATGGCGTCGAGCAGTCCGTTGACGAAGCCCTTCTCGCGCTGGTCGTAGAAGGCTTCGGCGACGTCGAGATATTCGTTGATGACCGTCGCCACCGGCACGTCCTTGCGCGCCAGCAGTTCATAGGCGCCGACGCGCAGGATCGCCTTCATCGGCTTGTCCAGCCGCTCAAGGCTCCAGCCTTCGGCTAGCCGCTCGGCGATCAGTTCGTCGATCTCGTCGCGCCGTGCCAACGCTCCTGACACCAGATCGTCGAAGAAGCTGATCTCGGCCTCGGCATAGGTGTCGCCCTCGATCGTCGCACCGAGCCGATGATGATGGAATTCATGGAGCAGACGGGCGGTCGGAATGCCCTCCATTTCCTGCTGGTAGAGCGCCTGCACGGCGGCGAGCCGGGCGGCGGAACGCGAGATGGAGCGAGTCATGATGGCCGGGCCTCTAGCGGCTCATGCCTGCACAAGGAAGGGGCCGAGCGCGCTGGCGACCTGAGCGGGCGCCTCCCACGGCGCGAAATGGCCGACGCCCTTGAGCGGAAAGACCTCTACGTCGTCGCCGACCTCGCCGATCCTCTCCAGCTGGATCGGCAATAGCGCCTTATCCGTGAGTCCCCAGACGACCCGAACCGGAACTTTGATCTTCGGGAAAGCGCGTAGCGCCCAGTCGGGCACGTCGGCCGTAATGCCAGGCGGCGGCACCACCATCTGCGACGCGCGATACCAGTTGAGCATCGCCGTCAGCGCGCCGGGCCGGCTCCACTGGTCGATATAGATTTGCCGTTCCTCGGCCGGGATGGAGGCCAGATCGACATGGTTGCGGAAGCTCTTGTCGAAAAAGGCCTCGAACCCGATCGCATCGACGAATTTCTCGAAGTCCGGATCGCGGAAGGCGCGCATATATTGCGAGGCGGCGCGCTGCTCTTCATCCTCGATCAGACTTTTCTGGAAGATCAGCGGATGAGGCGAGTTGATGATCGCCAGCCGGGTCACCCTAGGGTCGCCTTTGATTGCTGCAGCCCAGGCAATCGCACCGCCCCAGTCATGCCCGACCAGCGCGAACCGCTCGATCTTCCATGCGTCGGCCAGCGCGAACAGGTCGTCGAGCAACGTCTCGGTCTTATAGGCCTCGACCTCCAGCGGCCGGTCGCTGTCGCCGAACCCGCGCTGGTCGGGCATGATCATTCGAAGGCGATCGCACAGCAGGGGCACCAGCCCACGCCAGGTGCGGTGCGATTCCGGAAAGCCGTGGAGCATAATGACCGGCGGCGCGTCCTCCGGCCCCGCCAGCGCAACGTTCATCTCGATGCCGGTCGAAAGCGGCAGCCGCAGCTGCTCGATGCTCACGGATAGGTGACCGTCAGCGGCACTTCAGGCAGCGGGATGAACTCCTCTTCATCGCCGGGCACGAGCGGAAATCGCCGCGCCTTCCAATCCTCCTTGGCCTGGTTGATCCGTTCGCGCGACGAGGAGACGAAATTCCAGAACACGTGCCGCTCAGTCGAGAAAGCCTCGCCGCCGAGCAGCATGACCCGCGCCGGCGTTTCGGCCCGGAGCGTCATCGCCTGTCCAGGCGCCAGCACATAGAGGGTGAACGGCTCCAGCCGGTCGCCGTCAAGGCTCGCCTCGCCCTCGGTCACCAGCACCGCCCGCTCGTCGGTCATGGCATCGATCGGGATGCTTGACCCACCGCCGAGCAATATGTCGGCATAGATGGTCTGGCTATGCTCCGTGACCCCCGCCGTCTTGCCCCATAGCGTCCCCATCAGCACGCGTGCGGAAACGCCTTCGCCCTCAACCAGTGGCAGCGCGCTGCCGTCGACATGCTCGAACGCCGGATCGAGTTCCTCCTTGCCGTCGGGCAGCGCCAGCCAGGTCTGCATTCCATAGAGAGCGGGGCCGTTCGGCCGCTCGGCGGAAGGCGATCGTTCCGAATGGACGATGCCGCGGCCCGCCGTCATCAGGTTGATCGCACCCGGCTCGATCACGGCATGCGAACCAATGCTGTCACGATGCTCGATCGCGCCCTCGAACAGATAGGTCACGGTCGCGAGGTTGATGTGCGGGTGCGGCCGGACGTCCATGCCCCTGCCCGGCGGCAGGCGAGCGGGGCCGAACTGGTCGACGAAGATGAACGGCCCGACCATCCGCCGCGGCCTCGACGGCAGCGTCCGCCGGACCTTGAAGTCGCCGAGGTCATGGGAGGTTGGAACGATTGTTTCCATCGATATCATTCCCCTGGCGCGGTTGCCTTGATGGTCAACGCGTGAACCCGCTCGCGCATCAGCTCGCCAAGCGCGGCATAGACTTTGCGCTGCCGTTCGACCCTATTCAGCCCCTCGAAGAGCGGGCTCTCGATGGTCAGCGCAAAATGGCTCTCCCCGCGAGGATCGTGGCCGGCATGGCCGACATGCTGGTGGCTCTGGTCCTCGAGGCCGAGCCGGGTCGGCGACAGGGCTGCGGTCAGCCGCTCGATCATTTCCCTGGCGACGGGTCCGGTGGCAGGCTGGGGCATCGTCGCTATATAGAGGTGTTTGAGGAGCGGTACACAAGTGGCGACACGGCAGACCAAATGGCATGGACGGGTAGAGGGTGCCGAAGCCCGCTGCTCCGTGCCCGGCTGCCGAGAGCCGGGGGAGTATCGCGCGCCGCTGACGCCGTCCGATTTCGATGGCCCGGGCCGCTGGCGCTGGCTGTGCCTCGAGCATGTCCGCGAGCACAACGCCAAATATAATTTCTTCGAAGGGATGAGCACGGAGGAGATCGAGGCGGCCCAGTCGCCGATCGCGGGATGGGAGCGGGCGACGCGGGCCTTCGCCCACGCCGGCGCGGACCCTGGTCCCGCCTGGCGCGATTTCTCGGATCCGCTCGATGCCATCGCTGCCCGCTTCCGACCTGAGGCCCGGCGCCGCGCGATCGATCGCTTCACCGCCGAAGAGCGGCACGCGCTGGGAGTCCTCGGGCTGAACAACGAGACCGACCTGCACAAGGTGCGCAAGCGCTATTCGCAGCTGGTCCGGCGCTACCACCCCGACCGCAACGGCGGCGACCGCAGCCATGAAGGGAAGCTCCGCCAGGTGATCGAGGCGTGGCAGCTGCTCAAGACTGCCAAGGGCTTTGTGTGACCCATCTTCGACTGTGGAAATTCGAGGTCCCGCCCGAAACCGAGGAGCGGTTCCTCGTCGCCTACCGCTCGGACGGCGATTGGGCCAAGCTGTTCGCCACCTCGCCTGGCTTCATCCGCACCGAACTATGGCGCGATGGCGACGGGATCTATCTGACGACCGACCATTGGGAGTCGGTGACGGTCTTCGAAGCGTTCCAGGCCAGCCTGGGCCAAGAATATCGCCGGCTGGATGCCGATCTTGAGGGGATCGCCGGCATCGAAACTTTCCTAGGCGCCTTCGACCTCCTCGATTAACCCCTCGCGCCGCGAACCCGTGTCAGACGTTCAGCCCAGCCGCCGTGATATGAGCCCCACTCCCAGATTGCGATCAGCATGAACAGGCCGGTTGCGGCCAGGTGAAGCTGCAACGGCTGCGGATGAGCCAGCGATGCCCAGGCACCAAGCAGCACAAACATGCCGAGACCAGCCAGGTGTGAAAGGGGCCAGCGTTGGATGGGGCTTGTCATTCGCTTGAAGAGTCCGGTTCCGCCGATGAACACCATGGCGCCGCCGATCACGGCCGCAACGTAAAAGGGTTCGAGATGGCCGGTCGGATGCACCAGCACTTGCTCGTCCGCCACGGCCAGCACGATGATCCCGGCGACGATTGGGATATGTCCATAGGTATAGGCCTGCCGCCCGATCAGGCCGGGCCGCTCGTCATGCTCGATCAGCTCGCTGCCCCGCTGCGCGCCGACATCGAAATAGATCCACCACATCGCCACGGTGCCGATGAAGGCGCTCAAAAATGCGAGGACAGCGGGCGCCGATGGCTGCAGCTCGGCAAATGTCGCCCCGGTCACGATGATCCCTTCGCCCAGCGCGATGATGATGAACAGGCCGGCTCGCTCGGCCATGTGGGCGCCGCTGATCTGCCACTCCTGCGGGGTCGAGCGTCCGAGCCCGGGGACCCAGAAGAAGGTGAATGGCCCCGCATATTCGATGGCCAATGCCGCCGCCCACCACAGCAGCCTGCGCATCGGGTCGGGGTCGAGCCCGCCTACGATCCACAGCACGGCCCCGGCGACGAAATAAAGCGTGGCGCGGGCCATGTTGGTGGACGTGCCGCCGGGAAATCCCTCGCGGGCCCAGGCGGTATAGGCGGTGCGGCCGACCTGGATCGCGACATAGGCCAGGGCAAAGGCAAGGCCATATGGCCCGAAGGCAGCAGGGATGGCACTGGACATGACCATACTGAGCAGCATCACGAGCAGCAGGACGAGGCGGACCGGCGTGCGGCCGGGGTCGAGCCAGTTGGTCGCCCAGGCGGTGTAGATCCACGCCCACCAGACAGCGAGGAACATCACCAACGTCTGCAGCGCCCCGATCAACGTGTGGTGCGCCAGCAGAAAATGCGACAGCTGGGTGACCGCGAAGACGAACACTAGGTCGAAGAACAGCTCCAGGGCACTGACGCTATGATCGGCACCTTCGCCGGCGTCACGGAGGTGGGAGTGGCGGGGCATGGCGCCATCGAGCGCATTTCGCACCCGAAACGCAAGGGGCCTGACGCGCGATGCTAATGGGTCAGCGCAAAGTCCACTCTGACCCGCACTTCGGTCGTGCTGGTCCCGGGGCTGAAGGGCATAACGGCCGGAGGCGGCGGCGGCGCGGCAGGCGCAGCCATCGCCTGCTCGACGGCCATGCTGTCGTAACTGCCTGCCCGGCCATAAGGCACCGGCGGGCCATATTCCCCATTGTCGTAAATCGCCAGCACCCGCCCGATCTTAAGGCCGGCCGCTCCCGCATAGGCCTCGGCGCGGTCGCGGGCGGCACGATAAGCCGCGGCATAGGCTGACCGGTTGGCCTCCTCGCGGTTGGAAATGCGCAGGTCGGGTCCCGACAAGAGATTGGCCCCGGCGTCGGTAGCGGCGGCGATCGCTTCGCCGACCCGCTTGGCGTCGCGCATCCGCACCTCGACGACATTGTCGGCGCGAAAACGGCCACGGTCCTTGCCATAGTCGATGCGGTTCAGGTTGAGGTTGCGAGTCTGGATGTCCGCCGGCTTGATGCCGAGCTTGGCGAGCGCCGCTCCGACTTGCTCCATCTTCTCGCGGTTGGCCCGGCTGGCCTCTTGGGCGTTCGGACCAAGCGACTGCACTCCCAGCTGGATTCGCGCCTCGTCCGGCGTGGTATCGGCACGGCCGGTGGCCGTTACGGTCAGCAGGGTTTCATCACGATCGACGCCGCGTGGGTCGAGCGCAGCAGGCTGGCAAGCGGCGAGGGCGAGCATCGGCAGTAAGACATGGATACGCATCGACAATCTCCTACGAGAGCATCGATGATACAATGTATCAGAAACTGGTCAATCGCGGTCGGGCGCTCCAAGCGGGAAGAATGAGCGATAGTGTCTGGCTTCGTCGACTGCGCGAGCCACGACGGGATGACCCAGCAAGCGCGCCCGATAGGCGGCAAGCCTGGGCCGCGACGGGCCGATCTCCTGCACCCAGTCGGCGTAGAATAGGGAGGGCGCCGCGGCGCAGTCGGCCAGGGTAAACTGATCTCCCACCGCCCAGGGCCCATGGCCAAGATTGGCTTCCAGCCAGTCATAGGCCGTCCGCAAGCGTCCCATTGCCTGCTCGACGCCATAGGGGTCGCGCTTGTCCTCCGGTCGGATCGCATCGAACACCGGGCAGCTCATATTGTTCATGACATATTGGTCGAAGAAGCGGTCCAGGAACCGCACCCTGCGGCCCAGATCGCCATCCGGAATCCATCGATTGGGTCCGGCATGCTTCGCCTGCAGATGCTCTATGATGCAGCTCGTTTCGACCACCGCGACGCCGTTATCGAGAAGCAATGGGAAAAGCCGGAACGGCCAGTGCCGCTCCAGCTCTTCCATATTCTCCGGATGGTCCTGATCGAGCATCCGATATTCGAATTGGGTACCGTCGGCCCACAACGGGATCAGCACCTTCTGACAATAGCTGCTGAACGGATGGGCGAAGAGCTGGAGGCCTGTTCCGTGCGAAGTCGAAGGGCTCATGCCTCCTCACGCTCCCATTGCTCCCGCCGCTTCAGCTCGGCCTCGCTCGGCGGCTTGGTCTCGAAGCTGCCGGTCGGCACCTCGCCGGCCGGTTCGTAGGTGGCGATGACGACGCCCGTGCTCGATATGAAATGATCGACGAGCTTCAGCGCCCCGGGCTTCTCGGTCCCGTCGAAAATGCGCTTGCCCTCGCCCAGCAGCACCGGGAAGGTCATCGGCACCAGCCGGTCGATCAGCCCCGCATTGAGCAGCGGCACGTAAAGGCTGCTGCTGCCCTGGATCAGCAGGTCGCGCCCCTCGCTTCGCTTGAGCTCGGCGACCGCTTCCGCCGTATCTCCGGATAGCTTGTGGCTATTCTCCCACTCCAGCGGCTCATCCGAATGGGTCAGCACATATTTGTTGATGCGCTGGAATTTCGCTCCGATCGGATTGTCCTGATTGTAAGGCCAGTACGCGGCGAAGATGTCGTAGGTCCGCTTGCCCAGTAGCAGGTCGTAGTCCGCCTTGATGATCTTCTCGAACGGGCCCATATCCTCGTCCCAGAAGGGCTGCACCCAACCGCCGAAGCGGAAGCCGCTGGACGGGTCCTCGTCGGGCCCGCCCGGCGCCTGCATGACGCCGTCCAGCGACTGGAATACGGCCCCGGTCAGCTTACGCATTGACCGTCTCGCCGCGGACCGCGGCCTCGATCTTGGCAATGTCGATCTTCTGCATCGTCATCATCGCCTCGAACGCCCGCTTGGCCGCGGCCTTGTCCGGGTTGTTGTTCGCCTCCAGGAGGATGCGCGGCGTGATCTGCCAGGAAAATCCCCACTTGTCCTTGCACCAGCCGCAGGCGCTCTCCTGCCCGCCATTGCCGACGATCGCGTTCCAGTAGCGGTCGGTCTCTTCCTGGTCGTCGGTAATGACCATGAAGCTAACTGCCTCGTTGGCTTTGAAGTTTGGCCCGCCGTTGAGGCCGACGAACGATTGGCCAAGGACGGTGAAGTCGACGGTAAGCTCGTCGCCTTGGTGGCCGTCGGGATAATCGCCCGGTGCGATCATCGCCGAACCGACGTGGCTCTCGGGAAAGGTGGCGGCATAGAATTCTGCCGCCTTGCGGGCCTCGCCTTTGTCGAACCATAGGCAGGTGGTCAGTTTATTGCTTGCCACTTTGCTCCTCCCTCTATTCCTTGCCGACAAGGGCGAACTCGGCGCCCTGCGGATCATGTCCGATGATGATATGGTCGCCGCCTGGAACCGGCATCGGCCCCATGGCGACGGTTCCGCCATTGGCCTTCACGGCTTCGGCGGCCTTCGGGATGGACGGAACGCGGATGTAATAGCGCCATCCGGCCGGTGCGCCTTGGACGCAGCCGCTGACCGCGCCGATTGTCGTGCCTTGGTGAGCGAAAAAGCGATACTCGCCAAATTCGCCCATCGGCATGAACTCTTCGCTGGTCCAGCCGAACAGCTCGCCATAAAATTGGCGCGCCGCGACCGGGTCCGATGTCGCCAACTCGTTCCAGGCAACCCGCTGCTCCTCGGTCGGATGGAAGACGTCGCTCTGCTTGTCTTCCTGCCCGGCGGGCGGGACCGGCTTCATCACATAGAATGGATTGCCTTGCGGGTCGGCGACCATCGCAATCCTCCCCTGCGGGATGTCAAACGCCGGCATCAGCGCCTTGCCGCCCTTGGCCTCGATCTGGGCGACGGTGCCGTCGACGTCGTCGACGCCGACATAGCCCATCCAGATCGGCTTGGCCCCATGGCCGCGCATCTCATCGGTCAGGGCCAGTACGCCGCCCAGCATGCCGTCGTCGCTGCGATTGATCATCCGATAGTCCTGGTCGCCGGGCAGGCGATCGCCGATCGTCAAGCCGGGGACGACGGCCTCGTAGAAGCGCTTGGCGCCATCCGGATCGGTCGTCATCAGCTCGTACCAGATATGGCTGCCCCGCAGCCTGGCGCCGGTTTCCTTGGCGGTTACCGGCGCGTCGATAAGAGTGTCGGTCATCGCTGGACCTCCATTATCGGGTTTAAAAAGTAAGCTGGGCGACCTCGGGGGCGGTCGCCCAGCCGGCCGGAGTTCACGCGCTAGGCGTGCGCCGGTTCCTTGGTCTTGGCCGTATCGAAGATCGGCTCGAAGCCGCCCCAGAACATGCGCTGGCCGTTGAAGGGCATTTCGCCCTCGGGCTTCAGGCTCTCGTCGGCCATGATCTTCTGCCAGGCCTGGTCGCGCGTTTCCTTGTCAGGCCATTCGATGAAGGAGAAGACGACTTTCTCGTCGCCCTCGGCCTTCACCGCGCGGTAGAAGTCGGTGACTTCGCCCTTGGGCACATCGTCCGACAATGCTTCGACGACCCGCGTCGCACCATGCTGGCGGAAGACTTTGGCCATCTTGGCGGCGAGTTGCTGATAGGCGTCGGTCTTGCCTTCGGGGACCGGCACGACGAAGCCGTCCGTATAGGCGCCCAGTTCGTTGCCTTCTTCGACGATCGCGTCGAACCCGCCATAAATCATGCGCTTGCCGTCGAATGGCATGGTTTCGCCCATGTCTTTCATGCGAGGATCATTCCTCATTTTCTCATTGGCAGCGTCCCGCGTCGCCTTGTCGGGATATTCGAACCAGGCGAACACCACTTTCTCGTCGGGCTTGGCGTCGACCGCCCTTCGGAAGTCGGTGACCTTGCCCTCCGGCACGTCGCTGTCCCACGCCTCGATGTGGCGCTTCACGCCGAATTCCTGGAAGATCGGGGCCGCATCGGCCGCATGCTTGCGATAGGCATCCTTGTTGGCCTCGGGCACGGCCGCTACAAATCCTTCGAAATAGGTCATCTTCGCTCTCCTTTGATTTCCCCGCTCGGTTCATGCTGCCTGCGGCTGGTTCTCCTTGAACACCGCCAGCTGGTCATTGAGGGCCCGCTGAAAGGCCGGGCGGGCCTCGCCGCGGGCCTGATACTCCGCAAGGTTGGGATAATCGGCCACGATCTTCGTGTGCCGCAGGTTGCGCAACACGGTGACCATGATGAGGTCGCCGATGGTGAAGCGATCCTCGAGCCACTCGTTGGCGCCGAGCCAGTCGGACACCCGCTTGAGCTTCAGCCGGGCGAACTGCTCGGCTCCGGGCCGGCGGAGCTTTGACCATTCCTCATCCGGGTAGAAGATATCGCAGAGTACGACCTGTTGGAGCGCCGGCTCGACGCTGTTGAGGGCGGCATAGGTCCATTGGATGGCGCGGAAACGGCCCTGGGGATCGCGCGGCAGCAGCCGCTCCTCCTTCTCGCCGATATATTGAACAATAGCGCCGGTCTCGAAGATCCGGACCTCGCCGTCGCTGAAGCAGGGCACCTGGTCGAACGGCTGCTCCAGCAGATATTCGGGCGGCCGCTGCTGGTCGAGCAGCCGGACCCGATAATCAAGCCCGGCCTCCTCGAGCGCCCAGCGGACGCGGAGGTCGCGGACCAGCCCGGCGGCGAAGTCGGGGACCCAGCGGAAGGCGCTGATTTCGATCGGTGCGTTTGTGTTGACGGGCATGGCTCAGGCCTCCTCGAGCGCCGACGCGCCCTGCTCGGCCGCCCTGGCATCCATCCACATCACTTCCCAGTGGTGCCCATCGGGGTCCTCGAAGCTGCGGCCGTACATCATGCCACCCATCTCCTGCTTCGGTCCGGGGTCGATCGCACCGCCGGCGCCACCGGCCCGTTCGACCATAGCGTCGACATCTTCGACGCTGTCGGCCGACAAGGCGATCAGCACCTCGCTGGTCTGGTGTGCGTCGGCAATCGGCTTGCTGGTGAACGTCCTATAAAAGTCGTGCGTCAGCAGCATGACATGGATGGTGTCCGAAAGAACGATCATCGCCGCTTGGTCGTTGGAGAATTTGGGCTCCTTCCGTCCGCCGACGGCCTCGTAAAAGTCGATCGACCGTTCGAGGTCGGTAACCGGCAGGTTCACGAAAATCAGTTTTGGCATGACGAAAATCCCCTCCTTGCGACTCGATTCGCCTTGCTTTTTGCCCAGTGAGTTATAAATTGCAACCATGAAGTTACAAAAACTAACTGAGTCGCGGCGCAACGACGAAAGGCGCCGCTATGACGACGCTTGTGCCGCTGCCCATGGCATGGACCTGATCGGCGAACGCTGGTCGATGCCGCTGATACGCGAACTGCTGTTAGGACCCCGCCGCTTCAGCGACCTTAAAACGAGCCTGAACGGGATTAGTGCCAACGTCCTGACGCAAAGATTGGACGGTTTGGAGACGGCCGGCGTCCTTGTTCGTAAAAAGCTGCCGCCGCCCGCCTCCGTGCAAGTCTATGAGTTGACCCCCTGGGGTTACGAAGCGGCACCCATCTTCCAGGCGCTCGGACGCTGGGCGGTGCGTAGCCCAAATCATGATCCGACCCGGCCCTTCAGTCCGGTATCGCTAATGCTGTCGCTCCGGACGATGCTCAGCGGCGATGCCGCCGGCGATCTCAGGGCCAAAATCCAGCTGTTCATGAACGGGGAGCCATTTTTCTGGGCTCGCAGCAAAAAGGGGGCGATTCGCATCGGCCGCGGCGAGATCGAAGATCCCGACCTCATCATCCGCGGCAGCCCGAGCGCCATTGCCGGCTATGTCTATGCCGGCGCGCCGCCGTCATCGATCGATACTGAGGGCGATCTCAAGCTGGCCACCCGGCTGCCAAGCCTCTTTCCGATGCCCGAGAAAGCGCAGCGATCGGCTCCTTGAGGCGTTCTGCCGAAACGCTTAAGGCCAGCCCATGACCGAGATTCCGAACGTAACGCTCGACAGCCGCTCCGACACCATCCTTGCCTCGCCGGACAAGATGGTGAAGGTCCGCGACGCCTTCGGGGTCGATTGCGATTTAGAAGTGCCGGCCTTCAGCGAGGCTGACGAGCGGGTCCCCGACCTCGACCCCGCCTATGTGTTCGATCCCGACACGACCCTTGCGATCTGCGCCGGCTTCGCCCGCAACCGGCGGGTGATTGTCCAGGGCTATCACGGCACCGGTAAGTCGACCCATATCGAGCAGGTCGCGGCCCGCCTCAACTGGCCGATGATCCGTATCAACCTCGACGCCCATATCAGCCGCATCGACCTCATCGGTCGCGATGCGATCGTGCTGCAGGACGGTCAGCAGGTGACCGAGTTCCGCGAAGGCCTGCTGCCCTGGGCGCTGCAGCACCCGGTCGCGCTGGTGTTCGATGAATATGATGCCGGCCGGCCAGACGTGATGTTCGTCATCCAGCGAGTGCTGGAGGCCGACGGGAGGCTGACCCTGCTCGACCAGAACCGAGTGATCCGGCCGAACCCCTGGTTCCGCCTGTTCGCCACCACCAACACCATCGGCCTTGGCGATACCAGCGGGCTCTACCATGGCACACAGGCGATCAATCAGGCGCAGATGGATCGCTGGAACCTGGTCGCCACCCTCAATTATCTGCCGGCCGAAACCGAGGCCCAGATCGTCCTTGCCAAATCGGGCGAATATGACCGGGAGGGCGGTAAGGAAGAGGTCGCCAAGATGGTCCAGGTCGCCAACCTTTCGCGCCAGGGGTTCATCAACGGCGATATTTCGACGGTGATGAGCCCGCGTACCGTGATCAGCTGGGCCCAGAATGCCCTGATATTCGGCGACATCGGCTTTTCCTTCCGCATCAGCTTCCTCAACAAATGCGACGAGTCCGAGCGGCCGCTGATTGCCGAATATTATCAGCGGGTGTTCGGCAAGGATCTTCCCGAGAGCATCGCCCACCGGGCGTGAGCGCCCCACAAAAAAGGCGCTCCCGATCTCTCGGGAGCGCCTTGATAGTGCGCTTCTTGTCGCGACGATTATCCGAAGATGAAATCGCTCGCGTCGACACTGGGCGTGCCGAGAAGCACGATCATGAAGTCGGGCTTGCCGCCGTCGACGTTGCCGAGAACTACCGTCACCGGGCCGCTGACGCCGCTGGCACCCGGATTTCCGTCGATGTCGAAGCCCAATGCCTGCTCGGCGCCATTGATGCTGGCATAGGTCTTGTAGGTCAGATCGCCATCGGCCTTGTTGGCGTCGGTCCCCTTGAAGGTAAACGCCTGGCCCAACCCCGACAGGTCGATCAGGTCGTTACCGGTGGCATCGAAGTCGGTGATGATGTCGACCGACACCGTCCCCATCTTGGTGACTGCCTTGGTCTCGCCGACCTCTGCGACGAAGATGTCGTCGCCAGCGCCCAACGACGCAACATCGAGGCCATCGCCGCCTGTGACGGTGTCGACGCCAGCTCCACCGAGCAGGATGTCGCTACCGCCACGGCCCAGCAGGAAGTCGTCTCCGTCATTGCCGGTCAGCACGTTGGCAGCGCCGTTGCCGAGGAGCACGTCGTCGCCGCTGCCTCCAGTGGCATTCTCAATCTCTACGCCATTGGCGATGGTGTAGCCGCCCCATACGCCATGCGCGAAGGATACGACGCCGCCGCCGGTCGGAGTGTAGTCGAGAGTTGCCGCCAGCAGATCGATCTGAGCGTCGCGGCTGCCTGAATAGGCGATCGTGTCGATGCCGCTGCTGTCCAGGATGGTGATGTAGCTGGCCTCGGCCTGCGTATCGGCGATTGTGTAGACCGTGTTGCCGAGATTGGTGGGCTGGGTAATATACCCCCGCTCCTGCATCACCCCGATGTCGAAGGCACCGAGAGTCTCGGACCAACCGGACGCTCGGTTGGCGGCCGAATAGTTGCGGTCGCCGTCCGGATGGGTATTCCAGCCGTCATTGTAGGACATGACGGTGTAGACGCCCTGGTTGAGGTCATAGACGCCCATTGAGCCGGTGGCCGCGGTCACGCCGAGCATGATCTCGGAGCCGCCTCCGGTGTCATGCGGGTGGGCGATGCCGTGCGCATGGCCGAACTCGTGCAGGATCACGCCATAGGAGAAGCCGCCGGGAAGCAGGCTGGCCGGGTCCGTCCCGAAACCGCCGCTCAGCAGGTTGAACGAGCCAACGCCCTGCAGCGAGCCATAAGCCGGGTCCTGCGGATAGAATCGAGCACCATAGGTGTTGTTCTGCACGGTGATCATGCGGAACGTTGCCTGGCTGCTGTCCTCGGTGATGACATAGTTGAAACCGGTGAGCGGCGTGTAGGCATTAGTCAGCGCGTGCATAACGGCGTCGATCTGGTGCTGCTGCCAGCCGTATGTCGTCTCGCCTGTGCCGAAATTCTCGCCGGCGTCGCCGAAGTAAATGTAGACAGTCGGAACGCCGTCCACGATCGCATCCGGCGTGACGTTGACCGCACTGTCCCAGACGAACGCCTCGATCGGATCACGGGTCGACGGATCGATTTCGGTGACGTCGAGCGTGTAGCCGCCGGTACCGCCCGCGCCCGGCTCGACTGAGCCCGCCAGGCGGACATAGATCGTGGTATCGGTCGCCGCGAAATAGCTGGTGCCGCTCTCGTAGTTGAAATTGGTGCTCAACTGCTGGCCGGCTTCATTGTAAAGGGTAATTCGCGCGAGATTTTCGCCGGCCTCGCCGTCGCGATCGGCCGCGCCCCAGACGCCGCCAGCATAGCCGAAGCTATAAACCATGCCCGCGGTGACCTCGATCGCATAATAATCGTTGTCGCCGACGAAATCCATGTTCCCGAAAGTGGTGCCAAGGCTGATTTCGACAGCGGTGGCGATCGAAGCCAGAACGTTGGTTGAGCCCGGAACATCGGCTTCGGGCGACCATATGTTGATCGTGTAACCGCCGGTGTCGATCGAGGGATCGCCGGTGTCGATCGTGTAAAATGAGGTCGCGTAAAGATAATAGGTGCCACTGGCTGTCGGCGTATAGGTGATCATCGCGCCGCGGCCGGCGCCGCCATCATCGTCCTCGGTGATGTAGGTAAAGCCAGGACCGAAGAGACCAAGGTAAGGGTCGACCACGCCCCCCACGGCGCCACGATAGTCGAAGGTGTAAGTCTGGCCCGCGACCAGATTTACTTCGATGATATCGCCGTCTTCGGTTCCGCTAAGTGTTGCGGGAGTACCGGGAGCAGGGGTCGGGGTTGCCGAGATTTCACCGAGCGACTGTAAGGTTCGTACAGGCTGTTCGACATCCCCGTAAAAATCTTCCCACATCCGTATATACATATGAATCGCCCCTCTGTTTCGATTGAGTGCCAGCGAATCCCGGCTGGAGCGACGAAATGATCATGGTTTACGAAACCTTGCAAATTGTTTTGGCAAATAAGTGAACAAAATGTATCACATAAGCACTTTACGGAGGATCTCGAATTGTTCCGTCTACGCAACCTTCTGCTTCCAACTCTTGCAGGGGGCCTTCTCGCGACCGCATGCAGCGCATCTTTAAGTGATCCCACGCCGTCCGACACCAACGGCCAACCGGCCTCAGAGCGAATGGGAAATGCCGTGAGCGATACAACTCATCCTGTCAGCAAGCGCTTCCGCACGCTCGACGAGTATCTCGACTATCTCGAAATGACCCAGGGGCCCGTCGACGGGCCATGGTATAAGAAGATTGGCCCGGACCTGTACGAACTGCAGACCGGCAATCTGAAACTGGACGTGCCGGCCGGAGCTGATGAAAAGCGGGTGTTCACGCGGGAGGAGCTCGAACGGAAGTTTGGCTTTTCCAGATAATCTCCGATTCCGCTGTCCTACAATATACCAAATAGGTTATCACGCCGGCTCCGGAGGAATGTCGAATTAAATGAGATCGCGAAGGTGTCTGGGGAGGGCGCAACGAGATTGGTATGGCTGCTAGCTGTGCTGCAACAATGACCAGGTGAGAAAACGCGCGACACTGTCAACTTTGTCAACTTCCCCTTAGGACAAATCCTATTTTGGACTGCCCTCTAGGTATGATCGCCCGGCTCTATTGCGGGATTGAATCGGCCGTTGGCGAAGGCCATTGAAGCGGAATGGCCGTACCCTCCTCACTCGACCGCTTCCGCGCCGTTCTTTCCGGGGCAACGCGAGCCATTGCCGAGGATGCCGAGGCGGAGGTGGTGTTTGCATCGGACGCCAGTGGCCAGTCGCCGGGCAAGATCGCCAGGGTCGTCTCCCCCGGCCCGAGCCTCGAGCCGCGGCTGGTCGCCGAGGCGCGGGGAGCCGCGGATGCCACCGCCCTTCGGCTCAAGCATCACGACCCAAAGCTGCATGCTTCGCGTGCGCCGGTCAGCGACAGCGACGCGCGCGCTGTGTTCGATGCGCTCGAGCAGGCGCGGGTCGAGGCGCTCGGCGCTCGCTCGATGGACGGCATTCGCGCCAATCTCAACGATCTGGCGGAAGCTCGTGTCCGCCTCGACGCCATCACCCGTGCCCGTACCGGCGAAGAGGTGCCGCTGGCGACAGCGGTCGGTTTGCTGGCCCGCCAGCGGCTGACCGGCGAAGCCCCGCCCCAGGCGGCCAGGGCCGGGCTCGAACTGGTCGCCCAATGGATCGAGGAAAGGGCCGGCGCCGAGCTCGATGCGCTGGCACTGACCATCGACGACCAGGCGGCCTTTGCCACCCTCTCGCGGCGGCTGCTCGAGGATCTCGAACTCGCGGTCGAAGAGCCGAGCGACCAGCAACCCGACGAGGGCGGCGATGAAGGCCAGGGAGAGGATGAAGGCCCCGACGAGGCAGACGACGCCGAGACCCAGGACGCCGACGGTAGTGGCGAAATGGAAATGCGCTCGGAGGAGACCGAGCGCGACGAGGGCGAAGACGAGAGCGCCGACAGCGAGGCCGACACCGAAGAGGGAGAAGCGACGAGCGCGCAGGATGGCGCCGACCAGGCGCGCGCCAACGCATTGCGGCGCAATTGGGCCGAGGAGCCGATCACCGATTATCGGCCGTTCACCAACCGCTTCGACGAAATCGTCGGCGCGAATGAGCTGTGCGACGATGATGAGCTTGGCCGACTTCGCGCCTATCTCGATCAACAGATGACCAGCCTCGGCGGGGTCGTCACCCGCCTCGCCAATCGCCTGCAGCGGAGGCTGATGGCGCAGCAGGCCCGCAGCTGGGACTTCGACCAGGAGGAAGGCTTGCTCGATGCCGCGCGGCTGGCGCGAGTGATCGTCAATCCAGGTCATTCGCTGAGCTACAAGATCGAGAAGGAAACCGAGTTCAAGGACACGGTGGTCAGCCTGCTGATCGACAATAGCGGATCGATGCGGGGCCGGCCGATCTCGATTGCGGCTACCTGCGCCGATGTGCTGGCGCGAACCTTGGAGCGCTGCGGCGTCCAGACCGAAATATTGGGATTCACGACCCGCGGCTGGAAGGGCGGTCAGAGTCGCGAACATTGGCTTGCGGAAGGCCGCCCGCCGCACCCCGGGCGCCTCAACGACCTGCGCCACATCGTCTACAAGCGCGCCGACGAGCCATATCGCCACGCCCGCAAGAGCCTTGGGCTGATGATGCGCGAGGGGCTGCTCAAGGAGAATATCGACGGAGAGGCCTTGCTGTGGGCCCACGCTCGCTTGCTGGCCCGGCCGGAGGAAAGGCGCATCCTTCTGGTCATCAGCGACGGAGCGCCGGTCGATGATTCGACCGCCTCGGCCAATGGCGGGACCTATCTGGAACGACATTTGCGGCAGGTGATCGGCTGGATCGAAGGCCGGTCGTCGATCGAACTGGCGGCGATCGGCATCGGCCATGACGTGACGCGCTACTATTCGCGCGCGGTGACGATCATGGATGCAGAGCAACTTGGCGGGGCACTGATCGAGCAGCTCGCGGCCCTGTTCGACAAGCGCTGATGGGGATTAGCCGGAAAAAATATGGGCCCGGAGCAGCTACCTGCCCCGGGCCCCCCTCGTTACGCGACGCGAGGGATTTCGGTCCGCCGTTACCGGCGAGTGGACGAGGAGAAAGGGGGAAACCCCGTCCATGCCGAGCCATATGCCCGATTCGCGGTTGAACGAGGCTGAACGCGCCTTGCAGCTTTCATTCATGAAATCGGCTGTTTTCAATGGCTTGATCATGATCCTGGTGGTCGCTGCGGCCTATCTGGCGATCCGCCAATTGCCCGCCCGCGCGGCATTGCCGCCAGCCAGCGTCGTGCTTAGTTATCAGCCGGTCGATCTGGCAGTTGCGGCCGCACCCTTGCGCCTGGCCGGCGCTTGGCAGTTGAAAGTCGCTGATCGCCGTTTCGGCGGCATTTCATCGCTGACAATCGATCGGGGCCGCTTCCTGGCAGTCAGCGATCGCGGTTCGGTGGCAAGGTTCGATCCGCCCGGCGCGCAGAACCCTCAGGCCTGGGTGGCCGACCTGCGCGATGGTCCGGGCCCGTGGGGCAGGAAGTGGGCGCGCGACGCAGAATCGCTGGTCGAAGACCCACATGGTCGGGGCTGGTGGGTCGGGTTTGAGCAGCATCATTCGCTGTGGCTCTACGACCGAGGTTTCCGTAGCGCCCTGGCCACCATCGACCTCGATCGCCCGGATTGGTGGAATAACCGCGGCGCCGAGGGCCTGCTGGCAGAGGACGGGCGGCTGCTGGTCATCGGCGAAAATGGCCGGGAAGCGATGCGGATCGAATCAAATCAGGTTGAGCGGGTGCCGCTGCAGGTCGGGGCCGATTTAGCGGAGGCGGCCACTGCCCCGGATGGCAGCTCATGGCTGCTGCTCCGCTCAAAGGGCTGGCAAGGAATCAGCCAGTCGATCGCACCGCTTTTGAGGGTAGGGTCGGGTTATCGAGCCGGACCGGGGATGCCGCTGCCGAAGGGTATGTTCGACAATTATGAGGGAATGGCAATCGAGCCGCGGCCGGGCGGCGGCTGGCGCTTCTGGCTGATCAGCGACGACGGCCATCGCATCATGGCCCGGACGCTGCTGGTCGCCCTGGATTATGTGCCGCCCGTCAAACACGACGAAAGCCCGGCTATCGCCGGGCTTTCAAAGGAACCGTCGGTGAGAAAGCCTTAGGCGTTCGACGCCTTGGCGTTTTTGGCAATCTCGCGCTTCAGCTTGGCGACCCGCGGCGACAACTTGTCTTCGCTGGTCTTGGTCAGCCAATTGTCGAGGCCGCCGACATGCTCGACCGAGCGCAGGCCATGCGTCGACACGCGCAGCTTGATGCTCCGCTCCAGCGATTCCGAGATCAGCGTCACGTTCTGCAGGTTCGGCAGGAACGTCCGCTTGGTCTTGTTGTTGGCGTGGGAAACATTGTTGCCCACCTGCCGGCCCTTGCCGGTCAGCTCGCAAACCCGCGACATGGAACACATCCTAATCTGAAATGGGCACCTGAAGGCGCCCGGAAAGCGCCGCCCGATACTAGGGGCACGGCCGTCCGTCAACCTTAGGGCCGGCAACAATCCCGAAGCGCGGAGCGTTTTCCTACTATTCCAAGCTGAACGGAGTGATCTGATGCGCCCCATCCTCCTCATTCTAATCCTGGCGGTGGTCGCAGTGATCGCAGCCGTCGCCACCGGGTTTCTCGATATTTCACAGACACGCGAGGCCCGCGCTCCCGACCTCGAGGCCAGCGACGGCGCGATTCGGGCTCAAGGCGGTCAGTCGCCGGCGTTCGAGGTGCAGACCGGATCGGTTGAGGTCGGCACGCGTGAAGCCAATGTCGCTGTGCCGAAGGTCGAGGTAAAGCGCGACAAGGCCAAGGTAGCCGTCCCCAGCCTGGAGGTCCGCCAAGCCGGGGAGGCCCAGGCCAACGCCAACTGACACTCTGCTGCCGCGCCTGGCGGGAATGACAGCTGGTCCCGAACCGGCTAGCGCTCGTCCGGCAATGGCCTTCCCCTTGCCCCATCCAATGCGTCGCGCGCTCGATCTGGCCACTGTCGCCGCCGAAGCAGGTGAAGTGCCGGTCGGCGCGGTGATCACGCTCGGCGACGAGATTATCGCCGAGGCACGCAATGCCATGCGCGGCAACCTCGATCCCACAGCCCATGCGGAGATGGTCGCCATCCGCCACGCCGCGACCCGGCTGGGCCAACCGAGGCTGGATGGCTGCACCCTGTGGGTAACGCTCGAACCCTGTGCGATGTGCGCTGCGGCGATTGCCTTGTCGCGGATAGACGCTCTCCGGTTTGGCGCGGAGGACCCCAAGGGCGGCGGTGTGGTTAACGGCGCGCGGATTTTCTCGCAACCGACTTGCCATCACCGGCCGGACATTTTGGGCGGGATCGGGGAGGAGGAAGCCGCGGCGCAATTGCGCCAGTTCTTCGAGATCCGCCGATCATGAGGCTCGCCACGTTGAGGCCGACGCTTGCCCCAACCTCGATTTGACGGCATGGGTTCATTCCTATCACCATGAGCGACGCGCTCCTTCCCTTCCCCTGGCTCGATTTGATCCTGATTCTCGCGCTGGTCGCGATCAACGGCCTGTTGTCGATGAGCGAGCTGGCGATTGTTTCGGCTCGCGAAGCGCGCCTCAAGGCTATGGCCAAGGCTGGGTCGAGAGGTGCGCGGTGGGCGCTCGACTTAGCCGCCGAGCCGGGCCGATTCCTGTCGACCGTGCAGATCGGCATCACGCTGATTGGCATTCTGGCGGGCGCCTATTCCGGCGCCAGCCTCGGGGAGCCGGTTGCGCAGCGGCTGGCGATCTTTGGTTTTGAGCCGGAGACGGCGAAGACGGTCGGATTTGGGCTGGTCATCGTCGTCACGACATACGCCAGCCTGGTCATCGGCGAGCTGGTTCCCAAGCAGTTCGCACTGCGAAATCCGGAGGCAATAGCGGCCATTGTCGCCCGGCCGATGAACTGGTTGTCGAAAGTTACGGCGCCCTTCGTCTGGCTGCTGGATCAAACCAGTGCCCTGATCTTCAGGCTGCTGGGGCTTCAGCGTGAAACCAAAAATGTCGTCACCGCGGAGGAGTTGCACCTGGTGGTTGCGGAGGCACAGACGGCCGGCGTGCTGGAAGAAAGCGAGCGAGCGATCATTTCCGGAATCGTCCGCCTCGCCGATCGGCCGGTTCGCGAGGTGATGACGCCGCGGACCGATATCGACTGGATCGACATCCGCTGCACCTCCACGGAAATTCGCTCGGCGCTGGCCGCAACGACGCACAGCCGCATTCCCGTGGCAGAAGGCTCAGTCGACAATATTGTTGGGGTCATCGCCACCCGCGACATGCTCACCGCGCTGCTCGATGGCCAAGAGATCGATTTGCGGGCGCTGACCCGTAAGGCGCCGGTCATCCCCGACCTGATGGATGCCATGGATGCGCTCGCCGTGCTGCGCTCGGCGGAGGTGCCGCTCGCGCTGGTCCATGACGAATATGGCCATCTCGACGGCATCGTCACGCCCGGCTCGATCCTGAGCGCGCTGGCCGGTGCCTTCGCCCATGATATAGAGGAAGGAGAGGAGCCGCCCTGTGTCGAACGGGAAGACGGCAGCTGGCTGGTGTCGGGATCGGCCAGCGCCGACCTCCTGTCCGACCGGATCGGCGTCAACATGCCAGGCGACCGCGACTATTCGACCGTGGCAGGATTTGCACTCTCGGTGCTCAGGCAGATTCCGGAAACCGGCGAGGTGTTCAAATTCGACGGCTATCGCTTCGAGGTGGTCGACATGGACGGCCGCAAGATCGACAAGCTGCTGGTCAGCCGGCCGAAGCGCAAGCGGACGGAAGAAGAGGCAGCGAGGGAGTCCCCTCCGGCCTAAAGCTTGCCGAATTTGACCTCATAGCCGTCGATATCGCCGCGGGCGAGATAGTCGGCCTGCTCCTGGATTCGATCCCGCTCGAAGCGGCCGCGGAACGCGCCTAGCGAAGCATCGAGGGCTTCAATCTGACCGGAAGAGAGTTTGGCAATCTGGTCGAAGCGGGTGATCCCGCGCTCGTTGAGGATGCCGGCGAGCTTGGGTCCGACGCCCTTGAGCTTGAGCAAGTCGTCGGGCGGGCCGGACGCGCCGGGGAGTTCCTGGTGGACCTTGGCGTTCAATATTTGACCGGCGACGTCGCTGGCCGCAGCGGCCGCCTCGTCGGTGATCCTTTTGCCCTCGCCGGGCGTGGTGGCATGGGTCATGTGCGGACGGACCGGCACGCTGTCGGTCAGCCGGACATTCTGCTTGGGGCGGAAATAGAGGATGATGACGATCAGGCCGATGATCAGCCCGACGACGAAAACCGGCCAGTAGATCTGGAAGAATTCCATTCCGCTTAAATCTCCTTCTTCCACCGGTTCGCCCGGCGCCTGAGCTCGATGATATATCCGATCAGCATGCCGACCGCGAAGCCGGCTAGTGCCAATAATTCTGCTTCGATCGCCAGGGGAATCATGGTGCGGCCTTTCGCTCCTGGGGCAGCGATCCGGGATCCCAGCGCACGTCGAGAACGCCCGGCACCTCATCTAGGCGGCGGACCAATTCGCTCCTTTGGAAATCATCCGCCGGTCCGCTCAAGATCAGCCTTCTGCTTAGCGGACTGCGCTCCAAATGGGCTTGGACCTGGAACATTTCATCGCGATCGAGCCGACGGCGCGCTTCGGACTCCACCTGGGTGGTGAGCCGTTCGCCTGCGCCCAACGGACCGTGCCACAGCGCCGTAAATCCGGTGACGGCTGCAATTCCGGTCAAGATAATGATGCGCCGCCTCATTGCGCCCGCTCCAGCTCGCGCCAACCGATATCGCGGCGATGGAAGCCGTCATCGAATTCGATCGCCTCGAGCGCGCGATAGGCCCGGTCGCGCGCCTCGCCCAGCGAACGGCCTTGCGCGGTCACCGCCAGCACTCGTCCCCCGCTGGCCACCAACTGCCCGTCCCTGATCGAGGTTCCGGCCTGGAACACGACCACCCCGGTCACTTGTTCCGCGGTTTCGAGACCCTGGATTGCGCCGCCCCTGGCCGGCGTATCGGGGTAGCCTTTGGCGGCGACGATCACCGTCATGGTGCTAGCGGTGGACAGCGCCGGCGGCCCGAACGGCGCGCCGGTCGCGACGTCGTGAAGCAGCCTGGCAAAGTCGTCTTCGATCCGCGGCATGATCGCTTCGCATTCGGGGTCGCCGAAGCGGACATTATATTCGATCAGTTTGGGGCCGTCGGCCGTCAGCATGAGACCGGCATAGAGCACTCCGCTGAACGGCGTTCCGGCCTCCGCCATCGCCCGTGCGGTCGGCTCGACAATCTCGCGCATCGCACGGGCTTCCAAATCGGGTGTCAGAACGGGTGCGGGAGAATAGGCCCCCATCCCGCCGGTGTTCGGCCCGGTGTCGCCCTCGCCGACGCGCTTGTGATCCTGTGCCGAGGCAAGGACGATTGCGCGCGGGCCGTCTACCAGTGCGAACAGGCTGGCTTCCTCGCCTTCCAGAAATTCTTCGATGACCATCGGCCCGTCGCCGGCGGCGCGAATCGCGGCCTCGGCTTCATCGCGGGTCATGGCGACGGTGACGCCTTTGCCCGCCGCCAAGCCATCGGCCTTGATCACTACCGGGATCGCAAAGCGGTCCAAAGCGGACAGTGCAGCGGTTTCAGAGTCTACCCGGACGTAGGCCGCCGTAGGGATGCCAGAGCGGGCGCAGAGGTCCTTGGTGAAACCCTTGGAGCCTTCGAGCTGAGACGCGGCGGCGCTTGGGCCGAAGGTCGGGATGCCGGCGGCCCGGGCCGTATCGGCGACTCCGGCGACCAGCGGAGCTTCCGGGCCGACGACGATCAGGTCGATGGCCCTCGCCCTGGCCAATTCGACCACTGCCTGCGGGTCGCATGGATCGATCGCTACGCAATCGGCCCAGCGGGCGATGCCGGGGTTGCCCGGCGCGGCGACCAGCGAAGAGCAGCTTGGCGATTGCTTCAACCGCCATGCCAGCGCATCCTCGCGCCCGCCCGAACCCAGCAGCAGGATGTTCATGCCTCTCCCCGATGATCTCGACGCCAACCGCCTCCTAGCCGAGCAGGCGAGCGGCGACAACGCGCCCGCGCTGTCGGTCAGCGAGCTGTCGGGGGCGCTCAAGCGGACGATCGAGTCGGCATTCGGCCTGGTCCGGGTCCGCGGCGAGATTTCGGGCTGGAAGCGCCACGCTTCGGGTCACTGCTATTTCACGCTGAAGGACGAGGGCGCCTGCATCGACGCGGTGATCTGGAAAGGGCAGGCGGCGGGCCTCGCGTTCCGGCCGGAAGACGGGGCGGAGGTGATCGCCACCGGCAAGCTCACCACCTACGCCGGGCGGTCCAAATATCAGATCGTCGTCAACCGGATGGAGCTGGCTGGCGAGGGGGCGCTGATGGCTCTGCTCGACAAGCGCCGCCGGGCGCTGGCCGCCGAAGGGCTGTTCGACGAGGCGAAGAAGCGCAAGCTGCCCTATCTGCCGCGCGTGATCGGCGTGGTGACTTCACCGACCGGCGCCGTCATCCGCGACATACTGCACCGGCTGGAAGATCGCTGCCCGACCCATGTCATCGTCTGGCCGGTGCCGGTCCAGGGCGAGGGGGCGTCGGAACGTGTAGCCGCGGCTATTCGTGGTTTCGCCGCCGTCACTCCTCGTCCGGACCTGCTGATCGTCGCGCGCGGCGGAGGGTCGATCGAGGACCTCTGGGCATTCAATGAGGAAGAAGTGGTCAGGGCCGCCGCTGCCTCGCCGATCCCGCTGATCTCCGCGGTCGGGCACGAGACGGATACGACGCTGATCGACTTCGCCGCCGACCGCCGCGCGCCAACCCCGACCGCCGCTGCCGAGATGGCGGTGCCGGTCCGCGCCGAGCTGGCCGCCTGGCTGTCCGAGCTGGACCATCGCATGTCGGCCTGCGCTACCCGCACCGCAGCGAGGGCGGCCGAGCGGCTGGAGCTGGCGTCGTCGCGCTGGCCCGACGCGGCGAATTTGTTCGCTCCCCTGGCGCAGCGGCTCGACGATGCCGGCGACCGGCTTCCGCGGGCGCTTATGCAGCGCACCGCTCATGCCCGGGCCGACCTGGCAGCGGTCGCCCCCCGGCTACAGGCGCGGCTGCTGAGCGAGCGGGTGGCGCGCGCCCATGAAAGACTGGGCTCGCTGTGGCGGCTAGCCGAAATGGCCCATCCCGAGCGACCGCTCCAGCGTGGTTTCGTCCGGGTTACCGATCGCGCCGGCAAGACCATCATCCATGCCGCCGATGCCCGGGCGGCAGCTCAGATCGACCTCCACTTTGCGGATGGGCGGGTGGCTGCCCATATTGGCGAGGGGCTGGCGCCCGTGCCGTTCCGTCCTGCCAAGCGGGTTGAGCGCAAGGGCCGCGATCCCTATCTGCCTGGACAGGCGGACTTATTCGATTCCGAGGACTGATTGATGTTGATGGGTAGCGGCCAGCGCGAAGCGAAGATCCACTATATGGACGGCACCTTCCGGCTGCTCTCGGCCGGCGATCATGTCCGCTGCGCGATCACCGGCGCGACCATCCCGCTGGACGAGCTGCGCTATTGGTCGGTCGAGCGGCAGGAAGCCTATGCCGACGCCGCTGCCAGCCTCGAGGCGGAGCGCCGCGCCGGCAACATCTAGGCGGTCCTCTCGCATTTTCCGGGCGCCACTGTCATAGCCAAGGAAATGCCGCGCCACCCTTTGCTCAATCAGGCAATTGCCCTCTCCAATGCCGGGCGCAACGCGGAAGCGGTTCAGCTCCTACGCCAGGTCGCTTCGACCGGTGATCCCGATGCGCTCGGAGCGCTGGCGGAAGCGACCTGGCGGGGCGGGCTGGTCGAGCAGGATCCGGTTGGCGCTCGAACCCTTTACGAGCAGGCCGCGGCAGCGGGGCACGCCAAGGCGGCGATGATCGTCACCAACCTGCTGGCCAGCGGCGTTGCCGGGAAGCAGGATTGGGGCGAGGCCATGTCGCGGCTCGGCGCCGAAGCCCGGGCATATCCCGCGAGACGAAGGGCGCTCGAGTTGCTCGAGGCGATGGTGCTGGATGCCGAAGGCAATCCGGTCGCCGTGCCCGATGGCAAGCAGCTGAGCGACGATCCCGATGTGGCGCACTTTACGCGCCTCTTCACCGATGCCGAATGCAACTATCTGATGCAGGCCAGCGGCAATGCGTTCGAACCGTCGATGGTCTATGATTCGAGCCGGCGCCTGGTCCGCGATCAGATCCGCACGTCCGACGGCGCGACCATCCACTGGCTGATCGAGGATCCGGCGATCGTCGCCCTCAATCGGCGGATCGCAGCGGTCAGCCACAGCGCCTACGAGAATGGCGAAGCGCTGGCCCTGCTCCGCTACTCTCCGGGGCAAGAATATCGGCCCCATTTCGACTTCGTCAGCGGGGCCGGCAACCGCAGGCTCCAGACCGCTTTGGTTTATCTCAACGCCGACTATGAAGGCGGCGAAACGCGCTTTGTCCGGACCGGATTGACGGTCAAGGGGGGTGCCGGCGACGTGGTCCTGTTCCGCAACGAAGGCGCTGATGGCGGACCCAATCCCTTGAGCGAGCATGCCGGCCTGCCGGTGACCCGCGGGACCAAATATCTGGCGACCCGGTGGATTAGGGAGTCCCGGTGGATTCCGTGAGATACCCTAGCCGACGCGCCGGCCCTTGACCCCGCGGTTGCTGCCGATCCGCAGCATGTAGCTGCCGAGGGGACCGCGCTTGATGGTGATCTTGTCGCCGGCCCGCGGCTCGCGCATCGTGCCATAGGATTCGGTGGTCTCCCAGACGGCGTTGCCTTCGGCGATGACCATTCGAAACTTGCCGTAGCCGATGCCGCTGGCGCTCTTGACCGTCGATTCAAGCGATTCCGTTGCGACATCGGCGGTGTCGTCGCCGGAGAAGAAGGGGATCTTCGGCATGCCGAAGCCGAACAGCGACTTGCGCGCCTTGCGCACCTCGGATTTGTCGACCACCGCCACATCGCCCTTGCTGGTCGCGGCCAGAAGCGCCCCGGCCTGCTGGTCGTAGCAGGCGAGCCGCTGCGCCGGATCGGCAATCGCCTGGCAGGCCTGCAGCGCATTGACCAGCGGCGACTGCTTCGGAGGATCCTTGGCAATGGCGGGCCCGGAAAGCGCAGCCAGCGCCATGATCGTACCCAAAGGCAACAGCTTGTTCATCGACCCACCCCGCATCATGCTGATTTGATATCCAAACCTGACACGCGCGGGCGCAATTTCAATCTGTGTTGGAAATGTCACAGCCTTGTCGCGAATTGCATCCCGTCTCTTCGCGTCCGTTGCCTCTCACGCCTGCTTCACCCTAGGAAGAGGAGCATTTGTCGGCGTGCCGACTGCTTATTGCGTGCTCAATGCGCCGAAGAGCGCTTTGTAAGGGGAAGACAATGTCGAATCGATTTTACCGGGCCTCGCTGCTCGCCACGACCGTGATCGCGGGCATGGCGTATGCCTCGCCTGCCTTCGCTCAGGATACGGCTCCGCCGCCGCCGGCGCCAGAAGAGACGGCGACTGACGACCAGGCTCCGGGCGCCACCACCCAGGAAGCGGTCCAGCAAGAGGCCGCCGCCGAGGGCCAGGACATCGTCGTTACCGGTACTCTCATCCGCAACCCGAACCTCGAGCAGTCGACCCCGGTCAACGTGACCACGTCGGACGCGATCGAGCTCAAGCAGTCGAACGTCGCCGAGGAAGTGCTGCGCGAACTGCCGGGCGTCGTTCCCTCGATCGGTTCCGCCGTCAACAACGGCAACGGCGGTTCGTCGTTCGTCGATCTTCGCGGCCTCGGCTCGATCCGCAACATCGTCCTGCTCGACGGCAACCGCCTGGTCCCGACCGGCCTCGCCGGCCGCGTCGACTTGAACAACATCCCGCTGGCCCTCGTCGAGCGCGTCGACGCGCTGACCGGCGCGGCGGTGACCACCTATGGCGCCGACGCCATCACCGGCGTCGTCAACTTCATCACCCGCAAGGACTTCGCGGGCGTCGAAGTGTCGGCCTCGGAACAGATCACCGAAAAGGGCGACGGCAACTATCTCCGCGCCGACCTGACCCTGGGCGCCAATTTCGACGACGGGCGCGGCAACGCGGTCCTCAGCATCGGCTATCAGGAGTCCGATCCGGTCTATCAGGGCGACCGCGACTTCTCCTTCTTCCAGGTTTCGTCCTACACCGGCGGGCAGGCAGGCTCGGGCACGGCGGTCCCGTCGCGCTTCTCGGGCGCTCGTCCGTTTATCCCGGGCACCTGCACGATCAATACGACGCCCAGCGCGACAACGTCGGGCAACCTCGGCACGGCCCAGATCGAGTGGGGCGCTGGCCCGAATCCGGCCTGCCAAGGCGGCCTGACGGCTGGTCTCTATGCGCCGTTCAACTTCAACCCGTACAACGTCTTCCAGACGCCGTTCATCCGCTACAACATCTTCGGCCAGGCCAACTATGAAGTGTCCGATGCCGTCGAGGTCTACGGCCGCGGCCTGTTCTCGAAGAACAACGTCAAGACCATCATCGCTCCGTCGGGCTCGTTCGGCGGCTCGGTGACGATCAACCTCAACAACCCATTCCTGCCGACTCTGCTTCGTCAGCAGTTCTGCGCCTTCAACACCGGCGGTGTCGGCGCCTATACGCCGCGTTTCACCCCGGCGGAATGCGCCGCGGCGGCTACGGCAACCGGGCCAACCGATCCGAACTACCGGACGGTCACGGTGGCGTTCAACCGTCGTGCGACCGAAGTTGGTCCCCGTATCAGCGACTTCCAGACGACGACCTTTGACACGCGCATCGGTCTCCGTGGCCCTCTGACCAGCACGGTCGACTGGGACATCTCGGGTGCTTATGGCCAGTCTGAAAACGTTCAGGAAATCCAGAACTACACGCTGCAGTCTCGCTTCCGGGCCGGCGCGCTGGTCAATGGCACGCTCGCCAACCCGACCTGTGCAGCCGTTGGCGGCGTTGACTGCGTCCCGGTCGACATTTTCGGGCCGGAAGGCTCGATCACGCCGGCTATGGTCGACTTCCTCAACGAAACCAGCACGACCCGGCTCAAGACGACCCTCGGACAAGTCCGTGGCATCGTTTCGGGCGACCTCGGCTATTCGCTGCCTTGGGCGGCCCAGCCGATCGGCTTCGCGGTTGGTACCGAGTTCCGCAAGTATAAGGGCCAGCAGTCGTCCGACCTTCTCGCCAAGACACCGGGCGAGCTGGGCGGCGCCGGCGGCGCGGCGCCGGACATCGACGGCGGCTACTCAGTCTACGAAGGCTATGGCGAGCTCATCGCTCCGATCATCGAGGACAAGCCGGGCTTCGAAAGCCTGACCCTCGAGGCGGGTGTTCGTTATTCCGTGTATGAGGTCGACGGCACCGACGTCAGCAACAAGACTTGGACCTGGAAGGCCGGCGGCAGCTGGGAACCGGGCTTCGGGCTCAAGGTCCGCGGCAACTATTCGAAGGCAGTCCGCGCTCCCAACCTCGGCGAACTGTTCACGCCGAACACGGTCGGCCTGACCAACCTGGCGGTCGATCCCTGCGCCGGCAACGCGCCAGTGCTCAACGCAGACTTGCGTGCAATCTGCCTTGCTCAGGGTGCTCCTGCGGGAACGATTGGTGCGATTACCAACCCGACTGCCGCACAGGCCAATGCGGTGTTCGGCGGCAACGTCGCACTGAAGCCGGAAAAGGCAAATACCTGGACGCTTGGCGTGGTGTTCGTGCCCGAATTCCTGCCGAAGTTCTCGATGTCGGTCGACTATTACAACATCCGCATCAAGGACGTTATCGGGTCGGCGCTTCCGGGTGACGCGATCAACGCCTGCTTCGGCAACGTTTCCGCCGCCAGCGCGTCGGATCCGGACTGCTTGATCATCCGTCGCAACCCGCTCACCGGCGGCCTCGACGGCGACCCGGCGACGACGCCCGGCCTGTTCCTGGCAACCACCAACCTGGGAGAGCTGTTCACCGACGGTGTCGACCTGATCGCCAACTACAAGACCAGCGTCGGTTTCGCCGACCTGGCCCTGTCGTTCGTCGGCAACTGGACCCGCAACTCGGAGTTCAACGCCAACGTTTCGTCGGAAGACAGCTTCTTCCGCGAATGCGCCGGCTACTACAGCGTCAACTGCTCGTTCACCGGCTCGATCCAGCCGAAGCTGCAGTTCTCGCAGCGCTCGACCCTGACCTTTGGCAAGGTCGACCTGTCGCTGCTGTGGCGCTGGATCGATGGCGTGAAGTTCGAGCCGCGCCAGCTGCAGGCCGACCTCGACTTCGCTCTGGAGAACCCGGGTACCTGCCCGGATCCGGAGGGCGCCGATCCGGGAGGCTGCATGGTCGAGCCGGAGTTCCGCAAGATTCCGGCGGAGCATTACTTCGACCTGACGGCGCGGTTCAACGCGACCGACAACATGACCTTCACCTTCACGGTTCAGAACCTGCTGGACAACCAGCCCAAGGTGGTGGGCAACTCGATCGGCTCGACCACGTTCAACAGCGGCAACGTCTTCCCGTCGACCTACGACGCCCTGGGACGCCGTTACGCGGTCAGCGCCAAGCTGAAGTTCTAGAGACTTCGGTCAGTACCAAAGGGGAGAGGGCGGTCCTTCGGGGCCGCCCTTTTTCTTTTTACCCTCTCCCCGTGGGGGAGAGGGAGGGACCCGCCGCGAAGCGGTGGGAGGGTGAGGGCGGCAAACGTCTGGAAGCCCTCACCCCGCTCAGCTTCGCTGAGTCGCCCTCTCCCTCAAGGGGAGAGGGGTAACGGCAGCTCCAGCGAGATACCCCGGCGCTCGCCGACTATCCGGATCCATTCGGAGACCTTGTCGATCTCGTCGCCATAAACCTCGCGGGCGCGGGCCTGGTCGAGCTGACGCTGCCCGCGCCCGAATGCCGCGCCCGACTTGCTGTCACGGCTGATCGCCGAGTGAGCCGCGTAGGTCGTGGGGTCCTGCTCCGCCAGGCCGAAATGTCTCGCCACCGCGGCAACCGCAGATGCCGGATCGCGGGTCAGCGTCTCGCTGTCGAGCGTCGCGATCCGCTCCGCGCCATAACGCTCGGCAATGCGGTGGAACAGATTGTGCTGGGCGAGCCAGCCTACGGCGGCCGTCTGGAGATCCGTCTGGCGCAAATAGTCGCGCGGCTCGAAGCCCAGATCGACCATGCCTTCCAGCAGCAGCCCTTCGAGCAGCTCGCGCGCCCATAGTCGGCACCACATGCCCTTGCGCGCCACCGACAGCAGAAATTCCTCGATCGGCGCGTAGAGCAGGACAGCCTTGGCCGCCGGGCGAAGGTGCAACGCGCCCATCGCCAGTCCGTTGAACACATTTGACGGCTTGATCACGACTGCTTCGCCCGGCCCCCACGGCCGCGACAGTTGGCCGAGCACGTCGTTCATTACTGCTGCGTGGAGGCGGATATCGGCGCCGCGCTTGCGCCAGCCGGTCATGTCGTTGAGCGTCACCGGCTCGGATATGCCCATCGCACTGCCCGGCAGGTCAAGCGCGCGGACCAGCATGGTCGAGGCGCAAAAGGCCGAGTGGAAGATGAAGTGGACCGGCGCCTGCTCGCCGAGCAGCGCGGCCGCCTGATGACGGCCGATGACCGACGGGTTGGGCTCCTTGCCCAGGCAGTCGTCGGTCGCGAACGGCACCTCGGCGTGCCGCGCGCGCGGGACGTAGCGGTATTGGAAGGCGTCGTGCGCCTCGTCATAGCGATGTGCCAGCCATTCCGGGTCGGCGACGATCTGGGCTGGACTGGCGGACATCGCTGCAACCTTGCCGTCGGGCCCGCCCGCTGGCAAGCAGCGCCTATGCAGCAAACCGTCCAGCAGGCCGCCGCGGCCAACAGCGAGGGAATGAATGCCCTGCGGCAGGGCGACTTTCGAGCTGCCGTCGCGGCGTTCGAGCGGGCGGTGGCCGCCGATCCCCATTCGGGCGCGCTGTTCCGCAACCTGGCATCGGCGCATCGCGGCGCCGGCGACGACGAGGCCGAGCTTAAGGCATTGGAGGGGGCGCTTGACGTCGACCGACGCGACCTGGTCGCCTGGATGCGCAAGGCCGAGCTGCACCAACGGCGGGGCGAGAACGGCGAAGCATTCGCGGCCTGGAACGGGGCGCTGACTTTGGCCCAGCCGCTTCGCCCCTGGAGCGGCCCGATGGCGGAATCGCTGGAGCAGGGCGCGCGCTTTGTGGCCGAGGCCGTGGCAAAGATGCGCACCGTCATCGACGAGCAGATGGCGCCGGTTGCGGCGACGCTCGGCGAGGTGGAGTTGCGCCGTTCCAAAGCCTTCGTCGATGCCGCGCTCGGGCAGCGGCGCATCTACGCCAACGAATGCCACGGCCTGTGCTACCCCTTCCTGCCGGCCGACGAATTTTTCGACGACAGCCATTTCCCCTGGTTCGCCGAGCTGTCGACGGCGACCGACGCGATCCGCGCCGAGCTCGAGGAACTGGTCAAGGATCCGGGCGAGGCGCTGCGCCCTTATGTGCGGATGGAATCGGGGATCGGCGAGAACAAGTGGAGCGGGCTCGACAACAGCCTCGATTGGGGCGCGATCTTCCTGTGGGAATATGGCGAGCCCAACCGGCCGGTCCTCGACCGCTGCCCGGAGACGGCGCGCATCCTGGAATCGCTGCCGGTGTCCCATATTCCGGGACGGGCGCCGAGCGCCTTCTTCTCGATGCTGAAGCCGCACACGCGCATTCCGCCGCATACCGGCGTCACCAATACGCGGGCGATCATTCACCTGCCGCTGATCGTGCCTGAAGGCTGCGGCTTTCGCGTCGGCGGCGAGGTCAGACCGTGGATTGTCGGCAAACCATTCGCCTTCGACGACACGATCGAGCATGAGGCGTGGAACGACAGCGACGAGCTGCGCTCTGTGCTGATCTTCGACGTGTGGAACCCGCATTTGACGGAGCGCGAGCGGGACGTGGTCGCCCGATATTATCAGGCGGCCGACGCTGCCGGATACAATCCGACACGGAGCGAGTGAGACGCCCGTCCGTTCATCGCGAGTTGATTTTCGTTATGAAATAGGAGTTAGTGCCCGATGGGCGCGAGTGACGCGCCGACTGTTTCGAGGAGCCTTCCATGCGGTTGATTTCCATTGCGGCGTTGAGCATCGCCCTGGCCGCGCCGGCCGTTGCCGCCGGCGACAAGCTTCCGCCCGATCGGATGCCGTCCGAGATGACGCCGACCGAGATCAGGGCGTACAATGCCGACATCGACAAGAGCCATCCCTACTACATTACCTGCCGCAAGACCGAGGTGATCGGTTCGCTGGCGCGCAAGCTTCGGGTCTGCCGTACCAGCGAACAGTGGAAGGAATCGTCGGCGAAGGGCAATCAGAATGCCCGCGATACGCTCGAAGAATTTGCGCGCAAGGGCAGCATCAACAGCAACTAAGGCCGCTCAGGCGGGTTGGAGAACCAGCCCGCCGTCGCCCTCATCGACTTTCACGATCGAATCGTCCGTGACCCGCCCGGCGAGGATTTCGTCGGCTAGCGGGTCCTGCAGATATTTCTGCACCGCGCGCTTCAGCGGCCGAGCGCCGTAGACCGGGTCGTAGCCGACGCGGCCGAGCCAGGCGCGGGCGGCGTCGGTCAGCTCGAGCCTGATCTTGCGGTCGTCGAGCAGCTTCTGCAGCCGCTGGACCTGGATATCGACGATCGGGCCCATGTGGCCGGCCGACAGGCGGTGGAACAGGATGATCTCGTCGAGCCGGTTGAGGAACTCGGGCCGGAAATGGCTGCGCACCACCTCCATCACCTGGGCCTCGACGTTGGTCGGATTCTCGTCCTCGCCCAATGAGGCGAGATATTGCGAGCCGAGGTTGGAGGTCAGGATGATGATAGTGTTGGTGAAATCGACCGTGCGGCCCTGGCCGTCGGTCAGCCGGCCGTCGTCGAGCACCTGCAGCAATATGTTGAACACATCGGCGTGGGCCTTCTCGACCTCGTCGAACAGCACCACCTGATAGGGCCGCCGCCGGACCGCTTCGGTCAGCACGCCGCCTTCCTCATAGCCGACATAGCCCGGAGGAGCGCCGATTAGCCGGGCGACCGCATGTTTTTCCATGAACTCCGACATGTCGATGCGGACCATGGCATGAGGGTCGTCGAACAGATATTCGGCGAGTGCTTTGGTCAGCTCGGTCTTGCCGACGCCGGTGGGCCCCAAGAACAGGAAGGAGCCGAGCGGCCGGTTGGGATCCTGAAGCCCGGCGCGGGCGCGGCGGACCGCGGAGGACACAGCCTTGACCGCATCCTGCTGGCCGATCACGCGAGCGCCGATGATTTCTTCCATGGCCAGCAGCTTCTCGCGCTCGCCCTCCATCATCCGCTCGACGGGGATTCCGGTCCAGCGGCTGACCACCGCGGCGATATCCTGATCGGTCACTTCCTCGCGCAGCATGGCGCCCTTCGATGCCTGGGCGGCCTCATTGAGCTTCTTCTCCAGCTCGGGGATGCGGCCATATTGCAGCTCGCCGGCCTTGGCGAGGTCGCCGGTGCGCTGGGCCTGCTCCAGCTCAATGCGGGCGGCGTCCAGCTGCTCCTTGATCCTGGCCTCGCCGGCGATCTTCTCCTTCTCCGCCTGCCAGCGCTGGGTGAGTTCGGCCGACTGCTGCTCGAGGTTGGCCAATTCCTGCTCGAGCGTCTTCAGTCGGTCCTTGGAAGCGGCATCACTCTCCTTCTTGAGAGCCTCGCGCTCGATCTTCAGCTGGATGATTCGCCGATCGAGATTCTCTATCTCCTCGGGCTTGCTCTCGACCTCCATCCGGATTCGGCTGGCCGCCTCGTCCATCAGGTCGATCGCCTTGTCGGGCAAGAAGCGGTCGGTGATGTAGCGGTTGCTCAGGGTCGCGGCGGCAACGATCGCCGCGTCGGTGATCCGCACCCCATGGTGCAGCTCATATTTTTCCTTGAGGCCGCGCAGGATGGAGATGGTGTCGGGCACGGTCGGCTCGCCGATGAACACCGGCTGGAAGCGCCGCTCCAGCGCCGCATCCTTCTCGACATGCTTGCGATATTCGTCGAGCGTAGTTGCACCGATGCAGTGAAGCTCGCCGCGGGCCAGCGAGGGCTTGATCAGGTTGGACGCATCCATCGCGCCCTCGCTTTTCCCGGCCCCCACTAGCGTATGCATCTCGTCGATGAACAGAATAATGTCGCCGGAGGCCTGCTTGACCTCGTCGAGCACGCTCTTCAATCGCTCCTCGAACTCCCCGCGATATTTGGCGCCGGCGATCAGCGAGCCCATGTCGAGGGACAGCAGGCGGCGGTCCTTGAGCCCGTCGGGGACGTCGCCATTGGCGATGCGCAGCGCCAGCCCCTCGGCGATGGCGGTCTTGCCGACGCCTGGCTCGCCGATCAGCACCGGATTGTTCTTGGTGCGGCGGGCGAGCACCTGGATGGTGCGGCGAATCTCCTCATCGCGGCCGATCACGGGGTCCAGCTTGCCCTCGCGCGCCGCGGCGGTGAGGTCGCGGGCATATTTCTTGAGCGCGTCGTAGCGGTCCTCGGCGCCCTGCGTGTCGGCGGTTCGGCCGCCGCGCAGCTTCTCGATCGCGGCGTTGAGGTTTTGCGGTGTCAGCCCGGCCTTGGCCAGCGCACCGCCGACATCGCTGTTCTTGGCCAGCGCCATGGCCAGCAGGATGCGCTCAACCGTGACATAGGAGTCGCCGGCCTTGGTCGCGATCTCCTGCGCCTGGTCGAGCAGGCGGATAAGGTCGCCGTCGACTCCCGGCGCCGACGTGGCGCCGCTGCCGGTCACCGCCGGCTGCTTGGCAACCAGCGCGTCGACCTCGCGCCGGGCCGCTGCGCCATCGGCTCCGGCAGCATTGATCAGCCCGACCGCCATGCCTTGCTCATCGTCGAGCAGCGCCTTGGCATAGTGAGCCGGCGTTATGCGCTGATGATGTTCCCGAACCGCAATGGTCTGGGCCGCCTGGAGGAAGCCGCGGGCGCGGTCGGTGAGTTTCTCAAGATCCATGATTACCCCTCGATTTCAGGGCAATTTGGTGTGTTACCGATTTAACACAAGGGTTATTGCCTGGGAGCCAGCGGGTCGATTAGCGGCTGAACGGGGGCCGTGGCTGCAGGCGGAGCCAATGACGGCGTTGCCTCAGGCGGCGAAGTTGGAGCGGGAGATGCCGCCACCGCGGGGATCGGCAACGGATTCGCATCAGGTTGCGAAGGCGGCTGGGTCGAGTGGGCGATGATCGGCGGACGGACGATCGGCGGGCAGTGGGATGCGACTGCGGGGTCCATGTTCCACCGTCGGTATTTGGAGGTGTCGACGTGGAAGCGGAGAAATGCGTAAAAGCCGAGACCGACCTCATAAGCGAGGCCGCGGCGCCCGTGCGTGGCGCACAAGGTTCGCATCAGTTCCTCCCGCGTCGTCGGACGGAGCGGCACCAGATCGATCGCCGAATAATGTTTGTGGGCGCTCTCGGGTGCGCCGCCGGCGCACAGGTTGAGCGTGGGGTTACGATAGCCCGAGACCGGCTCCACCGGGCCGACGGCGGGGATCACATAGTCGCGAATGTAGCGGAGGGTCTGGACGATATGCGGCCATTCGCTGGTTGGCGGGATTTCGAACGGCTGGGCCCAGCACTTCTCCCAGGACGTGGCGGTTCGAAACAGCTGCCACGTGGGGACAATGCCCGAGACCTCATAGGTGGCGAGATAGTCGTTGAAGGCTTTCACCTGCCCGGCCCGGGCGGGGAGCGCCATAAACCATGACCGATAGCCAGGCTCGTCCTGGCCCGCGGTGATGTAATCGGCGGCCGGATTCCACTGCGGCGGCTGGGCTGGCCCCGGAGATTGGGCAAGCGCCGGCGATGCACACAGAAGCGTCAACGCCAGGATCAGTCGCCGGATCATTTCCCATTGAAACGCGGAGGCGATTGAAAAGCAACGCTACTGACCGCATCTTTCAACGATGCAACGGCCAATTGACGTCGATCTGCCGCACAAGCTGGGCCGCGAAGAAGCGCGGCGCCGGATCGCGGGGAATTTCCACAAGCTACGCGATCATATTCCCGGCGGCGCAAGCCATATCGACGAGCGGTGGAGCGGGAACCGGCTGAATCTCACCGTGCAGGCCATGGGGCAGGCGGTCGAGGCGGTGATCGACGTCGAAGACACGAAGGTCCATTGCCGTATCCAGCTGCCCGCCATGCTGTCGTTGTTCGCGGCACCGATCGAGGCAATGCTGAAGGCCAAGGGCAGCGACCTTTTGCTGGAGGACAAGCGTAAGTAGCTCCTCCCTATCGCGAAGCGATGGGGAGAGGGACCGCTCGAAGAGCGGTGGAGGGGTTTCATCGCGGCGTCGGACCCCTCCACCACCGAATCTCCGTTCGATGGTCCCCCTCCCCACGAGCTGCGCTCGCAGGGAGGAGTGAAGGCCTTGCGCGTCCCGCCCCACCCTCTAACCTCCGTCGCAACAGGCGGAGGGCATGAATGCGGCATTTCGCGATTGTGGGGTCGGGTCCGGCGGGCTTCTATACAGCCGAGGCGCTGGCCAAGGCCTTTGGCGACAGCGCTCGGATCGACATTATCGATCGCTACCCGGTGCCCTACGGCCTGATCCGTTTTGGCGTCGCGCCCGACCACCAGTCGCTGAAGGCGGTATCCAAGCGCTATGACCAAGTGGCCGCAGGCGAGAACGTGCGTTTCGTCGGCAATGTCGCGGTCGGCCGCGACGTTTCGGCCGACGAGCTGCGCACCGTCTACGACGCGGTCATCATGGCCATCGGCGCCCCGCACGACCGCAAGCTCGGCATTCCCGGCGAGGATTTACCAGGCGTGGTCGGCTCGGCCGAGTTCGTCGGCTGGTACAACGGCCACCCCGACTTCGCCGACCTGGCACCGCCGCTCGATGGCGCTAACGCGGCGGTGATCGGCAATGGCAATGTCGCGCTCGATTGTGCCCGCATCCTGTCCAAGAATCATCATGAATTCGAGGGGTCGGACATTGTCGGTCATGCGCTCGAAGCGCTTGACGGGTCGGCGGTGCGAACCATCACCATAGTCGGCCGCCGGGGCCCGCACCAGATTTCGATGACGCCCAAGGAATTGGGCGAGCTCGGCCATCTCGAAGCCGCCACTCCGGTCGTCGACGGCGCCGACTTCCCCTCGGTCGAGGCCGACGAGGCGCTCGAACCGGGGCATCGCAAGTCGATCACCATCCTGCGCCAATTCGCCGCCGCCGGGCCGGACGCTTCCAAGCCCAGGCGGATCGTCTTCGACTTCTTCGCCAGGCCGGTGCGGATTGAGGGCGAGGGCAGGGCCGAGCGGTTGATTGTCGAGCGCACCGTGCTCGACCAATCCGGCGCGGCCAAGGGCACGGGCGAGACCTATGAAGTACCGGCCGGGCTGATCGTCACCTCAATCGGTTATCAGACGCCCCGTATCGACGGCGTGCCCTATGACGAACGTGGCGGGAAGTTCGCCAATGAGCAGGGCAGGATCGGCGACGGGCTGTACGCGGTCGGCTGGGCGCGGCGCGGGCCGACCGGGACGATCGGCACCAATCGGCCCGATGGTTATGAAGTGGCCGAACAGGTGGCGGCCGCGATGCCGCCCGGATCGGATGGCGGCAAGGCTGGCGGCGAGGGACTGGCGGCGCTGCTTAATGAGCGCGGGATCCATGCCACCAGCTTCGATGACTGGCGGTCGATCGAGGCGGCTGAAGTGTCGGCGGCGCGACCCGGGTCCCCCCGCGAAAAAATCGTCCGTCATCAGGACTGGCTGAAGGTGCTTGGGCATTAGGTCGATCGATTTTCGGGCAAATGTCCGCCGGACATTTGCGCAAAATCGATGGTCGGGGAGAGAGGATTCGAACCTCCGGCCCCTGCCTCCCGAAGACAGTGCTCTACCAGGCTGAGCTACTCCCCGACCGGGCTCCCGGACCAATGGTCCGGTGCAGGGCTCGCGCTCCCTAGCGGGCGAGGTTGCGATACGCAAGCGCCCCATTTGCCGAGCGCGACAGGCCGTCCTAAGGTTGCCGCATGACCGCCCAGTCGGACGAGATCGAAATCCATCGCCGCTTCCGCGGGCCGCCGACGTCGGGCAATGGCGGCTATGTCGCCGGTGTGGTCGCCGAATGGATCGATGGCCCTGCCCAGGTCGACCTGCTGGCACCGATCCCGCTCGAGGTACCGCTGCACCGCCGCCGCGATGACGGGGACGTGATGCTGTTCGACGCCGCCAGAAATTATGCCCGCGCCGAACCGCTCGCCGCGCCGCTGGACTTCGAGCTGCCCGGACCGCCGAGCGAGGAGGAACTGGAGGCCGCGGCGATGAACTTTCCCGGCCCGTCCGGCCATCCAATCCCTGGCTGTTTCGTCTGCGGGACGGAGCGAGGGCCGGGCGATGGCCTGTGCATCTACCCAGGCGAAAGCCCGCACCGCGACGTGGCGGTGGCGGAATGGCTTCCGGACGAGGATCTGGCGGACGAACATGGCCATGTCGCGGAGCGCTATATCTGGGCGGTGCTCGATTGCCCGAGCTATTTCGGCCTGTGCGAACCGCGACCGCTGGCGCTCCTGGCGCGGCTGTCGGCGTCGATCGAGCGGCCGGTCGTGCCGGGCGAGCGGCTCAGCATCACCGGCTGGGAGCTGAGCCGCGAAGGCCGCAAGCATCATTCGGCGACCGTGATCCACGACCAGTCCGGCGGGGTCGTCGCCATCGCCCGCGCGCTGTGGGTCGAAGTGGGGTCGATTCCGGCGGCCTAGCGCGCCGCAGCGATCGCCTCGCGGATCCGGCCGAGGGCGAGGCCGATCGGATCCTTTTCGCCCATCAGCGCGAAGCTGCCGTTGAGCTCATAGGTGCAATGGCCGTGAACGGTGGCGATCAGCGACCGCGCCAGATGCTCGACGTCGCTTTCGGCCTGGGTCGGCAGCTCACGGGCGATTTCGTCGAACACGATCTGGGTCAGGGCGCGGCGCTTCTCCATGTCGCGGTCGGGCATCGCCATGCCGGCGGGAAGCCGGTGGTCGTAGATCGCCATCCATAGCTTTGGATGCTCGCGGGCGAAGTCGAAATAGGCCTGGACAAGGGCACGGATTCGATCGCCGTGGCTGCCTTCTAACCGTTGCCTGAGATATTCGGTCCATAGCTCGAACGTGCGGCTGTTGATGGCAATGAGCAGGTGGTCGAGGTTGTCGAACACATTGTAGATGGTACCGACCGAATAGCCGACGCGGCGCGCGACCTCCCGCGCCGAGAAGGCGGCGAAGCCGGTCTCGGCCATCAGCCGATGAGCCTCGACGACAATCATCGCCTCCAGCTCCACCCTGCTATGGTCGGATCGCCTACCCATGATGGATCAATAGGCCAGCAATTGAGCGGTGTCCAATTTATTGTTGAGCGCTGTTCAATTTCTGCTACCAAGGCGGGACGGAGGTGGCTTTTCCCATGTTCGAAGCATTGCTGCTGATCGCCATTATCGGGTTCCTCGCTCACCTCAATCGGCGGGTCGGCCGGCTCGAGCAGCGATGGGAGGATATGGTCGCGCCGCAGTATCACTGGGGTCCGGAGCCGGTGGCCGATCAGGCGCCGGAGATCTTCGAAACGCCCGCGCCCGGGGCCGAAGCCGCCGTCGCAGCAGAAGAGCCACCTTTGCTCGCTGCCGAAGAGCCGGGCGAGCCTCCGCCAGAGCCCGAACCGGTCCTGGACACAGTCGAGGAGGAAAGGCCGGGCGGATTCGGCTTCGAGGAATTGTTCGGACGCAGGCTGCCGATCTGGGCCGGCGGAATCACGCTGGCGGTGGCCGGCATGCTGATCGTCAAGCTGTCGATCGAGGCCGGCCTGCTGTCGCCGCCGGTTCGCGTGATGATGGGCTCGATCTTCGGCTTCGCCCTCATCGGCGCGGCCGAGCTGGCGCTTCGCCAGGAAGCGCGGGTGCGCGACGAGCGGGTCCGTCAAGCGCTGGCCGGCGCCGGCATCGCCAGCCTCTACGGCAGCATCCTGGTCGCCGCCAATCTCTACCAGCTGGTCGGCCCGTTGGCCGCGATGCTGGGCATGGCCGCGGTGACCGCGCTGGCGCTCGGCCTATCGCTGCGCTTCGGCGCGCCGAGCGCGCTGCTCGGGCTGGCCGGCGGCCTTGCCGCACCGGCGCTGATCGGTTCCGACGAGCCCAATGTGCCCCTGCTGTCGCTCTATCTGGCGCTGGCGGTCGGCGGCCTCACCACGGTGTCCCGCAGCCAGCGCTGGGCCTGGCTGGGGATCAGTGCGCTGGTCGGCGGTTTCGGTTGGGGCCTGCTGCTGATGCTCGGCGGAGCGCTGAGCGCTCCCGACACCATCTCGGTCGCGCTCTACCTGCTGCTGCTTGGCGTCGCCCTGCCGATGCTCGGCTTTGCCGGCGGCTGGCAGGACTGGCTGCGGTTGATCGCCGCCATTGCCGCCGCCGCGCAAATGGCGGCGCTGGTCGCGACCGGCGGGTTCAGCCTCCTCAACTGGGGGCTGTTCGGACTGCTCTCGCTGGCGATGCTGTGGCTCGCCTCACGCGAACAGTCGCTCGAGCGGCTGCCGCCGGTCGGCCTGGTGATCGCCCTGCTGCTCCTCGGCGCCTGGCCCGATCCGGCGATGCGCGAGTTCGCGCTGGTCGCGGGCGGCGCTGCGCTGATCTATGGCATGCCCGCCCTCGCGCGACTGTGGCGCAGCGCGGGTGGACTGGTGGAAGCGGGGCAGCTGTCGGCCATCACGATCGGCAATCTGTTCATCCCGATGCTCCATTTCTATCGGGCGGACGGGTCGACTGATGTAGGATTCGGGTTGCTGGCGTTGGGCCTGGCCGGGCTGGCGGCGTTGTGCGCAGCTTTGGGCTGGCGCCATGAGGGCCGCCGCGGGGACGCCCGCTTCGCCATACTCGCGACCAGCTCGGCGCTGCTGCTCGCTGCCGCCGCCGCCCTGTTGCTGCCCGGCTGGGCGATTGGCGGAGCAATGGCTGCGGCCGGGATCGGCTTACTCCATCTGGGGCAGGCGGCCGAGGACCGCAGGCTGGAGCCGATCAGCTGGATCTTCGCCGCGGCCGGACTGCTGGCCGGCCCGACGACCGCGCTCAATGAAGCACCTATTGACTGGCAGGAATTGCTGCGCTGGGGCCTGCTCGCGGCGGTCTCCGCCGGTTTCGCCTGGCGGGCCCGGCTCCGCAATGGACGGATCGCGGCGCAATTCCTTGCACCGATCCTGCTGTTTGCGGCGCTTCAGCCGATCGTGCCCGAGCGATGGGAGCCGCTGATCGCGCCGCTCTTGCTGGTCGGGCTGGCGGTGGCGCCGCTGCGCCTAGTGCCGGCGATGGCGGCCGCCACTCTCATCCTGCTCGGCGGAGCGCTGGTCCCGATTGTGAATTGGGTGGCGGAAGCGGGACCTTCGAGCGTCGGCGATCCGATGTTCGTCACGGATGTGGCGTCGGTCGAAGATGCGCTGCTCAAGCTCCTCGTCCCGGCCGCCTTGCTTGGCCTGTCGCTGTGGTTGGCGCGAAGCCGGCTGGAGCGGCGCGAGTTGCTGACAGGCAGCTGGATAGGCGGCGTTCTGGCGGCCGTCGCGCTGCACAGCCTGTACAAACAGATCTTTGCGATCGGCTCAGAAGAGGCATTTGTGGCATTCGGCCTGGCCGAGCGAACCCTGTGGGAAGCGCTCTTGCTCGCGGGCGCCGCATCGCTGTGGCGTCTCGGTCAGCGCCCGGCGGCCGCGATTCTCCTTGGCGCCGGATTCGCCCATTTCATTCTGTACACGCTGCTGCTCCACAATCCGCTGTGGGCAAACCAGGCGGTCGGCTCGCTCCCGATCCTCAACCTTATCCCGCTTGCCTATGCCGTGCCGGTCGCGGTGCTGCTGGCCCTCGATTGGCTACCGTCAATCAGGGAGCAAATCCCGGAGCGGGTCGTCACGCTGGCGTGGATGGTGCTGACCCTGTTGTTCGCGGCCTCGATGCTCCGGCAGCTGTTCCACGGCAGCCTGCTGGTCGAGCCGGGCCTCAGCCAGGCCGAGGACATCGCTCGCTCGATCCTCGCCATCGCGCTGGCCATCGGCTTCCTGCTGTGGGGCATCCGCACCCGGCAGCGCGACTGGAGGATCGGCTCGCTGGTGCTGATGCTGGCCGCGGTGGCCAAGGTGTTCCTGTGGGATACGCAGGGCCTCGAAGGGCTGATCCGGATCGCCTCGTTCGTCGCGCTGGGCTTCAGCCTGATCGGGATCGGCTGGCTCTATTCGCGCCAGCTGGCGCCGAGCAAGGCCTAGGTCGCGAAGCTCGGGTCGAGCCGGTAGGCTTTCCGCTTCAGCGCGGGCCAGGCGAGCATATTGGCCGCGATGGAAAGGCCCGCCATGCCCTGCTGGCTGGCGATTTCGGCGGCGCCCTGCGGCGGGCGGTTGACCTTGTCGCCCGCAGATAGCGTCATGATCTGGGCCTGGCAGGCGCGCTCGAGGAAATAGAGCTTCACGAAACATTCGCCGACATTCTTGCCGACCGTCAGCGTGCCATGGTTGCGAAGCAGCATCGCGTCCTTGTCGCCCAGGTCGGCGACAATCCGCTGTCGCTCGTCGAGGTCGACTGCAACGCCCTCATAATCGTGGAAGGCGAGGTCGCCGCCGATGATCATCGCTGTCTGGGTCAGCGGCAGCAGTCCATCCTCGTGCGCGGAGACCGCCTGGCCGGCCGGCGTGTGGAGGTGCATCACCGCATGGGCATCCTCGCGCGCCATGTGCACCGCGCTGTGGATGGTGAAGCCAGCCGGGTTGGTGATGAACGGGGTCGGCTCGACCGGGTTGCCATGGACGTCGACCTTGACCAGCGAGCTGGCGGTCACCTCCTCAAACATCAATTGATAGGGGTTGAGCAGGAAATGATGCTCGGGCCCCGGGATGCGGGCCGACAAATGGGTGAAGATCAAATCATCCCAGCCATAATGGGCGACCAGCCGGTAGGCGGCGGCGAGGTCAACGCGGATCGCCCATTCTTCCTCGCTGACCTTGTCTTTCATGTTCGGGATCTCGACCTCGGCGAGCGCCCGGACGTCTTCCATGCCCCGGTTGATCGTCTCCACGCGGTTCATCTCAATGCTCCTGTCGGTCGGGGTGGGCGGCGGCGAAGGCCGCATGGGCGCTGGCGGTCTCGTCGGCTCGGCGCAAGGTGGGATAGTCGATCAGCGGCACCGAAAAGCGTCGCGCATTGTAGAGCTGCGGCACCAGGCAGATGTCAGCCACCGTTGGCGCATCGCCGAACAGGAAGGCGCCAGCCTTCGGCCGCGCCATTTCTTCGAGCGCCGCCAGGCCCTCCACAATCCAATGCCGGTACCAGAGGTCCTTGGCGGCATCGTCGACTCCGAAGCTGCCCTGAAGATATTTGAGCACCCGCAGATTGTTGAGCGGATGGATGTCGCAGGCCACCGCCAGCGCCAGCGCCAGCACATGGGCGCGGTCGGCGGCATCGGCCGGCATGAACGGCGGATCGGGTACGGTCGAGTTGAGATAATTGCAGATGGCCAGGCTTTGGGTCAGCCGATGCCCGTCGATCTCGAGCATCGGCACCAGACCCTGCGGATTGATCGCGCGATAGCCGGCTTCCTGCTGCGCTCCTTGGGTAAGGCTGACCGGCCGCTGCTCATAGGCGATGCCCTTGAGGTTGAGCGCGATCCGCACCCGGTAGGATGCCGAGGACCGGAAATAATCATAGAGAACCGCGCGAGCCATGAGGCGGAGCCTGCGCCTGCTTAACCTGCTTCGTCAATTCCCGTGAATGGGGCGATCACTTGGGGCGGTACCCGGATCGGGCGGCCGCTGGCCTTGTCGATGATCGCCCATTGGGTGACCGCGCGCACCCGCACCTTCCCGTCTGCGCCGACGAACTCCATATGGCGGTCGAAGCGCGCGCCCTTCGGCGCCTCGCCGACCCAGGTGCGGCCGGTCAGTTCCTCGCCCTCGAAGGCGGCGCGGAGATAGTCGATCTCGTGCCGCACCACGACCCAGATATAGTCGTCCTGGTGCTGCGCATCGGCGACGCTGTACCAATGGGCCAGCGCCACCTCCTGGATCCACTGCACCCACACCGCATTGTTGACATGGCCGAGCTCGTCGATGGCCTCCGCCGGGGCGACAATGCGATGCTCGAAGATGGGGCGATTCATGTGCGCGGCCTAGCAGGATCACGGCAGCTTCCAAAGACTTCGGGCGTTGACCTCGTCATGCCGTCAACCGTCATCCGCCGCTTCGATTACTGTCCCGATCGGCAGGAGCTCGAGATCTTGTTCGTGACGGGTCGCCGCTATCTTTATTCGGGCGTTCCCGAAGAGGCTGCCCGCCGGTTTCGCGCCGCCTTCTCCAAGGGCTCGCACTTTAACCGCTATATTCGCGATCGCTATTCGTGCCGGGAACTGGATCCAATTTTCTAGCCAGCATGCGCAAAAAAATCGGGACTTATCTTTAACTTGGCCGAAAGCCTTTTCAGGGCAATCTGCGGTTCACGACATTGGGGGAGTTGCAAATGTCTTCGCTTGCACAATTGCGCCAGGAGCATGCCGAGCTGGTCAGTATCGTGGGCGAGCTGCAGGCGATGATCGACTGCGATGAGCCCCCGGCGTCTGTCGAGCTGTTCAGAGTCCGCCGCAAGCTGTCGAGCGTCTTGATTGCTCATTTGAAAGCCGAGGACTGGGTCCTCTACCCGCCGTTGCTGACCTGCGAGGACCAGGGAATCGCGGCGACGGCGAAGCAGTTCGTCGACGAAATGGGCGGACTGGCGCAGGCCTATAGCGCGTTCAACGAGCGGTGGGACGCATTCAGCATCGAATCCGACTGGGACGGCTATCAGCAGGACGCAGGCCGCATCATCGACGCACTGACCAATCGCATCATTCGCGAGAACCGCGAACTCTATCCCCTGCTCGAGAAGGTCCAGCGCGCCGCCTGATGCCCGCCTGGCTTCACAACACTGTCACAATTCAGTCGCTTAGGCGTCGCTCGCATCGTCTATGAGCCAAGCCATGATGATTGCGGCCATCATCCTGGTCACTTCCGCGACATTGAGCTGGATCGCGATCCGCCGCTGTCCGCTAGCGCGCGCAATCGGCCGGCAAATCGACCAGGTCGCCGCCTCTTCCCGCTAACACCAGCTCCGCTTCGAGCCGAGGTAACGGTGTGCGAGCCCCTCGTCGATCAAGGTCGCGCCGAACGATTGCCCATTGCGCCGGATGACCCTCAGGTCGCGACCGTGCCTGTCCTGACGCTGAAATCGGTGGGCGACCATCTCGAATTCTCCCTGGTTCAGCAGCTCGCGCAGCCGGTCGGCCGACTTGCGTGCCAGCACCGCTTCGCCCGGGCAATTCGGCGCCAACAGTTCGGGCGCGTCGATCCCGGTGATGCGGACCTTGCGGTCGCCAAGCTTGAACGTGTCGCCGTCGACCACGCAGGCCGGACCGCGGCCCGGTCCGCACGGGGTGAAGCTGGTCGATACCCGCTCCGGCGCGGCAGCCAGCGGTCCGACGGGGGCGATCAGCGAAGGATCAAGCAGGGCGCCGCCGATCAACAGGATCGGGATGAGCCAAAGCGCACGACGAATGTCGGTGCGCTTCGGCCTGAACGAAGGCGGCCGCCGTTTCGGCTTGAATTTCGTCTTGGCCATCGACGGCGACTAAAGCGCAGTCCTGCGATTAGCGCCAGCCCGCAGAAATTTGCGCCTTTAGGAGCTGCTTTCCTCTTCCCCGAACGTGACCGCGACATCGGCGTTGGCCGACAGGCGAACCTGGTCACCCTCCACCTCGGCCACCAGCCCGCGCGAGATGAAATGGTGGTGGCCTTCGTGGCTGCCGATGTTCTCCGCCTTGGTCAGCTTGATCCGGTCGCCGTCGACGCGATCGACGGTACCGACATGGACGCCGTCCGCCCCGATCACTTCCATATGCTCGCGAATATCCTCAAATCCGGCCATGACTACCTCCTTTCATCTCCGTCGCGAAACGAACGGTCATAGCGGCGGTTGCACGTGAATGCGGTAAATGTGCCAGCGACGCTGCTCGGCGGTCGAACCGGGCACATCGTTGACCCGGCGAAGTGTCGCCGTTCCAGAAGAGTTGAGCGCTGCGCCACTCTTCAGCTTGCCGTAAAGGCGCAGGGGAATCTCGACATAGGCCGACCCGGCAGCCCCCTCGACCGGGCCGGGAGCCCCGATCTCGGCATGGATTTCCGCATATTTCGAATAGGCTTCCGCAAAGCCTTGCCGGCTGAGGCCGCTTCCCGAGCCTCCGTCGGTCCACAGCTTGCGAGCCTCGGCAAAGCGCCGTTGCTCGAGCAAGGCGGCATAGCTTTGCAGCACCTGGCCGGCGGCTTGGCCGCTCCGGAGATCGATCGGACCTTCCGCAACGACTTCTTCATTCACGTCGGCGTTGCCGGTCAGGGCCGGGCCGCTAACATCTGGCGGAGGCACGGTTTCCGAAATTGGCGAGAGATCGCTTGCCGCCGCGTCGGCTCGGTTGTTTGCCGCCGGCTCCTGGCCACAGCCACCGCTAATCGCCAAAATTGCCGCAAGGATTGCGCTTCGGACCATTTCTTTCCTTCCCTCAGGTAGACGGAAGCAGCGGTTGAGGCTGCCGTGTTCCGTGGAACCCGCTGCCCCAGCATTGGTTGTTTCGCCAACGAAAATGCATTTTCAGGGAGCGACACATGGCAGACGAACGCGAAACCGAAGAACGGGTGACGATAGTCGACAGCGGTGGTGGCGGCAGCGGCGGCGTATTGGCCGTCGTGCTGCTGGTGATCGTGGTCCTGGTGCTGCTGTTCCTGTTCCGCGATCAGCTGGGCTTTGGCGGCGACGACACCGACATCACCATTCCCGACAAGGTCGAGGTCAACGTCAACTGACGGCGGGCCGTCATCCCGGACTTGATCCGGGATCCAGGCCTTTGACCGGCGAAGCCGACACGCGTAACGACCCCCTCGCTTCACCGATGAAGTCGAGGGGGTTTGCGCGACTGTGACCGACGCGACGAACGAGCAATATCTGACCGGCTTCGGCGCCCATTTCGAAAGCGAGGCGGTGCCGGGGGCGCTACCCAGGGGCCGCAACAGCCCGCAGCGGCCGGCCTTCGGCCTCTATGCCGAGCAATTGTCGGGAACGGCGTTCACCGCGCCGCGCCACGAGAACCGCCGCAGCTGGCTGTACCGCATGCGGCCGACGGCCGATCACCGGCCCTTTCGGCGCTACGACGGGGCGCAGCTGTTCGGGACGGGCGCGGCAGAGGGACCGCTGGCGCCCAACCGGCTGCGCTGGGATCCGCCGGCCGACCTCCCCGCCGACTGCGATTTTGTCGACGGGCTGGTGACGATGATGGTCAACCGGGACGCCTCCGAGCTGACCGGCGTCGCCATTCACCTCTATCGTGCGATGCGGTCGATGCGGGACCGGGTGTTCGTCGATGCCGACGGCGAGTTGCTGGCCATCCCGCAGGCCGGAACGCTGCGCATCTTCAGCGAGATGGGGCGGATGGTGCTGGCGCCCGGCTGGATCGGCATCATTCCCCGCGGCGTGCGCTTTCGGGTCGAGGTCGATGGCGAGGCACGCGGCTATGTCGCCGAAAACCATGGCTCGCTGTTTCGATTGCCCGAGTTGGGTCCGCTCGGCTCGAACGGTCTCGCCAGTGCCCGCGACTTCGAAACGCCGGTCGCCGCCTTTGAGGATGTTGATGGGCCCTGCGAGGTGGTCCAGAAATATCAGGGCGCATTGTGGACCACGACCTTGGATCATAGCCCGCTCGACGTGGTGGCCTGGCACGGCAACCTCGCTCCTTGCCGCTATGAGCTGGCGCGGTTCAACACCGTCGGCACGGTCAGCTTCGACCATCCCGACCCCTCGATTTTCACCGTGCTGACTTCTCCCAGCGAGACGCCAGGCCGCGCAAATGCCGATTTCGTGATCTTCCCGCCGCGCTGGATGGTGGCCGAGGATAGTTTCCGGCCACCCTGGTTCCACCGCAATGTGATGAGCGAGGCGATGGGCCTGATCCACGGCGATTATGACGCCAAGGCGGAGGGGTTCCGGCCGGGCGGGCTCAGCCTCCACAATCTGATGAGCGGCCACGGCCCGGACGTCGACAGCTGGCGCAAGGCGAGCGAGGCCGAACTGAAGCCGGTCAAGATCGAAGGGACGATGGCGTTCATGGTCGAAAGCTGCTGGCCCTACCGCCCGACCCAATATGCGCTCGATCGCGCGCAGCCCGACTATGACGAGGCTTGGGCCGACTTTCCGAAAGCGCAATTGCCCAAATGATCGAGCTCGACGAAACCCACGACCCGGCCCGCCGAAGCTGGGTCGAAAACGCCAATGGCCACGCCGATTTTCCTGTCCAGAACCTGCCGCTCGGGGTCTTCTCGATAGGTAATGGCGAGCCGCGGATCGGAGTTGCCATCGGCGACATGATCCTCGACCTGAAGGGGCTGTCGGGTGCGGGGCTGCTGGACGAGCATTGGAGTCTGGCACTCGGCCTGAGCACGCTCAACGCCTGGTTCGCCCATGGGCCGAAGGATGGTCGCGAACTTAGGAAGCGGCTGTCCGACCTGCTGTCGAACGACTCCTATCGTCACACGGTGGAAAAGCATCTGGTTCGCCAGCCGTCCGCCGAAATGCATCTGCCCTGCATGATCGGCGACTACACCGACTTCTATGTCGGCATTCATCACGCGACCAATGTCGGTCGCCAGTTCCGGCCGGACAATCCGTTGCTGCCCAACTATAAATATGTGCCCATCGGATATCACGGCCGGGCCAGCTCGGTGCGGATATCGGGCCAGCCGGTCATTCGTCCGAAGGGACAGCGCAAGCCGCCCGATACCGAAACGCCGGACTATGGCCCCAGCCGTCGCCTCGACTATGAGCTGGAGCTGGGCATTTTCATCGGCCCGGGCAATCCGCTCGGCCAGTCGATCCCGATCGGCGAGGCGGCGGGCCATATCGCCGGCTATTGCCTGCTCAACGACTGGTCGGCACGCGACCTGCAGGCGTGGGAATATCAGCCGCTGGGACCGTTCCTCGCCAAGAATTTCCTGACCAGCATCTCGCCCTGGGTGGTGACTCCTGATGCGCTCCTGCCCTTCCGCAAGCCGATGGCGCCGCGGCCTGAAGGCGATCCGGCTCCGCTGCCTTATCTGCTCGATGAGGCGGACCAGACGGGCGGCGCACTCGGCATCCAGCTCGAAGTGACACTGTCGACCGCCAAGATGCGCGAGGCGGGGCTGGCGCCGCATGTGCTGAGCAGAGGCGAGGCCGCGGCCGCGATGTACTGGTCCGCGGCGCAGATCGTCGCCCATCACGCCTCCAACGGCTGCAACCTCCAGCCGGGCGACCTGATCGGGACCGGCACCCTGTCGACTTCAGAAAATACGGGCCTCGGGTCGCTGCTGGAGATCAGCCAGGGCGGCAAGGCCCCGATCCAGCTGCCTGGCGGCCAGACTCGAGCTTTCCTCGAAGACGGCGACGAGCTGACCCTTTCGGCGCGGTGCGCGGCGGACGGCAGGGTGGCAATCGGCTTTGGCAGCTGCATCGGCAGGGTTCTGCCCGCGCGCTAAAGGAGTCCGCGGCTCTCGGCCATCAGCCGGGTTAGCGCGTAGAGCAAATCGATATTGGGCGTCGCGATGCCGACGCGGCGTCCGATCTCGCGCGGGGCGCCGACCAACGCTTCCAGTTCGATCATCCTCCCGGCCTCGACGTCCTGCAGCATCGACGTCTTGAATGCCCCAAGCCGGGCGGTAACCGCTATCCGGTCCTCGCCGCTTTCACTGATCGGGCAATCGATTGCCGCGCCGATTTCGGCAGCTTCGGCCATGCAGGCGAGGATGAAGGGCTTCAGTCCCTCATCGGCCAATATCCGGTCGGCCGTCGCCAACGTCAGGGCCGACAAGGGGTTCATCGTCATATTGCCCCACAGCTTGTACCAGATGGCGCGGCGAACATTATCGCTGACTTCGATCCGGATACCGGCCTGCTCGAACAGCGCCGCCAGACGCCCGACTCGCTCGCTTGTCCGGCCCGCGGGCTCGCCCAGGATCAGCTTGTCGGCGTGAACCACTTCGATCTCATTGCGCGCGGAACGGCGGCACGCGGCATGGACCACGCAACCAATCAGCTGGTCGGCCGGAAGCATGGCGGCAATCCGCCCATCTGGGTCGACCGATTGCAACGGCTGACCGTCGAGGAACCACCAGGGCACCCCATTCAGCATCGGCAGGATCAGCGTGTCGGTCGAGATCATCGGCTCGGCTAGCCGGGCAGCGTCCGCCAGCGCGGGCGCCTTGACGGCGATGACCAGCAACTCCTGCGGCCCCAGTATCCGGGGATCGTTCGAAGCCCGGAACATCGCCTGTTGAGAAACATTATCCTCGCGGATGGAGAGTCCGTGCTGTAGCGCCTCCAGGGTCGGTCCCCGCGCTAGAACGGATACGGAGTTTCCGGCCAGCGCGAGGCGTGCCGCCACCCACCCGCCGATCGCCCCTGCGCCAATGATGCCGACGTTCATCCGGCCGCTATGGCCAGCTTGTCGGCAATAGGCCAGACGCCACAGTCCTTCTCTCCGCCCTTGATGACCAAGGATGAGGGAGATTGAACATGCATGCCCGCCTTAGTCGTAACATCGCGGTTATATTGTCGGCAGTGACGGTCGCGGCCATTGGCGCCCCCTCGCCGGCCGTCGCTCAAGTCGACGATCACGAGCTCGTCGTCCGCGGCGTTCCAGAAGGATCCAGGATGCGGATGGTTTCCTTCCGCGACCTCAACCTGAACCTGATCGCCCATCGCAAGATTCTCGACGAGCGAGTCGGGAACGCAGTGCGCGAAGTCTGCAGCGTCGGCTCCGGGAATATCCAGTCGCCCGATTTCCGCAATTGCTCCAACCAGGCTTGGAACGGAGCAAGGCCGCAGATTACCCGGGCCTATGTCCGGGCGGCGCAATTGGCATACGGCCGGCGTTGACCGACCCGACCGGCGACCAGCCGCCGTCGCCGATTCGTGACGAATTGAAGTCGACCGTTCGGCCACTGGTCGAATGACGCAGTCGCTTGGCCGCGACGAACGGCTCTCGCCGAAATGGAACTGCCATGCGGTCGAAGCCGCCGTGCAATCGGCGGCAGCTAGAGGCATCTCAAGGTCACCGCTTCGTGACCGAAGTAGATAGGGAGACTTGAGATGCTCAGCCGCAACGCGCGCATTACTGCCGCCGTACTGTCAGGGGTTACGGCATCTCTTTTGGTCGGCGCCACTACGACGCAGGCCGCCCAGAATCGTCCGGTGGTCGTCTATGGCGAACCGCAGCAGGCCAACGTCGAACGTGTTTCCTATGGCGACCTCGACCTGGCCGCTTCGGCCGATCGCAAGACGTTGTTCGGCCGCGTCGGCAGCGCGGTTCGCAATGTCTGCAACTTCGCCTCCGTCGGCGTGGCCAGCGACTACCGGACCTGCGCCGGCCTCGCCTGGAAGGATGCCCGTCCGCAGATCGACGCTGCCCTGGGCCGGGCCGACCAGCTGGCATCGAACGGCCAGTCTTCGATCGCCGCCGGTGCAATCACCATCAGCGCGCGGTCGCGCTAGAATAACCCTAGTGCGCGATGCCTGCCCTCGACCTGCCCCCGGCAGTTCGAGGGCAGGCATGGTGCGCTTGGGGGACTCGAATTCGCCGTAGAAGCAATTGATATATCAAGGCAAAAGGCAATTCGATTTCTTCCTTGGCCCCATCGTGGCCCCCAGAAAATTTTTTGAGCGGCGGACTCGAACCGGGTCCCGAATCCGGTTTTTTGCGGCAGGGCGATAACGGCCGGACTTGGCCTAGCTGTCCGAATCATCCTCCACCCGACTTTTCTGACCGCGTGTATATTTCAGGCTCGTCGCCATATAGCCCGGGACCGACACGACGCATTTGCGATCCAGCTACGACGAAATGATCCAACAGCGGCAATTCCAGCAGGTAGGAGAGCCGCCTCATCTTGAGGGTGTAGTTGATATCAGCCTGGCTGGCAGTGGGGTCACCGCTGGGATGGTTATGCACCAAAAAGAATCCCCCGGCCCCGATTTGCGACGCACGGGCGAGCACTTCCCTGTAATCCACCGTCACGTGTGAAATACTCCCCCTGCCAACGATATCGATTGATAGTAAATCCATTTGTGAAGTCACATAAATGGCCAACATTGCTTCATGGCAATGATTGGAAAATGTGCTTACCAAATCAAACAGTTCTACTGCGTTACGAATGCGCCAAGGCCACCCAGAGAATGGGTTTTCGTTATCAACGATATTCGAAAATTCCATAAATCGCCCACTGTGATGTGACTCCAAACAGTACACGATTCGGCATTTGCAAAATTAAATCCATAACCGACCAAGTCAACGTGGATTGGTTAATCACAATTTCGCCGAAGATACCGTCGCTTAATTGGATTTTTTTAGACGACCCGGCGGAACTTTGTTGTCCAATTTGGAGTCCGAGGTAGGTTACCGGCAACGGTAATCGTTGAATTCGACGGCTTTCTCAAAGGGAGAGAGCCATGAAGAAATTGCGCGCTAAATTGGTGGTGGCGGTCGCTGCCCTGGCATTTTCAACTAGCGCCTACGCGATGCCTGAACAGGTCTCAGATAGCTGGTACGGCAATATGATGTTCCGGTTGGGCGTCCTGAGCGGCAATTCCGGCTTTTGCCGTGCTCATCCCGGAGCTTGGATCTGCCCCGGTTAGATTGGGACAGGCGCGGCCAAATCATTATGGCTCGAAGTCATTGACCTGTAGGATTCCGATTGCTTCATGGCACCGTGCCGAATCAGGGCCGGGGCGACCGAGCAACGCCCCGGCCCTTTCCCTCTCAGGCAATTGCAGCTGCCATCGGCGCTTTACCGAAGTGCCGGTCTGCGGCGGACTGTCATATCGGCAGGATGGGCTGGCAAAGCGGTCGCGCAGCAAGCGCTGGTCGGCCGCTACATCCAGGCCGATCCGATCGGCCTGCCCGGTCGCAGGTCGGGAACCCACACCACGTCGAACTACACGACCGCACGGGCTGCCGACAGGTCGCAGCACCGCTGACGCTGCAGGACTATGCCGCAGTCATTCAACCAGCTGGCAATCGCCGATAGGGAGGCAGTCCCGGCCGCACGAATGTCGGCGAAGACTCCGCGTACTTCGATGCACGCCCTGCAGCGTTCGGAATTGCGGTGACGACGAATTACGGTAAGAATTGCGATGACAGTTTACTAGTTGCACTTATCTTCAATCACCGACTGAGAATTCCTTGGCGGCGGCGGCTCGTCCGCTGCGCCCGCCGAGAAAATCCTGTCCTACAGATCCCTCGATGAGTCATAGACTCGTCGATGAGTACCCAACAATTCGATTGGACCGAGTTCGAGGCCGAGCTCGATGATCCCGCTTCGTATATCCCCTTCACGCCCGCGCCCCGCCTTCGCGCCCGACGGCGGGGCTGGTCGGAGGAGCGGCAGCGCGCTTTCATCTTCGCCCTGTCGCGCTGTGGCAGCGTGACCCTCGCCGCGCGCGCCGTCGGCATGAGCCGACGCAGCGCCTATCAGCTGGTCGAGGCACCGGGCGCCGACAGCTTCGCCGAGGCCTGGGATCGGGCTATCGACGAGGGTGTCGAGCGGGTTCGCGCCGACGCGCTGCAGCGGGCGCTGGGCGGCGTCTTCGTTCCGGTGTTCCGCCGCGGTAAGCTGGTCCGGATCGAGCATCGCCAGTCGGACGCGCTGGCGATCGCGTTGCTGGGCGGCCAGGACAAGTCGATTGACGACTATCGCCGCAACGCCGCCTCGCGCCGGCGCAAGCTTCGCCAGGATTTCGCCGAGCTCGACCGCCAGCGCGCCGAGGAAGGGCGCAAGCGCGAGCAGGTCTGGGCCGAGCATCAGGCGATCATCGACCGCCTCGAGCTGGAGCGGCTGCTCGAGCGCAGCCGCGGCCCCCGCATCCGCACGCTCTAGAAGGGCTTAACTTCACAATGTTGGTCACTGCCTCCATGCAGATAGTGAAGTTAGGGACTCTTCGCCCGCCTCCCGCGGCGTCGAGAAGCGGCTCGACGGCCGACCGCTTTGCAGCGATACATACCGCTCCCCAGCCATACTCAAGTACGTCGGCGGGATCCTCGCTGATTATTGACGGCAGCAATGCTGCCGGCCCTGCAGGTGCGTCAACTGCGGCCCCGTCGCCGATCGGCAATCCGGGTCAGGCAGTCGGCCGCATGCGGGAGCATGGTGCATGTTACCGCGCCGGATTTCGAACGCCATCCGCGCTTCGCGGAGGCCATGAAGGTTGCGCAGGTCGCCGAGCTTTCGCCTGGGGATGCCATCTTCATCCCCCGGGACTGGTATCACCATGTCGAGGCGCTCGAACGCTTCAACATGCTCGTCAACTATTGGTGGCAGGGCACCGAGATGACAGGTCCGCAAGGGTGAGATCCGCGACCACCGGAAAGTGATCGGACGCCACCTTGCCGTTCACATGCTGGGCGATGGTGGCGTGGCGACGAACTCGCCAGCCGGAGTCGACCAGGATGTGGTCGATCGCTGGCGATTGCCCGGTCGGGACCGCCTGAAAATTGTTGAAGCTGGTCTCCCCACCCAGCACCTCGATCGCTGTCGCCCGCGTGTCACGCAAGCCCGCGTCAGCAAGGATTTTCATCGAAGGCTCGGACAGGGCTGCGTTGAAATCGCCCAGGAGCAATACGCGCTCGCTCGGCCGTCGATGCTGCTCAATCCAGTGGGAGATCATCGCGCCACTTTCGCGGCGCGCCAGGAGGCTCTCATGATCCCAATGCGTGTTGAGGGCGAGGATTGCAGACCCGCTGCTGTGATGAGTGAGCTGAGCCCAAGTGACAATCCGTTTGTAGCTGGCGCCCCAGCCGAGAGACGGGCGGTCGGGCGTGGGGGACAGCCAGAAAGTCCCGCTGCGGCCGATTGCGAAGGCCGCCTTGTTGACCGCGAGCGGCGAATATTCACCGGTATCCTTGCCGTCGTCCCGGCCAACGCCGAGGAATTCATAGTCAGGCAGCGCTGCAGCCAAATCGCGGCGCTGATTAGAGAGCACTTCCTGCAGGCCCATAATGTCGGGCCGGACGATCTCGATCTGCCCGATGAGTTCATTCCGGCGGTAAGGCCAAGCATTGGTGCCGTCGGATGCGAGGTCCAGCCGGACATTGTAGCTCATCGCCCGCACGTCGCAGCGAGGTGCCGCCAGCGCCGCCGACCCGATGAACAGCGCCAGCAGGAGCAGGCACCGCAACGCCCTAGCGATGCTGCCAGACACGCACATAATCGACCTCGAAGCGCTGCGGCATGGCTGCATCGTCGATCCCCTTGGCACCCGCCCAGTCGCCGCCGATGGCGAGGTTGAGGATCATCTGGAACGGAACGTTAAACGGCCAGGCGCCCTTGCCGCCGGGCTGGTTGTTCTTCACCCGCATATAGGCGCGGTCGTCGAAGCCGATGGTGATCGAATCCGGCCGCCAATCGAGCTGGTAGCGGTGGAAGGTGCTGCAACTGGTCGGCAGCTTCTTCTGCGCGCTTCGCTGGGTCTTGATCGCATGATTGAACAGCTTGGTATGCAGCGAAGCGACGATCTCATGCGGCTCCGATCCGACATGTTCCATGATGTCGATTTCGCCGTCGTCGGGCCATTCCTTCATGTCGACCGGTAGCATCCAGATCGCCGGCCAGGTGCCGCGGGCGCAAGGCAGCTTGGCGCGAACCTCGTAGAAACCGTAGGTCCAGCCGGAGCCTTTGGAAACAATCTTGCCGGACGTGTACTCTTGGCCGCCCCAGTCAGGGAATTTCTTCGGATCAAGCCGCTCGCGCCACGCCTCGATGATCAGGTAGCCGCCACCGATCCGCAGGTTTTTGGGCCGGTTGGCGGCATAATATTGCCGCTCGTCATTCCACCAGCCTTCCTTGTTGCGTGACGTGTCATAGAACCATTTGGCTGCATCGAGCCGCGATCCATTGAACTCGTCGCTCCACACCAGCCTGGCCCTGGGAGGGCGGCTCAGCGGCCCGTTGTAGGGATAGTTGTTTACGGTCATGTCCTGATCAGCCATTGCAGCCAGCAGCAGGAGGGCGGCAATCGTCATCTCTCCGGTCTTTCCTTCATGGTATCGGGGAAACACTCATCTCGGGTTCGGTCGAAATCGCCAGCCGCTCGGATTTGCGGGCGGCCACGGCGAAGCAGACGATCACGGCATAGGCGGCCAGCGGGACTACGAAGGCCGCGCCAAGACCGAAGCGATCCGCGGTCGCCCCGACCGTTATTGGTAACAGGGCACCGCCGAAGATGGCGAGGCAGAGCAGACCCGATGTCGCGCTAGGCGACACGCCTGATCGCTCCAGCGTAATCGTGAAGATGGTCGGAAACATGATTGAGTTGAACAGGCCAATTGCGAGGGCCGCATAACCGCTGACAGGGCCGTCGTTGGTCAGAACGGCCGCGCACAAAAAGGTCGCGACAAGCGAACAGATTGCCAACAGGTGGGCGGCGCGGATGCGAGTCAGCAGCAATGTGCCCAACAGCCGCCCGATCAGCGCCCCACCCCAGTAGAAATTGGCGAGATATTCCCCGGATGCCTCGAGCGGCAGCCCGAGCACTTGCGGCTGATTGAGGAAGTTGATCATGATGCTGCCGATCGAAACCTCGGCGCCGACATAAAGACCGATGGCAATCGCGCCGAAAATGGCCCAGCGCGAGCCCAGCGCTTCGAACATCCGGGACGGGACATGGGGTCTGCCTGGCACCACCTTGGCCAGGAATTTGCGCAAGACCAGGAACAGCAGGAGCAAGGTAGCGAGCAGGGCGGCCATGATCAGGAAGGCTTGGTCGACCGCGCTCAGCAGCGCGCTCTGCCGTCCCGACTGAGGTAACGCAACGGGACCGGCGAGCATTACGATTGAGCCGAAATGCACGCCGAGCACGACGCCGAGCGAATTGAACGCCTGGGCGAAGTTGAGCCTGAAGTGGCTCCGCTCGGGCGGGCCGAGTTCGGCGGCGAGCGGGTTGGCCGCGACTTGCAGCGCCGTGAACCCGGCCGCGAGCACGAACAGCGAGGCGAGGATCGGCCAGAAGGCGTCGGCATTGGTGCTGGCGACGACGGCGAGACAGCCGCAGGCCATCAGGGCGAGTGCGCCGAGGATGGTATCGACCGCCCCGATCCGGCTGCTCAGCCAGGCAGCCGGCAGCGACAGCAGGCCATAGGCGAGGAAGAAGACGATCTGCGTCAGCAGCGCTTCGGAATAGCTGAGGCTGAACGCAGCCCGCAGGGCGACGATCAGGGGGTCGTTGTTGGAGGTGATGAATCCCCAGGCGAAGAACAGGCTTGTGACCGCGCCGAAGGCGAGCAGCGAGCGCCGCCCGTCTCTACCAGTCGCGTTCATTGGCGGTTACTTCGTCGGCCCCACCGAACGGTTGCGACAGAACCGAGGGCGAGCGGAACGGAATATCGCTTGCCGTCGATCGACAGGTTCGCCGGACCGTCGCCTGACTTGCGATAGATGATGGCGACGCGGCTGCCGTCAGGATTGAGGAAAGCGGTAGATTCGACCCCTTCAACACGCTTGCTTGCAGCGATCCGGTACGCGCCAGGAAGAACGAAGCGGCTGGCGTGCCCCAGTGCGTAATATTCGACGTTGCGGGTGATGGCGCCCGTTGCCGGATCGATGGTGACGACGCCGCGACAGTCGCCGCACCCGCCCTTGTGCGGCCCGTGCGCCGGATCGAGCGCGAGGTTCCACAGCAGCGTGCCGCGCGACCAGTGATTAGATGCGCCGATGATCAGCTTTTCGGTCATCCAGCCAAGTGTCTCGCCGAACTTCGGCGCCCAGTTGCCGCCTGAGCATTCGGTGAACCAGGCATCCTTGTCGGGAAAGGCGTCGCGCACCTGCGACTGCGCCGGAACGTCGCCTTCGTAGCAATGCCAGGCAACTCCGGAGATGTACTTTCGCGCCACGGGGTCGGACAGCACGATCCACGGCATCTCGGGATTATCCCAGTTGTGATCATAGTCGAGGATCTGGGTCTTGAGTCCGCGCGACCGGAGCACCGGCCCCACGTGGCGGCCGATAACGATAGCCCGCTCGGGTGAATTGATCCGCATGCCGGGATAGTTGTCGGGCTCGAAATCCGGCTCATTCTGGATCGTCAGCATCGACACCGGCACGCCCTCGCGGCCAAACTCCTCGACCGTACGGGCAATATAGCGGGCAAAGGCGTCATAGTAGCGAGGCTTGAGCTGGCCCTTGATCAGGCTCTTGCTGGTCTTCATCCAGGCTGGCGCGCTCCATGGACTGATCATCACCATCAGCTGGGGGTTGATCGCCAGCGCCTCGCGGGTCCGGGGCAGGACATATTGACGTGCCGGCTCGATCGAAAAATGCCTGAGCTCAGGATCGGGTTTGTTCCCGGGCGGATCGTCATAACTATAGTGGGTGGGCGAGAAATCGGATGCGCCAACCGTCAACCGGGTGAAGGCGAAGCCCAGGCCACCGTTCTCCCGGCCGAACATCTCGGCCATGATTGCCCGGCGCTTGTCCTCGGGCAGCTTGCTGAACAGCTCGGCGGACGCGTCGGTCATGGCCGCGCCCCAGCCCTGCATCCGCTGGAACCGCTTTGTGGAATCGATCGTCACCGCTTCATCGCCGGTCGCCGCTCCGGCAGAGGCAAGGGCGGGCTGCGGTGCGAGCTTCAACGTTTCGTCAGTGGTGGTCAGCCAGACCTCGGCAGTCGCTGGTACTGGGGCAGGCAAGGTGGCGCAGCTCGCCGTCAGCGCCAGGCTGACCAGCGCGGCGGCCAGGCGCTTCATGCCACCGGCTCCGCCGGGCAATATTTGCGAACATAGTCGGCGTGAGTGGGCATGACCTCGACACAGCGGTCAATCGTGGTGGCAATATTGCCGAGAAATTGCTCGATCTGCGCGTCGCTCTTAATGGCGACTAACGGATCAAATCCGCGCGGGACGACGCCTTGGCCGAGAAATACCTGGATCCAGCTTTCCTCGCTGAACAATTCCTCGTCCTCGCGGAAGATGCGGCCATTCGATTTCCATAGATCGATCTTGCGCTGAAGCGTCGCGGGCAGCTCCATGGTACGGCAATATTCCCAGAACTCGCCGTGCCGCTCATTGGCCCAATAGTGGAGGATGATGAAGTCGCGGATGCGTTCCCATTCAAAATCCGACTGGCGGTTGAACTCATCGATCGTCGCCTGGTCGGTTTCTCGATCGGGAAACAGGCGGACGAGGCGGATCGCAGCCGATTGGACGAGGTGGATGCTGGTCGATTCCAGCGGCTCGAGGAAACCGGCGGCAAGGCCGATCGCAACGCAATTGCGGACCCACATCTGCGTTCGCTTGCCGGTGGTAAAGCGGATGCGGTTGGGATTGGCGAGTTGTTGGCCGTCGAGGTTGGTGAGCAGCAGCGCCTCGGCCGCGTCATCGTCGATATGCTTGCTGGAATAGACCAGGCCATTGCCGGTCCGGTGTTGCAGCGGGATGCGCCATTGCCAGCCGGGGGCCCGGGCGGTCGACCGCGTGTACGGCGCCAGCGGATCGCTCCGCGTGCAAGGCACCGCCATAGCGCGGTCGCACGGCAGCCAGTGGGTCCAGTCCTCATAGTCGGTCTTGAGCGTCTGGCCGATCAGCAGGCCGCGAAAGCCCGAGCAGTCGACGAAGAAATCGGCCTCGATCTTGCGGTCGTCTTCCAGCGTGACCGATGCGATGTCGCCATTCTCGTGCATGCCGACATCGACGATCCGTCCTTCGGTCCGTCGGACGCCATGTTGCTCGGCGAGTCCGCGCAGATATTTGGCGTAGAGTGAGGCATCGAAGTGGAATGCGTGGGCGATATGGCCGATCGGCGAATCCGCCATGTCGGCGCGGGCGTGCATGAACTTGTTCTTGAGTGCCGCCGCGCAGTTGATCGAAAAATCGGCAAAGTCACGCGCCCGGCTGCGCTGGCTGGCGCGCAGCCAGTAATGATGACAGCGCAACCATTCCCAATCTTGGCCGATCACACCGAAGGCATGGACGTAGCTGTGTCCCTCCCGCAGCCAGTCGACGAACCGGATGCCGAGCTTGAACGTACCTTGGGTGCGCTGCATGAACTCGGCTTCGTCGAGCTGGATCAGCTCGTTGTATTTCTTGATCGCCGGGATGGTGGCCTCGCCGACGCCGACAGTGCCAATCGCCTCGCTTTCAACCACCTCGACGTCGTACAGCCCCTGGAACAGCTTGCCGAATAGCGTCGCGGTCATCCAGCCCGCCGTTCCGCCGCCAACGATGAGAATCCTGCGCATTCGGGGGAAGGCTAGCGGCTATCGGCGGGGCAGGCCACCATCGGGCGCTCCGGCAGGCGAGGGGCCTGCGACCGGCTGGCCAGCGACAGGCCGTAGCCGCGGCGGAATTGGATGCGGTCCGCCCTTGGCAGGCAGTCACCCGCCGGCCAGTCGAACGACAGCCGCCCGGTGAAATCATGGGCCGGCTTGCCGTCGCTTCCCGCCACCAGCAGATCGGCCAGGCCGAGTCCCTCGGTGCCTGGGAGCCAGGCCGCGACGAACGCATCGGAGCGGTTGATCAGGTCATCGACGCCAACTGGCCTGCCGGAGAAAAGCAGGGTGACGACCGGCACACCCTTGCCGCTGACCCGCCGCAGAGCCGTCAGGTCTTGGGGATAGCGGCTGGTGTGGCGGATTGAAGCCGGAAAGGTGATATCGCCCTTCATTTCCGCGTAGGGATTTTCCGCCGCGACCATGACGACAGCGCTATATTGGCGGACATCGACGCCGGCACCATCGGCGCTGTAGTCGACTTGGCCTTCGCCAAGCGTCTTGCGCATCGCCGAGAGCAGGGTGTCGGCGTTGGGATAATCGGCATTGCTCGTCTGGTCGCCCTGCCAGGTCAGAGACCAGCCGCCGGCCTGCATCGGCAGGCTATCCGCGCCCTTGCCGACGATCAGCACCTTGCCGCGCCGCTTTAGCGGCAGGACGCCGCCGTCATTCTTCAGCAGCACCAGCGACCTGCGCACCGCCTCACGAGCCAGTTGGCGCGTTTCGGGAGCGCTCATGACTGCGGGATCGGGCCGTGCCGAAGTTGCCGGCGAACCACTGAATAGCCCGGAGCGCAGCTTGACCCGGATGATCCGCGAAACCGCATCATCGATCCGGCTCATCGGGATTCGGCCTGCCTTAGCATCTTCCACGGTCGCGGAGATGAATTGCTTCCAATCGTCGGGGACCATGATGAGGTCGATGCCGGCATTGATCGCCTGCGGGCAGTGCCATTTGGTGCAGCCCGGTACCTGCTCGATGCCGTTCCAGTCGCTGACCACCAGCCCGTCGAAGCCGAGGCGCCGTTTCAGCACGCCGTCGACCAGATGGGCGTTTCCATGCATCTTGCCCCAGCGCTTGCCGCTCACCGTGTCGGTGAAGCTGGAGTAGCTGACCATTACCGTCTGCACTCCGGCGCGCAGCGCGCCATAGTATCCGGCGCCATGAATGTTCGCGAGATTTGCCTCGCTCGTCCTCGTCTCGCCTTGATCCTTGCCGTGGAAGGTTCCGCCGTCACCGATCCAATGCTTGGCCGTCGCGAGTACCGACGTCGGACTGACCAAATCGCCCTGCAGTCCGCGGACCATCGCCTCGGCATAACTCTTCACCAAGGCAGGATCGGAGCCGTAGCTTTCGTAGGTCCGGCCCCAGCGCGGGTTCTGGACGACCGCCAGCGTCGGCGCAAAGGCCCAGGTGATGCCGGTGGCGCGCACCTGGCTTGCCGTGGCCCGCCCGATTCGTCGGATCAGGTCGGGATCATTGGCCGCGCCGAGACCGATATTGTGCGGGAAAAGCGTCGCCCCATAAACATTGTTGTGCCCGTGAACGGCGTCGGTGCCCCAGATCACCGGCACCCTGACCTTCATGTCGGTCGCCATCGAGGCGCGGTAGTAATCATCGGACAGCTTGAGCCAATCCTCGACGCGGGCGTGCTTGTCCATTCCCGGCCAGGCGCCGCCGCCGTTGAGCACCGAGCCGACATAGTAGCGCCGCACATCCTCCGGCGTGACCGAGCGGATGTCGGGCTGGGTCATCTGCCCGATCTTCTGCTCCAGCGTCATGCCGTCGACGATCGCCTTGACCTGCGCCTCGACTGCGGGGTCGGGCGCGCTCGCCGGCTGCAGCGTCGGCCATAGATTGGAGTTGGCGGGCCGGGCAATCGAGGGCGCGACCAAGGCCGCGCCGGCAAGCAACACGGCGCTAAAAGTGAAACGATTCACGCGAAAGCCTTCAGCTAGAAGCGATAATTGACCCCGAACAGCCACTGCCGTCCGTATTTCTCATAGGTTTCGATAAAGGTGCCGCCACTCGCGGTCGTCGGCCCGCCCTCGTCGAGGCCGAGGCGCGTCCGATAGGGCGAATTGGTGAGGTTATAGACCTGCAGCAGGAAGCCGAGGTTCTGGAACCGGCTGCCCTCCGGGAAGGTATAGCCAACCTGCGCGTCGACCTGCTTGTCGGCCAGGATCTCGGTGAAACCGCGGTTGGTGAACAGTTGGACCACTTCACCCTTGAAGGCCGAGCGGTAGCGCCAGCTGACCCGGGCCTGGAAGCCATGCTTCTCATAATAGCCGGTCAGGTTGGCGACGGTTCCCGACAGGCCTGGAATCCGGACTTCCTCACCGGAGTTGTCGGTCGGATTGAGGTTGGACTTGGTCTTCGAAATGCTGCCGAGAACGCCGAAGCCGTCGAGGAAATTGGTAACCCGCCCGAGCTCGAGTGCGCCGCTAAGCTCGATGCCCTTGACGTTTCCGCCCGGCCCATTGTCCGGCATCGTCACCGTGCCAAGCGGGCTGATGATGACATCGTCGGGGATCGAGTTGGTCGGGATCGGGAAATCGCTAAAGTCGAACGGCAGCACCCGGGTGTAAATATAATTGTCGAGTTTCTTGTAGAAAGCCGCAACCGCAATGTAGCTGGCCGGACCGATGTACCATTCGTAGCTGAGGTCGAGGGCCTTGGCGCGCCATGGCTGCAAGTCCGGATTGCCGCCGCTTCCAGACCATGGATTTACGGTGGACCCGGGCGCGCAGCCGGGGAAACCGCCGCACGGATTGGTATTGAAGCCCGGCACCAGATTGGCACGCATTTCGTCCATGCGCGGCCGAGCGAGCACCTTCGCCGCCGCGAAGCGCAGTCGATGCCCACCGCCGAAGTCGTAGTAAGCGTTGAGGCTGGGCAGGATATCCCAATAGCTGTCGCCTTCGGTGACTTCGGTAATTTGCGTCGGACTAACGGTAAAGTTGATCCGCTGGCCAGTCGATTCCTGCTTTTGGCGAACGGCCTGGATGCCGATGTTGCCGTGGAGATCACCGAACGCGAATTGAGCCCTGGCTTTCAGCGTCAGGACATCCTCCCGGATCTTCCACGTCTTGTCGAAGTGGGCGGCATCCTCCAGTTCGACAAAGTCGTAATAGCGACCGAGCGCCTCGGTGAGATCGACGCTCAGCACATTGCCGAAGCCCGCGAAGCCGAGTGAGGTCGGGCTGACCAGCAGGTCGTCGTCGACGAGAACCTGCAGCCGGTTGTTCTTCAGCATCAGGTCCCACTCGTCGACGCGCTTGTTCTTGTCGCGACGGGTGAAGTTTGCGCCGACGTCGACCGATTCCAGCCAGCTGATAGCGGCAGGTCGATAGCGTAGCCCGCCGTCGACCGCATATATCTCTTCCTTGACGTGAGGCGCCTTGTTGAGGCCGTCATGGCCCCAGCCGCCCCAAGGCGCCCGGTCGCCCAACGAGACCTGACTGGCGTCGGCGTAATTCAGCCCTTCCGAATATTGCGGGAAGCCATTGCCGCCGATGCCCCAGCTGATCGAATCAAAGACGCGATTGGCGTTCTGCTCGGCTGCAGTGACGCAGCAACCGAAGCCCGCGTAGGTCTCCGTGACACTCTCTTTGCGCTTGTTGCGCGAATAGCTGAGGTCGGTCAGCAGTGAAAGCTCGTCGCTGATCTTCCACTCGTTGTTGAGGCCGGCTGAGAACAGCCAGTCGTCGCGCGTGTTGTAATCGTTGCGAAGCTGCGGAGTGACCCCGTTGGCGGTGCCCGAAATCGCCAGCTCCGTCCCTTCGCGATCTTCGGTCACGACATTAGTAAAGGTCTGGTCGTCAGCCCAGACGTTGGAGAACCACTGCGCGCCGCGCATCGTCTCGCGCTGCTTGAAGCGCGAATAATAGAGATCGAGGATCGTGTGGACGCGATCGCTCGGTTCCCATTCGACGATGCCGATGCCGGCCAGCCGCTTATTGGTGCGCGAGTAGGCGAAGATTTCCTGGCCGGTTAGGAAGGTCGCGTCCTGCGCCTCGGCCGGTGAGATCCTCTGCTCCTGGCCGCAGCAGAAGGTCTCGTAATTGTAGCCCTTGGTGTGCCGATTGCTCGACGGAGAATCGAGATAGGCGACGCCGATAGCGATGCCGAGCTCGGGCGTCAGCTGGTCGATATAGCTGGCTGAAGCGCGCCAACCCCATTTCTTGACGTCGTCGTTGAGCTTTTCGCCGTCGTTGACTTCCCCGCGCAGGTTCAGCGCGATGGTCTGCTTGCCATAGGCCAAGGGCCGGACCGTTCGCAGGTCGGCCGTGCCGGCGAGGCCGAAGCCGGCGATGTTGGCGTCGGGCGTCTTGTAGATGACGACGCTCGACAGCAACTCGGACGGATATTGGTCGAACTCGACCGCCCGGTTGTCACCCGAGCTCGCCTGCTGGCGACCATTGAGCAAGGTGGTCGTGAAGTCCGGCGCGAGACCGCGGATCGAGATGACTTGGGCGCGGCCGCCGACCCGCTGTGCCGCCAAACCCGGGAGACGGGCAATCGACTCGGCGATGGAAATATCCGGCAGCTTGCCGATGTCTTCGGCCGTAACCGCCTCGACGATCCCCTGTTCGCGCCGCTTGATGCTGACTGCGCCGCGCACGCCGGCTCGAATGCCGGTGACGACGATCTCTTCGCCTTGGCTCTCGGTCGCCTCCGGGTTGCCGGGCGTTGGAGCGGTGTCCGCCGAATCGGGTTCCTGGGCGCCATCGGCACTTTGGCCTTCGACCGTCTGCTGGGCCAGGGCGGCCGCAGGAAGCATGCAGGTCGCCAGGGCCGTCGAACAGGCGCCCGCAAGCAGCAATGCGCGATGCGATTCGCCAAAATTGTGAAATGCCAGCATCGCCGCTCGTCTCCCCTGTTCGAACTGGCGTTCTTTGCGACGCCTCGACCTGCTTACCACGAAAATTGGAAGCGCTTCCAATTGGTGGTGCAAAGCCGTCGATGTGTCAAGCGGTCGCTGTACTTAAATCGCCGCCGTCGACTCCCTGATGATCAGCTTATGCTCGATCAGCTCATAACGCGCAGGCAAAGCAGGCGCACGATCGGCGTCGAGCAACATATAGACCGCTCGCTCGGCAAGCAGCTTGATTGGCTGCCGGACCGTCGTCAGCGGCGGCCATACGATTTCCGACATGGGTGTGTCGTCGAAGCCGGTGACGCTGATGTCGGATGGGATGTTCACGTCGTGACGGTGCAAGGCCAGCAAGGCGCCGGCGGCCATGTCGTCATTGGCGCATGCCAGCGCGGTCACGTTGGGCATCTCGCGCAGCATCCTTTCCGCGGCCTCCACGCCTGACTTGAAGGTGAAATCGCCCTGGCCGACCCACGGTTGCTCGGTAACCCCGCCTGCCTCCAGGGCGTCCGTGAACCCCAAATAGCGGATCGCCGCAGCGCGGTGTTCCTCAGGTCCTTTGACGAAACCCAGCCGGCGATGCCCGAGCGACAGAAGAAACTCACCGACCAAGCGACCGGCGGCGCGCTCATCGATGCCGACGCCCGGAACCAGGTCGTGCGCCCCCTCGCCGGCCGAAATGGCGACAATCCGCGCGCCAAGGCGCCTTGCTTCACGAAGCAGATCGAGATCGTCGGAGAAGGGCGGCGATACGATAATGCCGACCGGCCGCTCGCGGTCTATGATCGCCGACAGGAACCGCGCGGTCTCGTCGCCGTCCGGGTCGACCGATCGCGTAACCAAGTCAAACCCCAATGACGAGCAAGCACGCAGCGCACCAAGCTCGAGCGCCGCATGGTAATAGCTGTTGGGTTCTTGGTCGGGATTGTGAGCATGGACCAGCACCACCTGCCGACCAACGCCGCTGGCCAGCGCCCGCGCTTGCAGATTGACCGAATAGCCGAGCTCTTTGACTGCCCTCTGGACCCGGTCGCGGGTCTGTGGCCGCACGTTCGGACCATTATTGAGGACGCGCGAGACAGTCACCCGCGCCACGCCCGCGGCCTTCGCGACATCGTCTATAGTCAGATTGCGCTTACTCACGCACGCGAGATTGGCGATGGTTCGGCGGGCCGGCAACTCACTTGCACACATTTGGCTGAGGTCGGCCAAGGGGGGCCGGACGCCTGCTCCATGAGCATCGATGGGGAGCTGGTTGAGAAGCGCTTTCTCTGGGTACTACCGCGCACGCTGCGTTTTCATCCAACGCCACTGGAATTCGAGGGCGATATATTAGTTCCGCTCTGGGAAGCCACTCGCTTCTACCTTGTGAGTATCGACCCCTTCACTCCTAAGGTCAGCAGGCTGAGCCGAGGCTTCGGATATATGCGCTTGCTGCGCGTGGAGGACGCTAAAGTCGAGCTCTCAACTTGGTGGGATGACTCCGCTTTCTACCCAAAGCGTCCATTCGTTCAATCGTGAACGAACGTCCGCTTTCGAACTCGTGCGGCAGCATGCTGCTATGGCTTGGCTGGGCGCTTAGCCACCGTAGCTCTAATAGCCGGATTGGGCGAAAGCGGACATTAGCGCTGAAAATGTCCCAAGCCTTGCCCAAATACCCTGACACTGCTTTCCGGCCTTTGCAAAGGAAACTGCAGTGGGACCCACGATCCCATCATTGCAGAAACACGTTGCCGTTTAAGGGCTTCCGTCTGCGGCCGGCCGCCGGGAGCTTGCGAACGATTGCAAACAAGCTAGTGGGAAAATGTCGAACCAAGAGTTGGTGTAACTCTTTGATTTTCAGCGACTAAGCCGAACATCTGTTAGCTCGGCGACCCAAAGGCGTGTGGGATAACGTCCTTCCAAAAGGCAAAGAAACGCCGCCAAGGCGGAAGGGACTTCGCAAGGAAGACTCTGAATTTGCTTGTTAAAGGGCTGGTGCCGCTTGGGGGACTCGAACCCACGACCCCATCATTACGAATGATGTGCTCTACCAGCTGAGCTAAAGCGGCATTGGCCAGAACGGCTTGCGGCCCACGCCCCTACACGTGACGCTTTCCGCTCGCAAGCCTGTCCTAAGCGTGGCGAAGGGCCTGTGCATTCTGACCGTTTATGCTTAACGGTTTCGCAACCCTTCTCGTTGAAACTGGCACGGAAACGGAGATTTGCGGGATAATTGCGCGTGGACAGCTTTTCCGACCATCCCAGCGAATATGACGCGGCTTCCGCGGCGGGGACCGATTCTGACGTCTCCATGACGATTGGCGTCGATGAGCGCCGCATGCATGTAAGGGCCTACAACTATTGGTGTTCGCTGCTGGAGGGCCGCGATTTTCCCTCGATCGAGGATTTGGAGCCGGGGAACATCGAGGACTTCGGTCCCCATTCGGTGCTGCTCGACTTCACCGAAGGCCAAGGCAACCCGGCCACGCCCTATATCGGCACCGCGATCCGCGAGGAGTGCGGGATCGGTGACGATATCAAGTCGATCGCCGATGTCCCGAGCCGCTCGCTGCTGTCGCGGCTGACCGATCATTATATGCAGATCATTGCCAACCGCGCGCCGGTCGGCTTCGAAGCGGAGTTCGTCAACCAGCGCGGTCGGTCGATCTGCTACCGTGGCATCATGATGCCGTTCAGCTCCGACGGCGACACCATCGATTTCATCTACGGCGTTATCAACTGGAAGAATCTCGGCGAGGCCAATGAGCCGGCGCAAGTCATCCGCCCGGCGCTCCCGCCGCTCGAGCCGGAGACGGCAGAACTCGATGAAGAGGATGTGCTGGAGCTTGGCGAGGAAGACGCGCTCGAGCTGAACGAGATCGCTCCGCACGAAGAAGCGGGCCAAGTGACGGTGCCCTTTGCGGACCCGGAAGCCGAAGCCGTTACAGCGATGCCGCACCTCAGCTGGGAGGACGGCCCGCTCGCCGATCCGGAGCCGATCATGGCGGGGGACGAAGCCGACGATGAAGGGACGGTCATCGAGCTCGACGCCGATGCCGGCCTCGCCGATCGGCTGTGGGCCGCCCGCGAAAGCGCCGAAGTCTGCAAGCAGGCCGACGGGCGCAGCCGGGTCGCGCTCTATCGGGCGCTGGCGATGGCCTATGACTTTGCCGTGGCGACCAAGCGCGTGCCCGACGAATATGCCGAAATCCTCGACGATGCCGGCGTCAAGTCCCAGGCCCGGGCGCCGATGACTCCGATCGTCAAGCTCGTGTTCGGCATCGAATATGACAAAACCCGGTTGACCGAGTTTGCCGCGGCATTGAGCTATGCCGAGCGCGAAAATGTCGACTTCGGCGGCTTCCAGGAGTTCGTCGAGAAAGCCGAGGGCGGGCTCAAGGGGCTGGTCGCGGCCGAGCGCAAAGCCCGTCGCCCGGACAAGCCGGCCGAGGACAAGCTCGAGCTCGGCAAGGCCGCACTTCGCGACGCACTGCCGATTTCACTTGCCCATCTCCACACCAACCAGGAGTTCGCGCTGGTCGTCACCCGCCGCAACGCGGATGGGGTGCACGAAGTGGTCGAGCTGGTCGCCGACGAAGCGATGCTCGAGCGCGCGCTGCGGCGCGCGGCGCGTTAGCGCTCCCACTCCAGCGGCTGTTGCCTAACGCGCTTCGCGGGACTAGGCCGCGCCCAACGCGGACATGCGGAGCAGCAGCAGAACATGACGGTGATCACGCGCGCGGAAGGGTCGACGGTCGACGCCTTGCAGCAAGCGCTGGTCGGCAATGCCCTTGCCGGCGAACTCGAAGGTTTCAGCGCCGAGGATCAGGAAGAGGCCGCGCGCTTCATTGCCGAAGTCGCCTACAAAAGGCGCAAGGGGGAAGTCTCGATCCGGCTCGAATCCACCGGCGGCGACGCGCGTCGGCGCCGGATGCGGCTCGGCATCATCAACGACGACATGCCCTTCCTGGTGGACTCGGTCGCCAATGCGCTCGCCGGCCGCCATCTCACGATCCACCGGCTGCTTCACCCCGTCGTCTGCGTCGACCGCGACGAGAGCGGCGCGCTGCAGGCGCTCGAGCCTTTGTGCGACGACAAGAGCCGCCGCGAATCGATGATGTACATCGAGCTCGACCGGGCCGATGCGCGGGGCCGGCGGGAGCTGGTCGAGGACCTTCACGCGGTGCTGGCGGATGTCCGCGCCGCGGTCCGCGACTGGCCGAGGATGCAGGCGCAGATGCGCGAGGATGCGACCAAGGTCGAGGATCCGGAAGGCGCGGCGCTGCTCAACTGGTTCGCCGACGGCGCGCTGACCCTGCTCGGTTACGAGGTCGAGCGCCCGGGCGAGGAGCCGTCAAACTGCCTCGGCATCTTCTCCATCCCCGGCGCGCCGACCGACAAGGGCGGTTCGGTCGGCGCGATCCGTTATTTCGAGGCGGGCGGCGCGGTGCCGCTGATCGCCAAGGCAGAGCGCAAGTCGACCGTCCACCGCCGCGTGCCGCTCGACCTGATCGTCGTCCCGATCCGCGAAGGCGGCAAGATCACCGGCATCGGCGTCCACGCCGGCCTTTGGACCAGCCAGGCCCTGATCCAGCCGACCGAGGATGTGCCGCTGCTGCGCCGCCGGCTTCTGGAGCTCGACCAGGAATTCGGTTTCGACCCGCACGGCCACAGCGGCAAGGCGCTGCGCCATGCGATCGCCTCGGTGCCGCGCGACCTGCTGGTCAATTTGAGCGAGGAAAGCGGCCGCGACCTCATCACCATGGCGATGTCGCTGGCCGACCGGCCGCGCGCGGCGCTGCTCTTGCTGCGCAGCATCCTGAAGGGGCATTTGTTCGCTTTCGTCTGGCTGCCCCGCGACGAGCTCAACACGGAGCGCCGGCTGGCCATCGCCGAGCTGCTTGAGCAGGCGACCGAGCGCCCCGTCACCAGCTGGTCGGTCGAGCTGGGTGAGGGCGACCTCGCGCTCATCCGCTACACGCTCGACATCGAGGCCAGCGACCGGACGCCCGACATCAAGGAACTGAACCGGCGCCTGGACGCGATGGTCCGCGGCTGGGCGCCGAGCATCGAGGAAGCTCTGATCGAGCGCGTTGGGCCCGGCCGGGCGACCCGCCTGACCCTGACCTTTGCCGCCAGCTTTCCGGATTTCTATCGCAACTTCACCACTCCGGTCGAGGCGACCGAGGACATTCTTCGGCTCAACCGGCTCGACGATGAGTCGCAGCGCGATGCCCGCTTCTACCGCGAACGGGTCGACGGCGAGGAGCGTCTGCGGCTCAAGATCTACCGCCGCGGCGGCCTGATCCCGCTTTCGGAAGCGGTTCCGGTGCTCGAGAATTTCGGCTTCCGCGTGCTCGCCGAAATCCCGATCGAGCTGGAGGGCGAGGCGCGGGCGCATATCCACGACTGCCTGATCGATCTATCCGACGGTGGCTCGATCGACGAGGTGCTGTCGCGCGCCGAGGTCATCGAGCAGGCGATCGCCGATGTGCTGAGCGGCAAGGCCGAGAATGACGCCTTCAACCAGCTCGTCCTCTACGCCGGGCTTGAGCCGAGACCGGTATTTTGGCTCCGTTCCTGGTTCCGCTACATGCGCCAGACCGGCGTGGCGTTCAGCCTGGCTACTGTCGTAGATGCGCTTCGCCGCGCGCCAAAGGCGACGGCTGCGCTGATCCAGCTTTTCATCGCCACCCATGACCCCAAGTCCTCGAGCGGCCGCGACGAAGCAATAAAGTCGGCTTCCGACAAATTCGACGAAGCGTTGAACGACGTTCGCGGAATCGACGATGACCGCATCCTGCGGCAGATGCGCGCCGTGGTCGGAGCGACGCTGCGCACCAATGCCTTTGCTCCGCAGGCGGCGGAAGCACTGGCGTTCAAGATTGAGTCGAAGCTGGTCCCGGGCCTGCCGGCGCCAGTCCCCTATCGGGAAATCTGGGTGTACAGCCCGCGGGTCGAGGGCATCCACCTGCGCGGCGGCCCGATCGCCCGCGGCGGCCTGCGCTGGTCCGACCGGCGCGACGACTTCCGCACCGAGATCCTCGGCCTGATGAAGGCCCAGCTGGTCAAGAATGCCGTGATCGTCCCGACCGGCGCCAAGGGCGGCTTCTATCCCAAGCAGCTGCCCAACCCGGCGGTCGACCGCGAAGGTTGGCTGGCCGAAGGGACCGAAAGCTACCGCATCTTCATCCGCTCGCTGCTGTCGGTCACAGACAACATCGTCGAGGACCAGGTCGTCCATCCGGCGGATGTGGTGATCCGCGACGGCGAAGATCCCTATTTCGTGGTCGCCGCCGACAAGGGCACCGCGACTTTCTCCGACGTTGCCAACGCTATCGCTCAGGACCGCAACTTCTGGCTGGGCGACGCCTTCGCTTCCGGTGGCTCGAACGGCTACGACCATAAGGCGATGGGCATCACTGCCAAGGGTGCCTGGATCTCGGTCCAGCGTCACTTCCTGGAAATGGGCATCGACGTTCAGTCGGAACCGGTCCGCGTCGCCGGCTGCGGCGACATGTCGGGCGACGTGTTCGGCAACGGCATGCTGCTGTCGAAATCGATCAAGCTGGTCGCCGCCTTCGACCACCGGCACATCTTCATCGATCCCGACCCCGATCCGGCCAAAAGCTGGACCGAGCGCCAGCGCATGTTCGAGCTGCCGCGCTCCAGCTGGGAGGACTATGACCGCAAGGCGATATCGAAAGGCGGCATGATCGTGCCGCGCAGCCAGAAGTCGATCAAATTGACCAAGGAGGCCCGGGCCGCGCTGGGCATCGAGGCGGAGACGATCGGCCCGAACGACCTGATCTCCGCGATCCTCAGGAGCTCGATCGACCTGCTGTGGTTCGGCGGCATCGGCACCTACATCAAGGCCAGCCACCAGACCCATGCGCAGGTCGGCGACCCGGCCAATGACGCGCTGCGGGTCGATGCCAGGGATGTCCGCGCCAAGGTCATCGGCGAGGGTGCGAACCTGGCGATCAATCAGCCCGGCCGCATCGAGTTCGCGATGAACGGCGGGCGGATCAATACCGACTTCATCGACAATTCGGCCGGCGTCGACTGCTCCGACAATGAGGTCAACATCAAGATTCCGCTCAATCGCGAGATGCGCGAGGGGCGGCTGAAGGAAGAATCGCGCAACAAGCTGCTGGCCGACATGACCGACGAGGTTGCGGAGCTGGTGCTCGAGGACAACCGGCTGCAATCGCTCGCTCTGTCGATTGCCGAATCGCGCGGGCCGGCGGGCATACCGGGCTTCGTCCGGTCGATCGAGATGCTCGAGGCGCTCGGCCGGCTCGATCGCAAGGTCGAGGGCCTGGAAAGCAGCGACGTTCTGCTTCGCCGTCGCGCCGACGGCCGAGGCCTGACCAGGCCCGAGCTGGCTGTGATCCTGTCGATGTCGAAGATGGCGCTGCAGGATGCCGCCGAGGAATTGAAGCTGGCGGACGATCCGACCATGGAGGGCGAGCTGATGGCCGCCTTCCCCGAGCCGATGCAGAAGAAGCAGGCCGAAGCCATTCGCGTCCACCGGCTGCGGCACCAGATCGTCGCCACCAAGGTTGCCAATCGCCTCGTCAACCGGCTCGGGCCGAGCCTGCCGCTCGACATGACGGAGGAAGAAGGCGTCGGCCTGTCCCAGGTTGTAGTCGCCTTCCTGGTGGCCGAGCGGCTGCTCGACCTCAAGAGTCTGTGGGCTAAGATCGAGCGGGCCGAGATCGCGGAGCCCAAGCGCATCGAGCTGTTCGCGTTCGCCGCAAAGACGATCCGGGCGCATATCGGCGACGTCGTTCGCGCGGCGGCCGGCGAAACCGGCGTGGCGCAGGTTTGCGAGATGCTCCGCCCCGGCCTCGAAAAGGTCGCGGCCAAGACTGCCGGGCTTATCCGCGCCGAAGTCAGGGGCGAGTCGGCGGCTCGCCGCGCGCAATTGGTCGCGCTGGGCGCTTCCAAGGAGATCGTCGACCGGCTGGTTCGCCTGTACGAAATCGACGGAGTGTTCGGCATTGCCGCCTTGGGCGCTCGTAAGGAGCTGGATGAGCTGGCGATCACCCGCGCCTACACCCGCCTCGGCGAAGTGCTTGGCATCGATTGGGCGCAGCAGCAGGTGGCGCGTTACGCGCCGAGCGACAATTGGGAGCGATTGCTGGCAGCCGGCCTGATCCGCGATTTCGAGCAGCTCCGGATCGATTTCCTCAGTCGTACGCGCGGCGAGGAGCCGGACGAAAGCGTCGAGCGCTGGGTCGACCGCAACCCGAAGCGGATCGCCCAGTTCAAGGCGCTGGTCGACCGGGCCAAGCTGGCCGGGACTGTCAGCGCGCCGATGCTCGCCCAAATCGCCAGCCAGGCGCGCATTCTTTTGTCGCGATGACCCCATCTTCGCGAGTCAGATTGCGTCGCCTGTCCCGCTAGTGCGCGCGGCGATCTTCGTTCCTGCCCCGGATTATCCGGAGGAATGGGATTGGGCCTATGAGGTCGAGGCCGCCGTGCTGCTGCGTGCCGGCTTTTCGGTGGAGGCTCGGCCGTGGAATGATGCCGGGGAGCTTTCTGGTTTCGATCTCGTCACGCCATTGGTGGCCTGGGGCTATCATCTCGATGCGCAACGTTGGCATGCCTTGCTCGATCAGTGGGAACGCGAACGTCTCCCGGTGATGAATCCGGTGCCGCTGCTCCGCTGGAACAGCGACAAGCGCTACCTGTCCGAGCTCGGCCAGAAAGGTGTCGCCACCATCCCGACTCGACTGGTCGAGGCGCTCGACGATGCGACTCTGGCAGAGGCCCGCGCAGAATTTGGTGAGGAGCTGGTGATCAAACCGCCGGTGTCTGCCGCGGCGGACGGGACGCACCGCCTTCGCCCTGGAGACCCGCTGCCCGACGGCACAAGCGGCCAGGCGATGATGGTCCAGCCGTTCCTCCGATCGGTTGCCGAAGAGGGCGAATATTCGATCCTGTTGTTCGGTGGTCGCTTCAGTCATGCCATCGTGAAGCGGCCAAAGGCCGGCGACTATCGCGTCCAACCGCATTTAGGCGGGACCGAGGTGCCATGCGCGCCGCCGGCCGGTGCGATCGCGCTGGCTCAGGCAGCGTTGGCCGCCGCTCCAGCCGAGGCAGCCTATGCGAGAGTCGACATGGTGCGCGACAATGGAGGCGAGTTGGCGATCATCGAACTTGAGCTGATTGAGCCGTCGCTGTGGCTGCAACATGCGCCTGATGGCGGCGCGAGTTTTGTTTCAGCCGTGCGCGCCGCCCTGCCGCAAGTATAGCCATTGCCGAATTGCGGAAGTCAGGTTGGGCGCGCCGCCTCGGGCTTCCAGCCGCTCGACGTCTATCCGTGCGATCAGCGCGTTGACGGGCAATCCTTCGTCATGCGCAGCGCGCTCCAGAGCCTGCCAGAACAGCGGCTCGAGGCTGATCGAGGTTTCATGGCCGGCAATGGTCACCGACCGCTTTGTCGGCGATCCCAGCGCCATTAGTACATGTGCTGCCCACCGTTGATGCTCAATGTCGAGCCGGTGATGAAGCCCGCATTCTCGTCGACCAGAAAGGCGACGCCGCGGGCGATCTCATCCGCCTTGCCGAGCCGGTTGACCGGGATTTTGGCGACGATCTTGGCCAGCACTTCCTGGGGCACGGCGGCTACCATGTCGGTATCGATATAGCCGGGCGCGATGGCGTTGACGGTGACATTGTTGCGAGCCCCTTCCTGGGCCAGCGCCTTGGTGAAGCCGTGGATGCCCGACTTGGCGGCCGCATAATTGACCTGGCCATATTGGCCGGCCTGGCCGTTGATCGAGCCGATGTTGACGATCCGGCCGTAACCGCGCGACTGCATGCCTTCGAACACCGCCTTGGCCATGTTGAAGCAGCCGCCCAAATTGGTGTCGATCACCTCCTGCCACTTGGCCTGATCCATCCGCTTCATGGTGGTGTCGCGGGTAATCCCGGCGTTGTTGACCAGGACATCGAC
>JALYNQ010000032.1 GCA_030773115.1 Pseudomonadota bacterium
GACCAGACCCGCATGGGTCAGTGCCTCGTCGACCGCTTTTCGCGAAGCCTCGGACGGCTCGGTCATCGGCAGCCGAACCTCGGTGGCGAAGCCAGGGCGGATTCTTGACAGCGCATATTTGACCGGCCCCGGCGAGGCGTCGCTGAACAGCGCGGTGTGGAGCGGATAGAGACGGTCCTGAAGCTCCACTGCCTCGTCCCAGCGGCCCTCGCGCATCGCTTTCTGGAACTGGGCGCAAAGACGCGGCGCGACGTTGGCCGTGACCGAGATGCAGCCAACCCCACCCATGGCGTTGAAGGCAAGCGCTGTTTCGTCGTTGCCACTCAGCTGGACGAACTCCTCGCCGCAGGCCAGGCGATGGGCCGTTACCCGTTCCAGCTTGCCGGTGGCGTCCTTGACGCCGATGACGTTCGGCAGCCTGGCCAGTTCGGCCATGGTGTCGACCGAAATGTCGACCACCGCCCGCCCGGGAATATTGTATACGATGATCGGCAACTCGGAGGCATCGGACAGGACCCGGAAGGCCGCCAGGATCCCGGCTTGGCTCGGCCGGTTGTAATAGCCCATGACGACCAGAGCGGCGTCGGCACCGGCCTCCTTGGCGGCCGCCAGATGCTCTATGGCCGCGACGACATCGTTGCTGCCGCACCCCGCAATCACCGGCACGCGTCCCCGAGCCACCTCGACCGTGACGCGGAACAGCTGATGCTGCTCCTCATTGGTCAGCGTCGAGCTTTCGCCGGTGGTGCCGCAAGGGACCAGCGCGCTGGAACCCTCGTCGATCTGCCATTCGACCAGGTCTCGGAATGCCGCTTCATTGACTCGGCCCGCCGCAAACGGAGTCACGAGCGCTGGTATCGACCCGAAAAACATGAATAAATTTCCTTCCCCAGGGGAGGATCGCAAGCAGTGGGAGAATGTTGTTCAGCGGCTGATAAGGACTCGTGGCACATTATGTCCAGCATGACGCGAGTGGGGATCATTTTACCGTTATTGGTGTCGACCGTTGCCGTGGCCGCTGTTCAGCAGAGCCAGGCGCCGGCCGCTGCCCCTGCCCCGGTGGTTTCGCAGGCCGCGATCCATGACATCAACTATGCGCTGGCCGACTGGCGCCGGCTGCGGCAGAGCTCAGGCTATGCCTTTGCCGATTATGCGCGTTTCCTGAATGCCAACCCCGGCTGGCCGGGCGAGAGCGGTCTCCGGCGCAGTGCCGAGAAGCAGATGCGCCCCGGCGAGCAGGCCAATGCCGTCCTCACTTTTTTCCGCAGCAACGAGCCGACCACGGGCAACGGCTGGGCGCGGCTGGCGGAAGCCAATCTCACGCTTGGCCGGCAGGCCGAGGCGTTGGCGGCCGCCCGAGGCGCGTGGGTGTCGAGCGATCTCAGCGCTTATGATGAGCAATTGCTGTTCTCCCGCTTCGGCTCGCAGCTGACCGCCGCCGATCATGACAAGCGCATCGACGCTTTGCTGTTCGGCAAGAAGGCGAGCGATGCCTATCGCATGCTGCCCTACACCACGCCGACGCGGCGGGGCGCGTTCGGGGCGCGAATCGCGATGCAGTCGCGCGCGGCGGACGCCGAGCAGCGCTACCAGGCGGTGATCGGCCAAGTCACAAGCGACGCCGGCCTGATGATGGATCGCGCACGCTATCTGCGTGAGGGCGGCTATGAGCAGGCTGCCCGCGACCTGTTCGCCAGGACGCACAATTTCACCTACAAACCGGCCGATCCTGACCGCTTCCTCGACATGATGGTGTTGCTGTCCAAGGCGGCAGCCGGCGATCGCCAGTGGCAGACCGCCTACAACATCGCCACCCAGGTCGACGATCTGTTCCCGGCCGGCGCCGACATCAGCCTCAAAGGCTATGACGTCCGCGACAAATATACGACCCTGACCTGGACCGCGGGCACCATCGCCCTGGAGCGCATGAACCGGGCCCGCGACTCCATATCGATGTTCGACAAATATGCCGGCGCCGGCCGCTCGCTGCAGGTCAAGAGCAAGGGCTGGTACTGGGCCGGCCGCGCCTCGTCGCAGGCCGGCGATCCGCTTCGTGCCCGCAGCTATTTTGAGCGCGCCTCTGCGACTCCCGAGCTGTTCTACGGGCAGCTGGCGCTTGAGCGGCTGGGCCGGGTCGTTCCCGCTCCGGCCGGCACGCCGTCGTTGCTTCTGACCGACGCGCAGCGGCAGGCGTTCAACCAGAAAAGGCTGGTGCGTGCGGTCCGCCTGCTCGGCCAGCAGCGGCTTTGGCAGGAGCAGAGCCTGTTCATCCGTGCCCTGTCCGAAAACCTCGACGGCGACGCCGAGCGCCTGCTGGCGGTCGAGTTGGCCGGCCAGATCTGGCGGCCGGACCTCGCCGTCTGGACCGCACGCTCGGCCCGCAACGCCGGCAACGCCTTTTATTACAAGGCGACCTACCCGACCCACTCCGGCAATCTGGTTTCCGGCCGCGGCTGGTCGCTGGTCCATGGCATCACCCGGCAGGAATCGAGTTTCGACCGCGCCGCGGTCAGCCACGCCGGCGCGCGCGGCCTGATGCAGCTGATGCCGGGCACGGCCCGCGAGCAGGCGGGCAAGATGGGGATGGGCTACGACTATGCCCGGCTCACCAGCGACCCCAGCTACAATGTCATGCTCGGCAGTGCCTATTTCCAGCGGCTTGTGAGCAACTGGGGCGGCAACTATCCGCTCGCCGTCGCCAGCTATAACGCGGGGTCCGGCAACGTCCGCAAATGGGTCAACAGCTATGGCGACCCGCGCGGCAACGTCGACATCGTCAGCTGGATCGAGAAGATCCCGTTCGAGGAAACCCGCGGCTATGTCCAGCGGGTGCTCGAGAACAGCGTGGTCTATGACCGGTTGAACCCGAGCCTGCCCGGACCGCAGCCGGTGCATATCTCGGCCTATCTCGGCAAATCGCAGCGGCCCGGCTAACTTTGCTTTATGTCTGACCGTCCGCCGCGGTTCATCACACCGCAGGGTTTCGCGCGCATCCGCGCCGAATATGAGCAGCTGTTCGGCGAAGAACGGCCCAAGGTCGTCGAAACGGTCAGCTGGGCCGCTTCGCTCGGTGACCGCTCGGAAAATGCCGATTACCTCTACGGCAAGAAGCGCCTGCGCGAGATCGACCGGCGCCTCTCATATCTGTCGAAGGTGATGAAATCAGCGAAGCTGGTTGATCCGGCGCGACAAGAGCAGCGGGATGCCGTCCGCTTCGGCGCGACCGTGGAACTGGCCGACGAGCAGGACGAGCGGCGCATGATTACGTTGGTCGGCGAGGATGAAGCCGACGCGTCGGCCGGACAAATCAGCTGGGCCGCACCGATTGCCCGCGCATTGATCGGGGCGAAAGTCGGAGATGAGCGCATCGTTCGCTTGCCCGCGGGCGAGAAAAACTACGAGATCATCGCGATCCGCTATCCGGACTAGGCTCGGCTGGGTTCGGTCGTCCGGGGGTGGCGAAAGGGCAGGATCGTCTCCCCCATCGCCGGCGGCTCGGCCGGCATCGCCTTTTCCATTTGATCGACAATAACGCCCAGGGCCGCGAGGCATCCCGCCGTTTCGTCATTGCTGTCGATGACCTTCCACGGCGCCCAGCGCGTGTCGGTGTGGGCGAAAAGATCGTGAAGCACCTCGAGATTCTGCTCGCGCAGTCCGAGCCCGGAGACCGATTCCTTGGAAAGCAGATGCCTCCGCCAGGGATCTTCCTGCCGCTCTCGTAGAGTGGCCGCCTGGCGGTCGGCGGTGACATGGAAGAACAGCTTGACGACCAGGGTGCCATGATCGCGCTGTTGGGCCTCGAACTCGTTGACCTCGTCACAGGCGCGAGCCCAGCGCTTATCATCGAGCCCGCCGGCGACCCGCTCCTCGACAATGCGGCGGTACCAGCTGCGGTAGAAGATTGTGGTGTCGCCAGCCGCCGGTATGCGGCTCCAGAAGGGCGCCAGCCAGTGCCGATCGTCGTCGGTCTCAGCCGCGCCACCGACACTGATCACCCGCAAATGGGTCGGATCCAGCGCGCCCACCAGTTTCTTGAGGGCCGCGCGCTTGCCCGATCCAGTCCAGCCTTCGAACAGGATGATCGCCCGCTTGCGGTGCACGATCTGCGACAGCTGCAGGCGCGCGATACGGTCCTGCAGCGAGGCCATCGCAGCAGCCGCGTCTCCGCTGAACGGTTCCCCCCGTTCAAAATCCGTTAACTCGATTGGCACCCGCGAGTGCCTAACCCAAAGGATTCATGCCCGCAATCGGCTTCGGTCGATTGTCCGACAATGGGAAGGCTGCACCGTGGCAAGAATGCCATGAGCCGCTGGCTAGGCTTTCGGCGTTCCGTCGGCGACAATGCGGATCGACAATTCCTTGAGCTGCTTGTCCATCACCGGGGCCGGGGCATTCATCATCAGATCCTCGGCCTTCTGGTTCATCGGGAAGACGATGACCTCGCGGATGTTGGGCTCGTCGGCGAGCAGCATGACGATACGGTCGATGCCGGGCGCCGATCCGCCGTGCGGAGGAGCGCCGAACTTGAACGCACCGATCATGCCGGGGAAGCCCGTGTCGACTTCTTCGCGCGTATAGCCGGCGATCTCGACGCCTTGTACATGATATCCGGGCGGTGGTTGCGGATCGCGCCCGAGCTCAGCTCCACGCCGATGCAGACGATGTCATATAGCCAGGCGAGGATGTCCAGCGGCTCCTTGGTCTCCAGCGCCTCCATCCCGCCCTGCGGCATGGAAAAGGGATTGTGGCTGAAGTCGATCTTCTTCTGCTCTTCGTTATACTCGAACATCGGGAAGTCGACGATCCAGCAGAAGCGGAAGGCACCCTGCTCGATCAGGTCGAGCTGCTCGGCAACGCGGGTGCGAGCCAGGCCTGCCAGCTTCGCTGCCTCCTCTTCCTTGCCGGCGGCAAAGAAGATGCCGTCGTCTGGGCCCAGCCCCATCGCCTCGGCCAGCTTGTCCATGCCCTCGGTGCCATGGTTCTTGGCGATCGGGCCGCCCCATTCGCCGCCTTTGCGAGTCGCGTAGCCGAGGCCGGCGAAGCCTTCTCCCCTGGCCCATTCGTTCATGTCATCGAAGAATTTGCGGCTCTTCTCGGCGGTGCCTGGCGCCGGGACTGCGCGAACCGCCATTCCCTTTTCGACCAGCCCGGCGAACAATCCGAATCCCGAGCCGCGGAAATGCTCGCCGACGTCGCTGATCAGCAGCGGATTGCGCAGGTCCGGCTTGTCGCTGCCGTACTTCAGCAGCGCTACCTTGTAAGGGATGCGCGGATATTCGCCGGCCGGCGTCACATATTTGTCGTTGCCGAATTCTTCGAACACGCCCGACAAGACGGGCTCGATCGCGGCGAACACATCGTCCTGGGTGACGAAGCTCATCTCGAAGTCGAGCTGGTAGAATTCGCCCGGCGATCGGTCGGCGCGGGCATCCTCGTCGCGGAAGCAGGGGGCGATCTGGAAATAGCGGTCGAAGCCGGCCACCATCAGCAGCTGCTTGAACATCTGCGGCGCTTGCGGGAGCGCGTAGAATTTCCCTGGATGGACGCGACTGGGAACGAGATAATCGCGCGCGCCCTCGGGCGAGGAAGCGGTCAGGATCGGCGTTTGGAACTCGGTGAACCCCTGGTCGATCATGCGACGGCGGATCGAGGCGATGACCTGCGAACGCAGCATGATGTTGGCGTGAAGCCGGTCGCGGCGCAAGTCGAGGTAGCGATATTTGAGGCGGATTTCCTCGGGATAGTCGGCCTCGCCCGCGACCGGCATCGGCAGTTCGGCGGCACTCGATTGGATCTCGACCTGCTTGGCGACCAATTCGATCTCGCCAGTTGCGAGCTTGGGGTTCACCGCCCCGCCCTCGCGCATCACTACCTCGCCGGTGACGGTGACGACCGACTCGACGCGAAGCTGGTCGAGGATCGTCAACGCCTCGCTGCCCGCGGCGCAGACCACCTGGGTCAGGCCATAATGATCGCGCAGGTCGACGAACAGCACCCCGCCATGGTCGCGCTTGCGGTGGATCCAGCCCGACAGGCGGACGGTTGAGCCGACGTCGCTGGCACGAAGTTCGGCGCATGTATGGGAACGGTAGGCGTGCATTTTATTGAGCTCGCAGAGAAAAGGGCCGCTTGCAGGCCGGAAATGAGCGCCGCGGCTTCGCTTTCGGTGGTCCCTTTGTCAAGGCGCGCAGAGGCCGCTATGGGCCGCCGCACATGAAAATCCATCCACTGATCACAACCACCAAAGATCTAGCCGCCCTCGTCTCCCGAATGAGCGCCCACGACTTTGTCGCGGTCGATACCGAGTTCATGCGCGAGAACACCTATTGGCCGGAGCTTTGCCTTCTTCAAATCGCCACGCCCGAAGAAGCGGCCGCGATCGATCCCAAGGCGGATGGACTCGACCTCGCGCCGCTGCTCGATCTGCTGGTCGAGAACCACGACGTGCTGAAGGTATTTCACGCCGGCGGCCAGGACCTGGAAATTATCCACAACCTGACCGGCAAGGTTCCCAACCCACTGTTCGATACGCAAATCGCGGCAATGGCCCTCGGCTATGGCGAACAGGTCGGCTACTCCAACCTGGTCGAGAGCATGCTCGGCCATAGCCTCGACAAGGGCGCCCGATTCACCGACTGGTCACGGCGTCCGCTCGACAAGCGCCAGATCGACTATGCGATTGCCGATGTTACCCACCTTGCCGAAATTTTCCCGAAACTGGTCAAGAAGCTGATCAAGACGGGGCGCGGCGAATGGCTTGACGAGGAGATGGAGCGGCTGGCCGATCCGTCGAGCTTCGCGTTCGAGCCGGAGGATGCGTGGAAGCGCCTCAAGTTGCCCAGCCGCAACCCCGCGGTGTTGGCCCGGCTGCGGGCGCTCGCAGCGTGGCGCGAAACCGAAGCCCGTTCGAAAAATCTTCCGCGAGGCCGCATCATCAAGGATGACACGCTCAACGAGCTTGCCAGCCACCCGCCCAAGACGCAGGATGATCTGGGAAAGGTCCGCGGCCTGTCGTCAGGCTGGAGAACCAATGATATTGGCGCACGGCTGATCGCGTCGCTGTCAAACGCCAAGCCGCTGGAAGCCGATGAACTGCCGATGCGTGAGCCGGGGCGTCCAGGGCTTACCAAGGATGCCGCTCTGGTCAGCGATCTATTGAAGCTGCTGCTCAAGATCCGCTCCAAGGAGTCGGGCGTCGCGGCCAAGCTAATTGCCCGCTCCGACGAGCTTGAGGCGCTTGCGGCGGGGGCCCGCAGCGGGCTCAACATCCTGGGCGGATGGCGGTTTGAGGAGTTTGGCCGTGACGCGCTCGACCTGGTTGAGGGTCGGTTGGGCTTCGCCACCGAGAACGGCAAGCTCAAGATGAGCCGCCTGGCGGACATTTCTTCCGCCGATTCAGGAACCGGACAGGCGGCCTAGCGCTTCATCGCTCCAATCTGCGGAGGTCATAGCAAATGCGCCAAATCGTCCTGTTGACCCTTGTGCCGCTCGCCGCCTGCACGGTTGCAACTTCGGACGCGACTGCAGACAGCACTCGGCCGCCCCCTGCCACCTGCCGCAACGACGCGCTTTCCAAGTTCAACGGCCAGCCGGCGAACCAGGAGCTCGGCCAACGCATGTTAAGGGCGTCCGGGGCCCGCATCATTCGCTGGGTACCGAAGGGTGGGGTAATCACGATGGATTTCAGCCCGGAACGGCTGACGGTTCAGCTGGATGGTTCCAACCGGGTCGAACGGGCCAGCTGCGGCTAGGTGAAGCGGACCTCGGCCTGCCGATTGAGGGCCCGGGCCAGCTGAGTGAGCCGGCGTTCGACGGCCTCCGAATAGAGCATTTGATATTTACTGGGGATCGACAGCAGGACCTTGTCCTGGGCCAGCTCGACTACGGTCTTGCGAAGAAGCGCCTCGGTGCCACCGCTCAGCCTTTGGGCGAGCCGCAGGGCGCGGCCCCAGGCAATCACTCGTTCGACCTCGCCAGGCCTCAGCAGCGCAGCCAGTTTCGGGCTAAACCCGCCGTCGCCGCCGAACGCGCTGCAAAGTGCGCGGCCAAGCACGGCGCGGCCATGCGAATCGATTCCAACCCAGTTGCCATGAAGCGCCATGTCGACGGCGCGCTCGGCGCGGTAATCAGGATGGGCATTCCATGCGATGTCACCGAGGAGGCAGGTCGCGAGCCGCAGCCGGCGCATGTCCCTGCTCTCGTCGCGGAAAATCGGATCCATCCAGGCATCGATCGATGCGCCGTGATCGCCAAACCGACCAAGCCGCTCGCCAACCTCAAGCGCGGCGGCCAGCAGCGGATCCTCGCCCTGCGTTTGTTGGTCCAGATCGCGATAGAGGAGTCCTTCGCGCAGGCCAAAAGCCGATACGATCACACGCCGGGGGCCAAGCACCTGAATCATCGCCTCGAGGATGGTGACCGCGGCAGGCAATGTCGGAATGCGCGCTGACGAGATTTGGGTCAGCGCCTTCAGCTCTTCGTTCGATCGGGTAGCGAGCGCTTCGCGGATGTCCGGCAATTGTTCCGGCAGTATCCGATGATGGTGGATGATCGGCAGCGGGTGACCGATCGTCTTCATGTGCAGCAGCGCGAGCGCGCGAAACGACCCGCCGACCAGGTAGAGGCCATGGCCGCGGGCGGCATCCTTTACCCGGCCATCCCTGATTCCATGGCGAAGGGCCTTGGCAATCTCCGCCTTGTCCGGCTCGGCCCCGACCCTGAGGATTCCGATCGGAAGTGAAATACCCTCCCCAATCGCGCCGCGACCGGCGCCGATCAGTTCGAGGCTGCCGCCGCCCAGGTCGGCGGCAATGCCATTGGCATCGGGAATGGCGGAAATGACGCCAAGCCCGGCCAACTCAGCCTCTTCCTCCCCGCTGATCAGGCGCGGCTTCAGGCCGAGCGCCGCAATCTCTTTCAGGAAGGCCTTCCCGTTGGAGGCGTCCCGAACAGCCGCGGTTGCAACGGTGGTGAGCCGTTTCAGACCCATTTCGCGGCTGAGCCGGCTGAACCTGGCGAGAGCCTCCAAGGTCCGGGCCATGGCCCCGTCGCTCAGCCGGCCGTCGCGGGCGACTCCGCGGCCCAGCGCTGCCATCACCTTTTCATTGAAGAGGACGGACGGCACGCGCTCCGCACCGCCATAGGCGACGAAGCGGACGCTATTGGAACCGATGTCGATAATTCCGACCGGACCGAAGCGCTTGACCCCCATGTTAGGGTCCGGGCCTTCTGCCAGCGAGGCCGTGACAAGGCCCTGGCGAGTGCTGTGCTAGGAGAAGGGCGAAGAGCGGGCCGGAAGCCCGGTCGAGCGCTTCGACGACGCACAGCGCCGGCAGGGCCTTGCCCTGCGGGTGGGACAAAGAAGCGCCCTGGCACGCTCGCTCGATTGCCAGATAGTGCCCACTATCTGGCTTCACTCGCTCACTCCCAAGGCACTTCTTTGTCCCATCACGGCCTCGCTGGCAGAAGGTCCGGACCCTCTACGGCCAGAGCGAATTAGCCGCGCTGCGTCAACCGCAACTTCGGCACCGCCTTGCCGGCCAGGGACTGGCCGCGGCCGGACAGCGACGGATTGGTCATGAAATAACGATGCAGGTTAAAATGGCGCTTGCCCGGCTTCATCCGCAAATATTGGCCGTCCGGTTCCAGCACCCAGCTTTGCTCATTGTCGATCAGATTGGCGATCATCACCTGGTCCAGTACCTGGGCATGAACCGTCGGATTTTCGATCGGCAACATATATTCGACACGGCGATCGAAGTTGCGCGGCATCCAGTCAGCCGAGCTGATGTACACCTTGGCCTTGCGGTGCGGCAGCCGCTCCCCATTGGCGAACACGAAAATCCGGCTGTGCTCGAGAAAACGGCCGACAATCGATTTGACTCGAATGTTTGTCGAGAGGCCTGGAACCCCGGGCCGGAGGCAGCAAACGCCGCGCACGATCAGGTCGATCGACACGCCCGCTTCGCTGGCCTGGTATAGCCTGTTGATCACGATCTGGTCGACCAGGCTGTTCATCTTGGCCCAGATCGCGGCAGGCTTGCCATCGCGGGCATTGGCGATTTCGGATTCGATCAAGCTCAGTATCTTGTCCCGCAGGCCGGCCGGGCTGAGAGTTAGCACTTCAAGATATTTGGGCTTCACATAGCCGGTGGTGAGATTGAACAGCTTGGCGGCATCGCGCGCAGCGCGGCGCGAAGAGGTGAAATAGCTGAGATCCGTATAAATCTTGGCGGTAGTCGGGTGATAATTGCCGGTGCCGAAGTGGCAGTAGGTGCGCATGATCGCGCCTTCACGACGGATCACCATCGAAACCTTGGCGTGGGTTTTCCATTCGACGAAGCCGTAAATGACCTGGACGCCGGCGCGCTCCAGGCGGCTGGCCCATAGCAAATTCTGCTCCTCGTCGAACCGTGCCTTCAGTTCGACTACCGCGGTGACGGACTTGCCCGCCTCCGCGGCGGCAACCAGCGCGTCAATGATCGCCGACTGTTTGCCGGCGCGATACAGCGTCTGCTTGATCGCCACCACGTCCGGATCCTCGGCCGCCTGGCGGAGGAAGGCAACCACGACCTCAAAGCTCTCATAGGGGTGATGGACGATGAAATCCTTGGCCTTGATGGCTGCGAAGCAGTCGCCGTCATGCTCGAGGATCCGTTCCGGAAATCGCGGCGAATAGGGGATGAACTTGAGATCGGGACGATCAATCTCGACCAGTTGACCCAAATCGGCGATGCCGATGAAGCCCGCGCTTTCTGTGATGAGCGCCGCGTCGGCCGCCAGGCCATCACGCACCAGTTCTTCGAGTCCTGCCGGCGTGTCGGCGGCAAATTCCAGCCGGATCACCCGACCCCGGCGGCGCCGCTTGATCGCGCTCCGGAAGTAGCGGACCAGATCCTCAGCCTCCTCTTCCACTTCAATGTCGCTGTCCCGGATCAGGCGAAAAGCGCCCGAAGCAACCTTTTCAAATCCCGGGAAAATCTGGTCAAACTGGGTCCGAATGACGGTCTCGATGGCGATATAGCGGTGACCGGGTCCAGGCAGTTTTTGGAACCGCGGCAAGGTCGGCGGGATCATCAGCAATTCGACCACCGGTTCGAGACTCTTACCCTGATGGAGTTCGAAGATCAGGCTGAATCCACCGTTGGAAATGAAGGGGAAAGGGTGCGATGGGTCGATCGCCTGCGGCGTCAGGACAGGCAAAATCTGTTCGCGGAAATGCTCGGCTAGCCACGCCATCTCGTCGGCCGTCAGCTCGCCTTCGCCGAGTACCGCCAGTCCCGCGTCGCCCAAGGCTTCGCGCAGGAGAATCCATTCCGCCTGTTGTGCTACGACGAGCGAATCTGCTTCTTCAGCGATTGCCTCGAGTTGCTGGGTCGGAGTCATCCCGTCCGCACTCAAGTCCTCGACGCCCTGCAATTGCTGGCCCTTCAGACCGGCAACGCGAACCATGAAGAATTCGTCGAGGTTGTTGCCGGAGATGGACAGGAAGCGCAGCCGCTCCAGAAGCGGATGAGCTTCGTTGGTGGCCTCCTCGAGGACCCGCCGGTTGAAGGCGAGCCAGCTCAGTTCGCGATTGAACAGCCGGGCGGTGGCCGCTTGGATTTTTTCGCCTTGAACTGTCATGCCGCGCCCCTAGCGTCGATGATCCCGCCTTCGGCCAGCGCCCGCCTGACGGTCGGCAGAGTCAGCCTTGCTCGTCCAGCCATGGCGAACCGGTCGATCGCCTCGACGACGCGCTCGGCCATCCAATAGCTTCGCTCGACCCTATCGCCGATATATTTCAAACAATCGTCAGGGACGTGCAGTCCGCGGTCGGCGAATTGCAGGCGGACAATCGACCGGAACAGGGCATCGTCCGGCTGCTCGATGCGGGCGACCGGAGTAACCGCCAGGCGCGTCCGCAAGTCAGGTAGCCCAACTTCCCACGCAGGCGGCACCTCGTCGACCACCATGACCAGCGGCTTCCCGCTGTCCTGGGCGGCATTCCAGGCGTGGAACAGCTCTTCCTCGTCATATTTCTCGGCGCCGTCGAACAGCCGCCCGCCGACACGGGCGACAAATGCCCGGGCCAGGAGCGACCGCCCGGACCGGCGCGGCCCGGTGAGCATGGTCGCCTTGACAGCCCACAGGCTCCACGAGCGGAAATGCTCGAATGCGTCCCGATTGGCGTCGGAGATGATGAAGCGGCTATCGCCTGCCGCCTGCGGCCAGTCGAGCGGAAGCGCGATCTGGTCCGCCGCGTTCTTCACGGCGCCTGGCCCGGAGGCGGCGGCGCGGCTCCACGAGTCACATAGAGGACACCGCCGCGGTTGTTGACCGCCCAGCCGCGCGAGTACAGCGCCGATCCAAGCGCGGTGGCGTCCCCGCGGAAGTTTACCGACAGGTTGGCGCCGCCGCCAGGCAGAGGCGCCTGGGTAATCCAGATAACGCCGGCAAGGCCGCGAATTTGCGCCACAGTCTGGCCCACTGCGTCCGGATCGCGCTCGATCACCAGTACCTGTACCACGCTGGGCTGGACGACGGCCGTTACAAGCTCTTCTGCCTCTTCTTCCTCGGGCAGAGGCGGCGGCTGGATGATGAGATCGGGATCGCCGCGAACGATGCCAGCCGCGTGCGCCTGGACGAACAGCTCGTCCATCCGCTGCACTCCCTCGGACATCATTCGAGGAAGATCCTGGCTGTTGCGCGCAATCAGCTCGAAACGCCCGAGGACCCTGGCGTCCGGACCGAAGCGAGCGACAAAGTAGGCCTTGGTCGGTCCGCCCGGGTAAAGTCGATCGAGCCGTACCTCGGCGACTAGGATGTTGGCCGCACCGTATAGGTCCAGCGCGTTCCGCCACCAGCCGCGGCCCGGCCTGCGGGTTTGGGCCGCATTGACCAGCAGCGGATCGACTCCCAGTCCGCTCACTCGGACATAATCGACCGGGCTTTGCGAAGTTCGGAACTGGGCCCAGGCCCGTTGCCAGGGATTGCGCAGCTCGACACTTGTGGCAGTGCCGCCCGACGACATCACCGGGATCAGCAGCATCGGCGCTGAGCGGCGCACCTCCCCCGCCACGCCGAGCAATTCGCCGGCTCGGGCGCGATCGAACAGAACACCCAGCGTCGCGATGTAACGGTTAGGGCCAATCTGCTCCTGTTCGACAACGATGGAGCTGACCAAGCCGTCCAGAGTCGAATCCGTCAGGTTGGGCGCCTCTGAAATCGGGCGCTTGTTCATCTTGGCCCACAGTGCCTTGAAACCCTCACGCTGGGCGATCCGCCAGCCGCTGTAGCGGGCAGTCTCCGCATCCTTTCCGCCGACGTCGACCTTGATCCCGCTGATTTCCAGCGTTCCCGAGCTATCGATCGGCAGGATTCCGCGCTCGGCACTTTCCATCTGCGCGACCAACGCCCCGGTCACTCCGGCGAGCAACAGAAAGGCGGCAATCAGGGAAACAGTAGGGCGTCGGAGGAGCATCACCGCGCTTTTGGCGACAATGGCGTGGAAATCCAAGTCAGATGTGGCTAGTCGCCCGCGGCATGACGCAAAAGCCGCTGACCTATGCCGATGCCGGCGTATCCATTGCCGCCGGCAACGCGCTGGTAAAGGCCATCGCGCCGCTTGCTAGGTCGACCGCTCGACCCGGGGCAAATGCGGAGCTGGGCGGATTCGGTGGATTCTTCGACCTAAAGGCCGCGGGGTATGAGGATCCGCTCCTGGTCGCGGCAAACGACGGGGTGGGTACCAAGCTCAAGCTGGCGATCGATGCCGGCAAACATGACGGAGTCGGCATCGACCTGGTTGCGATGTGCGCCAACGACTTGATCGTTCAGGGTGCCGAGCCGCTCTTCTTCCTCGATTATTACGCCACAGGAAAGCTCGACAATGAAGTCGCGGTCGCGGTCGTCGCCTCGATCGCCGAGGGCTGCCGCCAGGCCGGCTGCGCACTGATCGGCGGCGAAACCGCGGAAATGCCAGGCATGTACGGCGAAGGCGACTATGACCTCGCCGGCTTTTGCGTTGGCGCCGTCGACCGGGCCAAGGCGCTGACCGGCAACCGGGTTGCACCGGGCGACGTCATCCTCGGCCTCGCCAGCTCCGGCGTGCACAGCAACGGTTTCTCGCTGGTGCGTCGGCTGATGGAAGACAATGGCTGGAAACTCGATCGTCCGGCCATATTTGACCAGGAGCGCCTGCTTGGAGAAGTCCTGCTCGAGCCGACGCGCATCTATGTGAAGAGCCTTCTGCCGCTGGTTCGCGAAGGCAGGGTCGGCGCCCTCGCCCATATCACCGGAGGCGGACTTCTCGAGAATATTCCGAGGGTTCTACCGGATAATTGCCATGCGAGCGTAAATGCCGACAGCTGGTCCCTGCCGCCCCTGTTCGCTTTCCTTCAGGCGGGCGGAGCGATCGAGCCCGCCGAGCTGGCAAGGACATTCAATTGCGGCATCGGTATGGTGGCGATCGTCCGCGAAGCCGATGTGGCGGAGGTCACGGAGCGGCTTGAGTCGGCTGGCGAAACCGTCCACCGAATCGGCGAGATCCAGCCGGGCCCGGCCGGATGCACCGTCAAGGGCAGCGCCGGCACCTGGAGCATCCGCGACAGCTGGTCTGCCGTCCACCATGGCTGAGCGAAGCCGGGTCGCGGTGCTGATTTCGGGCCGCGGCTCGAACATGGCCGCGCTGATCTACGCGGCCCGCACCGATGACTGCCCCTACGAAGTTGCGCTGGTCACCGGCGATAAGCCTGGCGCACCGGGACTGGCCTTGGCCGAAGCCGAGGGTATCGCCGTCGTGCCGCTCGATGCCGCCAAGCTCGGCACCGGCTATTGGGGCGCTTTGGACAAGGCACTCGAGGGCGCCGGCGTCGACCTGGTGGCTTTGGCTGGTTTCATGCGGATCATTCCGGACGACTTCCTTGCCCGGTGGGAAGGGCGGATCATCAATATACATCCGTCCCTTCTGCCAAAGCACAAGGGCCTTGGAACCCATCAGGCCTGCTTGACCGCTGGAGACAAATGCAGCGGAGCGACCGTCCATCTGGTCACTCCCGACCTCGATAGCGGAGACATTCTCGGCCAGATCGAGGTCGCCGTCTTGCCGAACGACACGCCCGAAACGCTGGCAGAACGCGTGCTGATCGCCGAGCACCAACTCTATCCGCGCGTTGTGAGCCAATATCTCGGCCGCACGCGTGATTTCGACTGGATCACCAGCAAGGTCGGTGAACTGGCGCTGGCGCTGCCGGAAACGCGCTTCCAGACGTCGCACGGATCGCCCGGATGGAAGGTGGGCAGCCAGAGCAGCGGCAAATTCTTCGCCATCATGTGGAACCGACACCATGGCGAGGAATCGGTTGGCCTGCTGGTCAAATGCAGTGGCCAGGACGAGATGGCCCAACTGATCGAGGCCGAGCCCAATCTCTATTTTCGTCCGGCCTATTATGGCCCGTCCGACTGGATCGGGATCAAACTCGACCGCCCTCGCGTCGACTGGGATCATGTCACTCAGTGGCTGCAGCGCAGCTGGCTCGCCGTGGCCCCTCCCCGCTTGACCAAATTGATGCGGGTCGCCGAAGAATTCTGACGCATCGCGTCACCCCAGCGAAAGCTGGGGTCTCAGGTCAGCCTAGAGATGCCAGCTTTCGCTGGCATGACGAGGAAATCGGCGTAGATTCCTTTGCAACGAGGGGAGCGAGACCATGATCACCTTCCTGATGCTGGCGCAGGCCGCCACTGCCACCACATTGCCCCTACCGGCCTTCCTGTCGGGCTGCTGGGAGCAGCAGACCGAGACCGGACGCTGGACCGAGGAATGCTGGACCGACACCCGCGGCGGGCTGATGATCGGCTCGGGCCGCGACGGGAATGGCGACAAGGTCCGTCATTGGGAATGGATGCGGATTGAGCGTGGCGCGGACGGCTCGGTCACATTCTATGGCTCACCGAAGGGCGCGGCCCCGGTCGGGTTCAAAGCCACGCAAGCGGACGAAAAATCGATTACCTTCGTCAACGCGTCGCATGATTACCCTCAGCGTGTGCACTACAGCGTGACGGACACCGGCCTGAATGCCGAGATTTCGCTGGCCGACGGCGGCAATCCCAATCGCTGGACCTATCGACGAACCGTCGGCGCGGCACAGAAGTAAGTTCGGGCATTAATGCGCGTTCGGTTTCCTAATTTTTAACCTCTTCCGGCGCAGGGAAGGGAGCAGGAAGGGATCGCCCGCCCCATGCGATGGCTGCGCCGAAAGGACCGTGAACGGAAGACCGAGCATCCGAAAAGGATTCTCGGCTGGGCGCTCGTTCTCGGCCTGTTGTTCGGCCTGGTTGGCGCCGGCGAATATCCCGAGGATCGCCTTCGCGTCGTCCGCAACCACATCAATGAGCGGCCCGTTAGCGGCGACATCGTACTGGTCGGCGTCGACGAGAAAGCGCTTCGCGAGATTGGCCGCTGGCCATGGCCGCGTAGCCGTTATGCCGAGCTGATTGAATCGATCGATGCCGCCGGCCCAAAGCAGCAGGTGCATGACATGCTGCTGTCGGAGCGCACCGATACAGCCCTTGACGGCGAATTGGCCGACGCCCTCGCCAAGTCCAGCAACGTCGCGCTCGCCTATGTGCCCCGGACCGGAGCGCGTGACGGGCAGCTGCAGGACATCGGGCCGCTGCCGGAGTTTGCAACTCACGTCCGGCTCGCGACTATCGGCGTCTGGTATAACTACGCCAACGAGGCCTGGCTCCTTCCCCGGGCCTACCGCAAGGACGGAACGCTTGTTCCCTCAATGGCATCGGTCTTGGCCGAAAAAGCTCCGGCATCCGACGCGACCTTCCGGATCAACTACGCCTTCGCGCCCCGCACCGTGGAAAAGTACAGCGCCGCCGATGTCCTGAAGGGCCGGGTCAATTCCGCCGCGCTCAAGGGGAAAACGGTCATTGTCGGCACGACCTCGGGCCGGCTCGGCGACCGCTTCATGATTCCGGGCTGGGGCAAGGAAAGCGGCGTCTACATCCATATCCTCGGCGCCGAAACGCTGAAGGCCGGCGAGCCGTTCGACCTGGGCTGGATCCCCGCCTTCGTCCTGGCCGCAGCACTCGCCTGCCTGATCATTGGCCGCAACGGGCGCCTGCAGGCGGTGGCATTGACGGCCGGGCTGCTGGCCCTGGTTGTCGCACCCTTGTTTTTGGAGCGCGTCCAAGTCTTTGCCGATGTCACGGCCGGCCTGTTCGTCATCGTCTGGCTCGGTTCCGGCCTGCTGCTGCAGGTGGCAAGGCGGCGCGGCCTGACCAATGCGGTCAGCGGCCTTCCCAATCTGGTCGCCTTCCGCAAGGCGTCGAAGGAGAGCGACCGTCCGCTGGTCATCGCTCGGGTCATCAATTACCCGCAGATTGTATCTACCCTGTCGCTGGCCAACGAGCGCAGCCTGGTCGAGCAGATCGTCGCCAGGCTCAAGGTAGGGTCGGAGGTGTTGACCGTCTATCATGGCGACGAGGGCATTTTCGCCTGGACCGTTCCCTCCGGCACGGCCATCGGACACCATGTCGAAGCATTGGCGGCCCTGTTCCGCAGCCCCGCCAAGATCGAAGGAAGGCCGTTCGACATCGCCATCAGCTTCGGCGTCGAAATCGGCAGCGGCCGGTCGCAGACCAATCGGCTCAACAGCGCACTGGTCGCGGCCGACGAGGCCGCCGTCGAGGGCCTGCGCTGGAAATATCATGACCCCGAGCGCCTGAAGGATGCCGAGTGGCGCCTCTCGCTACTCAGCCAGCTCGACGATGCGATCGACAATGGGCAGGTCTGGGTCGCTTACCAGCCACAGCTCGATCTGAGGACGCACCAAATCAGGGGCGCCGAAGCGCTCGCCCGCTGGACTCACCCGGACAAGGGCCCAATCAGCCCCAGCGAATTCGTCGCTGCCGCGGAGCAGAACGATCGCATCGAGAAGCTGACCATGTTCGTACTCGACAAGGCTGTCGAGGCGGCAGCCCGGATCAACCGCGACCATGGCCCGTTCGATATGGCGGTGAATCTGTCGGCGCGCATGCTCAGCGACAAGACCCTGCCCTCGCGGGTCCGCAAGATCCTCGACGAGCATGGCCTCGATCCGGCACGGCTCACATTGGAATTGACCGAAACCGCAGCACTGGTGAATGGGGCCGACACCGGCCCGCTGTTCGGGCTTCGCGACCTGGGGATCAAAATCTCGATCGACGATTATGGCACCGGCCTGTCGACCCTGGATTACCTGAAGAAAGTCCCGGCAAGCGAAATCAAGATCGACCAGAGCTTCGTCAAGTCGATGCGCGATCATCGCAGCGACCTGGTCATGGTTCAGTCGACCATCGCGCTGGCCCACTCACTGGGGCGGACGGTCGTTGCCGAAGGCGTTGAGAGCCGCGAGATCCTGGACATGCTGATCGCGATGAAGTGCGAAGTCGCGCAGGGCTTCATGGTCGGGCGACCCTCCAGCCTCAACGATTTGTCGAAGCGGCTGATTGGCGACCGGAAGCGCCGCGCCGCATAATCAAAAATCCCGCCGCGTTCGGCTCGGGGCACCACTGGCCGCCCCCATTACGACCTATCCCGTTCGGGATTGATTGAGTCATCGTCCGACGAGCGACGGTCCGATGCGGGATTCAACTAGTTCCGCAACGAGCTGCGCGCCGTTCCGCCAGTCCACTTGCATTGAACTGCAAAGCTTTACTTGATGCTTCGCCGCATCTTTTGGTCCGTTATGGTTAATTTGTTGCTAACCACTTCCATTAGGGTTAACGTCCCCATCAGCGACACGAGTCGCCTTTTGACGACAGGGGACGATCATGAAGTACAAGAAAGCACGCCCGACCCGCGGACTTTGGTCGTGGCTGTTCGGCTGCGGCTGGGACGCCGCAGGCGGCACCGGCTGATTGAATTTCGGCCGTTTTCGGCCGATTTCAGCGGAGAATCAGACGATCTGCGGCTCCGGGCGCGGATCGTCTTTTCGCGTGGCTGAAGGTTTGCTTGGGCGCGGCCTTGATGGAAAGCGGAGAAGCTGGCTTGCCCGCTTTGTGGCGACTCGAAAAAGGTTAATCGTTACTGGGGCGTCTTCAATCGCTCATGCACCACCGCCCCATTTCGCGTGAGGCGGATGGCGGCGACGATCTCGTCATCGTCGGGAAGTACGGCCGCACCCTGTTCCTTGTCCCAAAAGGCAGTCAGGAAGTTGGCGAGGTTGCGCGCGAACAGCGCCGAGGAATCGGCTGCGAGTGTCCGTGCGAGTTGGACCGCGCCGATGATGGTCACGCCATCGCGCACAACCGCCTCCCCGGCCACGCATCCCTCGACATTGCCACCGGCCTCGGCGGCCAGATCGACGATAACGCTGCCGGAGCGCATGGTTGCCAGCTGTGCGTCGCTGATCAATCGCGGCGCGGGGCGGCCGGGAATCAGCGCGGTGGTGATGACAATGTCCTGCTTGGCAATATGACCTGACACCAGCTCGGCCTGGGCCGCCTGATATTCGGGACTGGTCTCGCTGGCATAGCCGCCCTGTCCCTCGCCCTCGATCCCGGCGACGCCCTCGACGAAGATCGGCTTGGCACCGAGCGACTGGATTTGCTCTCTGGTCGCAGAGCGGACATCGGTAGCGCTGACCTGCGCGCCAAGGCGCCGCGCGGTGGCGATCGCCTGCAGTCCGGCAACGCCGACTCCCATCACAAAGACCTTGGCCGGGCTAACGGTGCCGGCGGCGGTCATCATCATCGGGAAGGCCCGGCCATAGACGGAAGCGGCGTCGACCACCGCCTTGTAACCGGCAAGGTTCGACTGCGAGGACAGTATGTCCATCGATTGGGCGCGCGTGATGCGCGGCATCCACTCCATCGCCAGCGCCTCGAGCCCCTGCTTGGCATAGGCCGCAATGTCATCGCTTCGCTTCGCCGGATCGAGAGCGCCAATCAGCAAAGCCCCCTTCCTGGCGCCCTTCAGCGAGGCCGGGTCGGGACCGGTGACGCAAAGGATGACATCCGCATCTTTAAGAACGTCGGCGCGCGAACCGGCGCTCGCCCCGGCCGCTTCAAACTCGGCGTCGGAAATCGAGGCGTGCTGACCTGCTCCCCGCTCGACGGAAACCGAAGCACCAAGGCCGGTGAATTTCTTCACCGTTTCCGGGATGGCGGCGACGCGGGTTTCCGCGCCGCCTTCCTTGAGCACCGCGATCTTCAAGCGCGGGCTCTAATTGTAAATGACGTACATCACGACCAGCGCCGTGATGAAGGAGATGATCGCCCCATATTTCAAAAGCTTCAGAAAGGCGTCGTAATTCCGGAAATGCGCCGGATAATCCATCTCGGTTGCGGTCGGGTGGACTTTGTCGTCGGCCATCTCTGTTCCCTGTCTTGAACCTGCTTCGGGCGCGGTCTTAACAAGCCCGCCGCTGACGCCCAAGCGACTTTTTGCGGGATTCTAGCCTTAAGGAGAGCTTTACTCCTTTGCGCTACAAGCGGCGCATGCGTGAAGAAGTGGTCCTGCGGTCGCTGCTTTTGGTCGATGCCGACGCGAGTGAGCGGCGGCAGCTGTCGGCCATCGCCTCGCGCGCAGGCTGGAGCACGGTCGGCGCGGATTGCGCCGAAACCGCGGCGACCATCCTCCAGGGTCCGCATGGCCGCGAGGTCAGGGCCGCGATCCTGTCGAGCTGGGACGCCGAACAGGGCCCGGAGCTGATCAAGGCGCTAAGGCAGTGCCGGCCCAATCTTCCGGTTATCGTACTCGCCGATCGCGGATCCGTGTCACTGGCGGTGGATGCGATGCGCGCCGGTGCATCCGATTATCTTGCCAAGCCGATCGCCCCGGAAAGGCTGATGGATGCCCTGACCTCGCATGCCGATCGGCGCCGCGGGACCGGGGAGCTTGCCCCCTTGTCGGAAAAGATCGCGCCCGAGCTGATGCTCGACCAGCTGGTGGGCGCCACACCCGAATTCCGCTCCGCACTGGCGGTCGCCGCCAAGGCTGCACGGAATCGTCTGCCGATTCTGATCGTCGGAGAGGCCGGCAGCGGCAAGGAAACCTTCGCCCGGGCCATCCACCACGCCAGCTTGCGCGCCAAGGGACCATTCGTCCAGGTCGACTGCAAGGCTGTTGCCGCCAACATCATCGAAAGCGAGCTGTTCGGCCATATGCCGGGGGCCTTTCCCGGCGCCTTTGCCGAACGGGTCGGAAGGATAGTCGAAGCCGACGGCGGAACGCTCCTGCTCGATGAAATTGGCGCGTTGCCGAGCGAAACTCAGGAAAAGCTGGACCGGGTGCTTGCCACCGGCGAAGTCCGCCCTGTGGGTTGCAACGGGTCCAACTCGGTCGATGTGCGCCTGGTAGCCACGACCAGCCGAGGGCTTCCCGAAGGTTTTCACGCCGGTCTCGCCGAGCGGGTTGCGGCAACAACGGTTACCATCCCCCCCTTGCGCGAGCGTAGCGGCGACATCCCTGCCCTGGCGCGGCACTTGCTGACACGCTTCGCCGAGGAGCCGGGCATGCGTGCCCTGTCGATCGGCAACGACGGGCTGGCCGTGCTGATGCGTTACGGCTGGCCGGGCAATGTCCGTCAGCTGGCCGGCGTCCTGTTTCGGGCCGCGCTGCAAGCCGAGGGCCATTCGCTCACCGCCGATGATTTCCCGCACATCTCCATCCAGTCGCGCTTCTCGGGCCGCCGCAGCGATGTGTCGCCCGACATCGGCAAGCTGTCGACGGACGCCGCGATGGCAGGGGCGCCTGGAGTCACGCTTTACCGGCAGGACGGTCATCTTCGTACGCTGGAGGAGATCGAAGCGGACATCATCCGCCTCGCCATCGGCCATTATCGCGGCCGCATGACCGAGGTCGCGCGGCGGCTCGGGATCGGCCGGTCCACCCTTTATCGCAAGCTCGGCGAGCTCGGTATCGATACAGCAGCCTGAATGGTGGAGTACAAATGAGTTTCCTCGGCAAGATTTTCGGCAGGGCTGGCGGTGCCGCCGACCAGGCGCCCGACCAGCCGGCTCGCACTCGCAGCTTCTCGGCAACCCAGTTCCGGGAGGAGGAGCTGGCACGGGCCGCGGAAGCGCGCGCGCGTGTGGCGGAAGTTCAGATCGACGCGGCGCAGGTCTTGAGCCCGGCCATCAACCCGGTTGCGGAAGTGCTGATGGCCGAGGAGCCCGAACCAGTAGCAGCGTTAGAGGTTGCGCCGGTTGCCGCTCCGCCCCCCGCAGTCGATCCCATGCCGTGGGACGAAGCGGTCGGCTGGCTGTCCCAGCGCTCGGGCGAAACGCGCAACTTCGTCGGGACCTACTGGAATTGGGATTACGACCTGCGCGTGCTCCACTTCCTCGCACAACAGCCTGACCTCGACGCCGGCGTTGCCGCTCACATCTTCTGGATCACCGCCGCCTGCGAGGATTATTTCCCGTTCGGCGACGACGAGCCGGACAGCGAAATTTCGCAGCAGGTCGCCTGGCTGACCGATTTCCTCGGCCGCCGGTTCGCCGAAGACGCCTTCCGGCCCGCCAGCTACGGCTTTGACGACAGCTGGGATTGCGTGCGGCTGAAGAAGCGGCTTGCCGATCTCCACGCCAAGGATCGCCTGCCCTGGTCGCCCGAGGCGATCCCGACCAGCTCGACCGCCGAATTGATGAGCTTCGACGACATTCCCGCGGAAGAGCGGGAAGAGGTGGCTGCTTTCCTTGCCCGTTTCGGGGTCTACTGAGCGCCGATCCGAGGGGTCAGCGCGGAGTCCCTGAGGCCGCGCCAGACTTTCAGCGCCTGCACCGTTTCCGGCACGTCGTGGACACGGATGATCTGAACGCCCTGCTCGACCGCCTTTAGCGCCAGCGTCAGGCTGCCCGGCAAGCGCTGGTCGGCTGGCGCCTCGTTCGCCAGCGCGCCGATCATCCGCTTGCGGCTAGCGCCCACCACGAGCGGGCAGCCGAGGCCGTGAAACAGGGCCAATCCGTTCATCAGCTCGAGGTTGTGCGCGATGGTCTTGCCGAAGCCGATGCCGGGGTCGATCAATATCTTGTCGCGCGCGATGCCGGCTTCCCCGGCCGCCGCAATCCGCTCCTCAAGCCATAGATAGACTTCGACCAATGCATCCTCGTAACGCGGGTCCTTCTGCATCGTCTGCGGGTCGCCCTGGTGATGCATCAGTACGACGGGTACGCCGGCCGCCGCGACAACGCCCGCCGACTGCGGATCCCAGGTCAGCGCCGAGACGTCGTTGACCAGCCTGGCCCCTGCCCCCAGCGCCGCGCTCATCACGCCCGACTTGCGTGTATCGATCGATACGGCGTTGCCACCGGATGCCAGCTGCTGGATTGCAGGCAAGACCCGCTCGATCTCGTCATTCTCCCAGACCGTGGTGGCGCCCGGGCGGGTGGATTCGCCGCCGACGTCAATAACTGCTGCACCCTGGGCGGCCATTTGTGCGCCCGCTTCCGCTGCCGAGGCAGCATCCACGTAGGAACCGCCGTCGGAAAAGCTGTCTGGCGTGGCGTTGATGATCCCCATGACCTGCGGCTGGTCGAGCCGGATGGTCCGCTCGCCAAGCTGCAGCGGCGAGCGCGGAGCGGTGATCCGTCCCCAAGCGACGGCCATCGCTTCGTCAAAGCGAGTTTCGATATCCTCGACCGGCAGGATCTCCGCCGCGACGCGCTTCTTGCCTTCGAGTCGGATCAGTTCGACCAGGCCGAACCAATTCAGCCCGCCCGCCAGTCGCGCGACCTTGCCGTCATGGCCGAATGGGGAATCGACGAAGCCGGTCGGTCGGATGAGTGTGCGGGTCATATCGAATAAAGTCCTTCGAGACGGGCCTTCGACCGGCTTCCCCGGCTCAGTCCCTCCTCAGGACGAACGGCTACTAAAGGAATCCGTTCGTCCTGAGGAGCCGCTGAGCTTGTCGAAGCGGCGTCTCGAAGGACCTAGAGCCCTGACAGATGCCGTTGCCTGAGCGCATCGATCGGCTGAAGCTTCCCTTCCAGTTCAATGTGCCAGAAGGTCCAGCCGTTGCACGACGGCGCACCCTGCAGCGCCGCGCCAACCTTGTGGATTGAACCCGCCTCGGCCTCGCAGGCAATCGAGCCGTCGGCATTGACGCTGGCCGACCAGCGCCGCTTGGCATCCGTCAGCGTCGAGCCTGCCGGAACCCTCCCGCTTTCGACCAGCAATCCGAAGGCGACGCGCGGCTGGCTGCGCTTGTCGGCCATGACGGTCATCGCGCTCTCGTCGAGCGGCAAGGTCGCATCGATCCGTTGCCGCGCCACTTTTACATAGCTGCGCTCGCGCTCGATCCCGATCCATTTGCGGCCCAGCCTTCTTGCCACCGCACCAGTCGTGCCGGTGCCGAAGAAGGGGTCGAGCACCACGTCGCCCGGCTTGGTGCAGGCGAGCAGGATCCGATAGAGCAACGCTTCCGGCTTCTGCGTCGGGTGCGCCTTGTCGCCGGCATCGTCCTTGACCCGCTCACTGCCCGAGCAGATCGGCAAGACCCAGTCCGACCGCATCTGCAGATCGTCGTTCAAGGCCTTCATCGCCCGATAGTTGAAGGTATAGCGCGCCTTTTCGTCCTTGGCGCACCAGATGAGGGTTTCATGGGCATTGGTGAAGCGGGTGCCGCGGAAATTGGGCATCGGGTTGGCCTTGCGCCACACGATGTCGTTCAGGATCCAGAAGTCGGCGTCCTGCAGCAAGGATCCGACCCGGTAGATGTTGTGATAGCTGCCGATCACCCAGATGGTGCCGTCATCCTTGAGGATGCGCCGCGCCTCGGCCAGCCATTCGCGGGTGAAATCGTCGTAGGTCGCCAGGCTGTCGAACTTGTCCCAGTCGTCGTCGCAGGCATCGACCTTGCCGCCCTCGGGCCGGAACAGGTCGCCGCCGAGCTGCAAATTATAGGGCGGATCGGCGAAGATCATGTCGACCGACTTGTCAGGCAGCTTGGCCATCTCTGCGATGCAATCGCCCTCGAGGATGGTGTCGACCGGCAGCTCCTTCGTGCGCGGACTGGTGCGCGGACGCGAACGCCCGAGGCTCTCCGTGACGGGCACGATCATGTTCATGGCTGCAGTCCCCTTCGCTCTGCATGACTCGATGAGTCAGGCCGGACTCGCGGTCAAGGCGGCGTCAATCATGCCACGGATCGGAGGGAAGAGAACAAAAGGAATCCGTCGCGAGTCGGACCACAACATATTGAGCACTGCCGGCTTATCCGGACTCAACCCGTAGTGGTGTGACTCGAAAGACTCGTGCTTGAAATAATCCTCCCCGGCACGAGCGCCCGGAAGCGGACCGTCTCCCAGACGGTCCGATCC
>JALYNQ010000033.1 GCA_030773115.1 Pseudomonadota bacterium
GGCCTGAAAGCCCAGCGGAATCGGACCAAGCGCCTTCATGCGATCTCCGCCTTGAGTGCAGTTCGGTCGAGCTTGCCGTTAGGGCCGACCGGCAGCTTGTCCTTCCAGAGGATGCGTTGCGGCTGCATATACGCGGGCAGCTCGCGACGAAAATAGTCCAGCAAGCGTTTCTCGGAGCCCTCGCCCTTCCCCACCGCGACCAGGACGATCGACTGCCCCAGCCGCTCGTCGGGCAGGCCGAAGGCGGCGGCATCGCTGACTGCGCCGCTGGCCAGCGCGGCCTCCTCGATCTCAGTGGGGCTGACGCGGTTGCCGCTGACCTTGATCATCGCATCGTCGCGGCCGCGGAAGCGGAGCAGGCCATCCTTGCCCTTCACTACCCGATCGCCCGACCAGACGGCGGATCCGCCCAGCTTGCTGAATGTCGGTGCGGGTTTGAACCGTACGGCAGTCCGCTCCGGGTGGTTCCAATAGCCCTGCGCCACCAGCGGCCCGGCATGAACCAGCTCGCCTTCCTCGCCCGGCGCTGCCTCGCTGCCGTCCGAGCGGACGACCATCAGCTCGGCGAAGGGGATGGCGGTGCCGACGCTGTCGGGATGCTGGTCGACCAGGGCCGGGTCGAGGCTCGACGAGCGGAAGGCTTCGGTGAGGCCGTACATCAGGTGCAGCTTCGCCTGGGGGAAAAGCGCGCGCAAGCGGCGGATCAGCGGTCCGGGAAGATGGCCGCCGCTGTTGGTCAGGGTGCGGAGGGACTTGCCCGCCCCGCCCCACTCCTGCTCGGCCAGCTGCAGCCACAGCGGCGGGACGCCGGCCAGCACGGTGACGTCATGACGCCCGACCGCCCGGACCACATCGCGTGGCAGAAGATAGTCGAAGCCGATCGCGCATCCGCCCGCCGCCCAGGTCGAGAGCAGCTGGTTCTGGCCATAGTCGAAGGCCAGCGGAAGCACCGCCAGCGTGCGGTCGTCGGGCCTTAGCCCGAGGAAATAAGGGACCGCGACGGCGCCAAGCCACAGATTGGCGTGGGTCAGCATCACCCCCTTCGGCCGACCGGTCGAACCCGATGTGTAGAGCAGCGCGACCAATTCATTCGGGTCTTGGGAGGATGGCGGCAGCGCCTCATCGCCGTCGCTCCAATTTTCCAGTGCGACCGCATCCGCGTCTGCCAGATCGCCTTGGCCGAGGCTCTCGAGCCTCGCCTGGTTCGCAATCAGCAGCCTGGCACCGCTGTCCGCGAGGATATGCGCCGCCTGCGCATGCTTCAGGACCGGGTTGATCGGAACATGGACCAGTCCGGCACGGGCCGCCGCGAGGGGCATGACACAGGCGAGGGTCGTCTTGCCCATCCAGGTCGCGATGCGATCACCGTGCTGAAGCCCACAGGCTAGAAGTGCAGAAGCCGTCTTCCCTACCAGTTCGTCGAGCTGCCGATAGTTCAGCCGATCCTCGCCAACCACCAGCGCCGTCGCCTGCCGCACGCCGCAGCCTGCCAGATGGTCGAGCGGGAAAGGCGTCGGATCGGGACCGGTCACCGCCCTCGCCTAGCCCGGCTCATGCTGCACTGCAAAGCTTGCCTCTCGCCCTGGCTTTGCCTAGGGGCGCGCCAGTGGCGGCCAAGGGGTGATCAGCGTGACGTTGGACGATCGGGAGGAAGTCGAGGCGACCGTGCGATCGCTGCTGGTCGACGTGCTTGGGCTCGACCCGGCCCGGGTCGGCAGGTTCAATGATGAGACCGAGCTGTTCGGCGCGCTGCCCGAGCTCGATTCCATGGCAGTCGCGACCCTGTTGACCGAGATGGAGGAGCGGCTCGGCATCCTGATCGAGGACGACGACGTCGAGGCCGAGGATCTGATGAGCTTCGGGCGGCTGGTATCCCTCGCCGAGCGGTTGTCGCTGACCTGAGCTCCACCTGGCCCGTCAGTCGCGCAGCGAGCTTGATGGGCCGCTGAATCGCAAGCCTACCCAGAGCGTCCGTGGCGTTGCCCGTTCGATGCTGCCGTCGCCTCCGATCCCGGCCACCATCCGATGGTTGAGCAGATTTTCGCCGCGAGCCACGAGCTGAAGCTGCCCGGTCACTGGCCAGGCAATGGAGCCGTCGACGGTGGTCCCCGAAGGCAGTTTTCGCTGGTTGAGATCGTCTTCAAATTGAGATCCGCTATGGCGCACCAGAAGGGATGCCGCTCGACGACCGCGCTCCCATGCGACAGCTGCGGTGAGGACGACCCGGGGCGTCTGTGCGGGCCGCAGGCCATCTAGTGGAGCAGCCGGACCCTGGGCCCGCACTTCCGCATCGACGATGCTTGCACCTCCGCGAAAGCTCCAGGGACCCTTGCGCGCTTCTCCCGACGCCTCGATGCCGTAAACGCGGATCGCGTCCAGGTTCCGGCGCTGTCGAAATTCACCGCCGGCAGCGACAAAACCGACATTCGGGAAGACGCCCGGCCCTTCGCCGAGCGTCACGTTGGCGATCGGGTCGCTCAGCCGGTTGACGAAGGCTGTGAGCTCCAGCGAGGCACTCGGTCGCCGAAAGCTTGCCCCTATTTCGATTCCGGCCAACTTCTCGGGGTCAAGCCGGGGATTGGCCGCGGTTGCATCCAGGCCGGCGCGGAACGGCCGGAACAGCTCGTTGAGAGTCGGCATGCGCCAGGCGAGATAGGCTGCCGACCGCAAATGCCAGCCACGTCCAACGTCCAGCACTGTGCCCACCCTTGCAGTAGGAAGCCAGCCCGAGCGATCGCGATATTGTTCATCGCGCAGGCTTAAATTGGTCGCGAGAGTCCACTCGCGAAGTTCCCCATCGGCTATTCGCCAATGATCGAGCCGAGCGCCACCGCTCAGCGTCAGCCGGCCAAGGCCGGCGGTCAGCTCGCCGAATGCTCCGCCGGTGAAGGTCGTGCCTCCCGCGATCCTCCGGCGGGTAGGCTCGCCCGCGACGAACGAAAATAGCTCGCGCGATTCCCCTACGGTCGAGCGCGCGTCGGCACCAAGGCGGAGTTGGATGGATTCGCCTATGGGCGGGCGTATCTCGAAGGCGCCGCCGAGTGCCTGCGACGGCACTGCGTCCTGCAGCGACACGCGCGTCGAAGTTAAGCGTCCGGGGCTGACATTGGCGAAGCTGCTTTCGAGCTCGCGCCACTGGTAATAGGCGAGCGCCGACCATTGCAGACTGCCGCGCCCCACCAAACGAAGCGCGGCGTCGGCGCCGTCCGTGCGGTTGCCGGTGAAATCGAGGCCGCGAGATCGCCGGTCGGTAATGCCGCTCGCGCTGGCCTGGAGCTCGATGTCGGAACCCAGGGGCGCCATCCACTGGCCGCGAATGCTCGCTTCCTTGTAGGGTGCCGGCTGATCAGCCGGCCCTCTTGTGTCTTCGGTGATTGGGACGAACCCGCTACCCCGCGCCCCGCGTCCGGAGAGGCCCAGCTGGCCGCCGGCGAAGCCGGTGCCGAACTGGAGCCGGCCCTCGACCGACGATCTGCTGCCGGCGTCGACGCCCGCCGATAATCCCTGCTCGACGCCGCTCACCATCTCGATGACCCCGGCGAGGGCACCGGGTCCGTGGGTGACGCTGCCGCCGCCTCGAATGACCCGCACCTCGGCCAGCGCAGCCGGGTCGTAGCTCGGCCAGTTTATCCAGCCTCCAAACGGATCGGCCTGCGGCACTCCGTCGAGGATGAGCAGGGCGCGGCTGGAGGCGTTGCCGCCAAGCGCTCGTAGCGTTGCGCCCTGGCTGGTGGGATGGCCGCTGCGCGCATCGGATCGGCGGAACAATTGCAATCCCGGCACCCGTTTCAGCACCTCGTCGAGCTGACTGCTCGGCGAGTTGCGCAGCCGGCCCGCGTCGAATGCCTCGACCGAATAGGCACGCATCGACTCCGGATCGGGCAGCGCGCGGGCGGTAACGACGATTGTCTCCGCCGTGGGTTCAGAAGGTGGGAGGCCGTCCAACACGCAGGCGGTACATTATCGAAGTGCCGGCAATCCGCCTAATTTTGGGGGGAACTTTACACGACCCCTCGCCTTTCTCCGATGACCCTCACTGACGGGGAGGTCGAACCGGCGCCACCAATATTGCGCAGCCGCCGCGGCCTCCGTTACTGTCACGAAACTTTTAATGTGTGTCATTGATCTGTCATCAAATGTGAAGTTAGCGTTTACCATTGTCCGCTTACTGAACGCGCCATGTCGAATGCAGCAGGTCATGAATGGCTGAGCGCCCAGGAACGCGATCCGCGCTCGCTCGGCCACAAGAGCACGTTGGCGGACGCGGTGCGGCTGTTTCAGGCCGACACCGACCTTCGGCTGCTGCCGATTCTCGATGCCGCCACGCGCCCGATCGGCGCCATCTTCGAGAAAGATGTGCGGCGGTTGTTGCTCAACCCCTTCGGCCACGCGCTACTGCAGAATCCGACGTTCAATTCGGATCTCAATTCCTTCCTGCGGCCCTGCCCAACCCGCGAGGTGACGGACGACATCGGCGTCCTGGTCGACCATTATCGCCGCGCCGACGGGCGGGAAGGCATGATGCTGACCCGGGCAGGACGGCTCTATGCGACGCTCAGCAACCGCCGCCTGCTGCTCCTTGCCGCGGACCGCGAGCGTGAAGCAGCGAAGGCCAGGCTGGAGCGCGCCGAACGGATCGAACGGGCCGGCCAGCGTTTCGAGACTCAAGCCGCGGCGCTGGCGACGCAGATGGTCCAACTGTCCAATTCGGTGCAGCGGCTGGCCGAGGCGACCGTCGACCGCGCCAACATTGCCGGCAATCGCGCCGCGGCGGTGGCCAGTGCGGCGGTCCAGACCCGCGACAATATGGGCGTGGTCGCCAAACGCGGGCAGGGCCTGGCCGCGGCCTTCGCTGGAATCGAATCGGCCCTTGCCTCATCCCGGTCGGCAGCGCACATGACGGTCGAACGGGTCAGCAGCGGCGGCCAGAGGGCGCGCAACCTGCTGGAGGCGGCCCATTCAATCGACGCGGTCATGAATCTCGTCAACGACATCGCCGGAACCGTGAACCTGCTCTCCCTCAACGCTACCATCGAGGCTGCGCGAGCAGGCGAAGTCGGGCGCGGCTTCGCGGTAGTGGCCGGTGAGATCCGTAGCTTGAGCGACCAGACACATGAGGCGACCCAGCGCATCGGGAGCCAAATCGAAGCGTTGCGCAGCGGCGTTGCCACCATGGTTGGCGACTATCAGGAGGTCGAGGCCGCGATCGAGACGATGGTCGACAGCTCGGCGCATATCGACCGGGCGATCACGCAGGAGGCCGACACCACCCGGTTGATCGCGACCAGCGTCGGCGAGGCATCATCGGCCAGCCACATGATCGAGGAATCGGTCTCGACCATCGTCAACTCGGTGCGTTCAGCCTCGACCAGCGCGCGCGAATTGGATTCCCTCGCCAACCAGTTGCGGCAAGGTGCGTCGGCGTTGGGCAATGAGGTTTCGATGTTCCTGGCGGAAGTGCGGGCTGCCTGACCTTCGAACAAGTTCAGCCGCGACGATCCCCTTCCGACGAAAGGGGCCGTCTAGGCGCGCTTAGTGAAAACCATCCGGACGAGCGGCACTTCGCCTCGCCTGGTCAAGGCGACCATGTCGAAACGGCGGATATTGCCTTCGAACTTCTCGGTGAACAGCAAACGCATCCAGGCGCCGTCCGGCTGCGCCATGTTGGCGGACCAGGTCATCGTCTTCGTCGCGGCGTCCCATCGGCCGTCGTCGAGGCGGATCTGCCGATCATTATTGTCGACCCATATGCCGCTGAACCGGCCCTTGGTCCGGTCGTAACCCCATACGCCCGTTCCCTCATAGGGACTGCCTTCGACCGAAAACTCGTTGATGATCCACTTGCCACCCGATCGCAGGCGGTTGACCTGGACGCCTTTCGCTTTGGAGTCCGGCTTGCCCGCCTCATTCGACGGGAAGGTGATGTCAGCGTCCCAAGTCCCCGCCTCCATGGCCAGAATCGTATCGGCTGTTTCGGCGGTGACAGGCACCGGTGGCGATGGCGGCACCGCCTGGGCGGCCAGTGGGCCGGCGGCAAATATGATGATGGCGAGTGCTGCAAGACGCATCGGAATTCCCCCGTTGAAATCGAAAGCTGAGGGGTGAAGTCCAATGTTAGACCTGACAATAGCCGCTGGTCGATCGGCAGAATGTCCGAGGCCGCTCGTCGAATTGAGCCGGCCAGGCAATCTATTCGGCTGCCTGCAGTGCTCCGAACTCCTCGGCCGCGAGGAATTTCTCCGCGTCGAGCGCCGCCATGCAGCCGGTGCCAGCGGCGGTGACCGCCTGGCGGTAGATTTTGTCCATCACGTCGCCGCAGGCGAACACCCCGGGGACCGAGGTGCGGGTGGTGCCGGTCTCGACCTCGATATAGCCGTCGCTGTCGAGCTTGAGCTTGCCGGCGAACAGCTCGGTGGCGGGCTTGTGCCCAATCGCGACGAACGCGCCATCAACGTCGATTCGGCCGATCGAGCCGCTCTTCACATTGCGCACGTCGAGCCCAACCAATGCCTCGGGCATGCCGCCGCCGACGAACTCGGCGACCTCGCTGTCCCAGATGATCTTGATGTTGGGATGGGCGAACAGCCGGTCCTGCAGGATCTTCTCGGCGCGAAGTGAGTCGCGGCGGTGGATCAGGGTCACGTCGTGGCTGTGGTTGGTGAGGTAAAGCGCCTCCTCGACCGCGGTATTGCCGCCGCCGATCACCGCCACCTTCTTGCCGCGATAGAAGAAGCCGTCGCAGGTTGCGCAGGCCGATGCGCCCCTGCCCTTCATATGTTCTTCGGACGGCAGGCCGAGCCACTTGGCCTGGGCGCCGGTGGCGATGACCAGCGCGTCGGCGCGATATTCGCCGCCGCCGTCGCCCTTGAGAACGAACGGGCGGCGCGAAAGATCAACCTCCGAAATATGGTCCCAGACGACCTTGGTCCCGACATGCTCCGCCTGGGCCTGCATCTCCTCCATCAGCCAGGGTCCCTGGATGACGTTGCGGAAGCCGGGATAATTTTCGACATCGGTGGTGGTGGTCAGCTGGCCGCCGGGCTGGATGCCCTGGACGACGATCGGGTTGAGGCCGGCACGGGCGGCATAGATGGCGGCTGTATAGCCGGCCGGACCGGAACCGAGGACGATCAGGCGGCTGGAGATGACGTTGCTCATCGCGCTCAATTAGGGGCGCGATGGCGGGTCGGCAATGGGGCGGAAAACGCCTTACAGGAAGAAGACCGGGGTCGGATCGAGCACCGGCGGGATCGTCCTGGTGATCACGCAGCCTTGAGGCTGCTGCTTGCGCTGCGGCTGTTGCTGGGGTTGCTGCTGCTGGCGCTGCTGCGCTGCCTCAGTCTTCTGGCAAGGCTGCCGCCGGACCGCTTCACCGCAAATCGCAGCGTCGGCCCCGAAGGCCGCCATGACGATCGCGATAGCCAATTTCCCCTGCATGCCGCCGACGTAACGACTCCTCGCCTTAACCGCAAATGAATCGCAGCATGAGGCGCCGAACATAGCGCCAACGAGCGAAGCGAGGCGGCGCTATGCGGAGAGCCGCCGAATGCCGGCCAGCCTCGCGAAGCGAGGACTGACGTCACGGGATTGACTCCCGTGACGGCTACTTTCCGGAACAAATGCCAGCGCGAAGTAAATTCGCGCCGTCGGTCCTGTCGCGCTTTTGCGCGCAGGCCGTCCGGCTTTCGCTGGCTCTTCGCGCTGCCTCCCGATTGCTTCGCAATCGCTCGGCTACGCTCGGCAGCTCAAGCTTACACCAACCGGCTCTGCTTGACCGCGGCGCCGATGAAGCCGGCGAACAGCGGGTGGGGCTCGAAGGGACGGCTCTTCAGTTCGGGGTGAAACTGGACGCCGATGAACCAGGGATGGTCGGGCCGCTCGACGATCTCCGGCAACTCGCCGTCGGGCGACATGCCGGAGAAGGCCAACCCGCCCTGTTCCAGCGCGTCGCGATAATGGACGTTGACCTCGTAGCGGTGGCGGTGCCGCTCGCTGATCTCGGTCATGCCGTAGATGGAGGCGGCGTGGCTGTTACCGCGCAGCACCGCCTTGTAGGCGCCCAGCCGCATGGTTCCGCCGAGATCGGTCTCGGCCGACCTTTTCTGCAGGCCCTCCTCGCTCATCCATTCGGTGATCAGGCCGACCACCGGCTCGCTGGTCTCGCCGAATTCGGTGGTCGAGGCCTCAGCGATTCCGGCCGTGTTCCGCGCCCCTTCGATGCAGGCCATCTGCATGCCGAGGCAAATGCCGAAGAATGGCACCTCGCGCTCGCGAGCGAACTTGACGCTGGCGATCTTGCCTTCGCTGCCGCGCTCGCCGAAGCCGCCGGGGACCAGGATGCCGTGCAGCGGCTCGAGCTCGGCGGCGAGATTGGCATCGTCATGCTCGAACATTTCCGCGTCGAGCCAGCGAATGTTGACCTTGACCCGATTGGCCATGCCGCCGTGGACCAGCGCCTCGCGCAGCGACTTGTAGGCGTCGGGCAGGCCGACATATTTGCCGACCACGCCGATCGTCACCTCGCCCTCGGGATGGTCGACGCGGTCCATGATGTCAGTCCAGCGGACCAGGTCGGGATCCGGCGCGTCGGTGATGCCGAATATCTTCAGCACCTCGGTATCGAGGCCTTCCGAATGATATTGCAGCGGCACGTCGTAGATCGACCGCGCGTCGAGCGCCTGGATCACCGCTTCCTTGGGCACGTTGCAGAACAGGGCGATCTTGGCCCGCTCGGCTTCCGGGATCGGCCGCTCGGCGCGGCACAGCAGCACGTCCGGCTGGATGCCGTAGCTGGTCATCTCGCGCACCGAATGCTGGGTCGGCTTGGTCTTCAGCTCGCCAGCGGCCGCCAGATAGGGCACCAGCGTGGTGTGGACGAAGCAGGATTGGCCGCGGCCAAGATCGTTCTTGAGCTGGCGGATCGCCTCGACGAAGGGCAGGCTCTCAATGTCGCCGACCGTCCCGCCAATCTCGCATATGACGAAATCGAGGCCGTCGGTGTCGGCCTGGGCGAATTCCTTGATGGCGTTGGTGACATGCGGGATGACCTGCACCGTCGCGCCGAGATAATCGCCGCGCCGCTCCCGGGAGATGATGTCGCGGTAGATGCGGCCAGAGGTGATGTTGTCCGACTGACGCGCGGACACGCCTGTGAAACGTTCGTAATGGCCGAGGTCGAGGTCGGTTTCCGCCCCATCGTCGGTCACATAGACTTCGCCGTGCTGATAGGGCGACATCGTGCCCGGATCGACGTTGAGATAGGGGTCGAACTTCCGGATTCGGACCGAATAGCCGCGCGCCTGGAGAAGCGCCCCGAGAGACGCCGCGAGAAGACCTTTGCCAAGCGAGGAAACCACGCCGCCGGTGATAAATACGTACCGCGCCATGGGAGTCGGGCCTTAGGGGCGCTTGGCCGGCAATGGCAAGCGCCCGAATCGAAAAAGCCGAAAAACTTACTGGGCGAGCGGGACCGCCGGGGCCGCCTCGTTACCGGCTGGTGCGGCGGGAGCTTGCTGGGCCGGCGCCACTGGCGCCTGCTGGGCCGGTTGGCGGGCGAGCGACGTATCGACCGTCGGTGCCTCGCGCGTCACGCCGGCGATGGCGGCGAGCGTGATCGACAGGAAGATGAAGAGCGCGCCGAGGACCGCGGTCGCTCGGGTCAGGAAGTCGGCCGCACCGCGAGCGGTCATCAGCCCGGCCGAGGATCCGCCGACACCCAGTCCGCCGCCTTCCGAGCGCTGCATGAGGATCACCGCGACCAGCGCAGCGGCAATCAGCGTCTGGACGATCAGCAGGAAGGTGAACATGAGGTCGGCCTTGTCGAAGAAATGATGCTTGGCGGGCCCTTAGCCAGCGCGCGCCGAAAACTCAACGCGCGCCGGCTTGAGGTAAGTAAGGCTTAGTCGGCCTGGCCGTCGCCGCTGGGCGCCTGGCCCTCGAGATCGGCAACCGTAACGCCGATGACCGCGCCGCTGGCACTGCCGGCGATGCCGTTGCGCGGCAGGCGTACCGACTTGCCGGAAGCGAGCTTCAGCGTGACGAAATCGGCATCGATCGCCTCGATCGTACCGGCAACGGCGCCGGCGCTGTCCTTGACCGGCGCGCCAACCGCGAGCGAGGCCGCGGCGGCCGCATTGGCCTGCTCAGTCAGGGCGTTTAGCTCGGCCTGGGTATTGCCGATGTAGAGCTTGCCATCCTGCTGGGCGAAGCTGGCCTTGCCGAGATTGGCTTCGACCTTGTCGGTCTTGACCGTGACGACGTCACCGTTGACTGCAGTGACGGTTCCGACGGGATTGCCGCTGGAATCGAGAACCTGGGCACCAACGGTGAAGCCGCCGGCCTGGGCAAAGGCCGGGCTGGCCAGCGCCAGCGAAGCAGAAGCGAAAGCAACGAAGAGACGCATGGGATCCTTTCCCTTTGAAATTGAAGCGGGATTGCTTAGCGAGCTTTGCCTGATCGGCAAGTGAACAATTTGCCTAGTGCCCCTCGCCGGCAGCTGCCTGAACTATGGGCATGAAGTCGGCCGCCTTGAGGCTGGCACCTCCGACGAGCGCGCCGTCGACGTCGGGAACGGCGAAAATCTGCGCTGCGTTCGACGGCTTGACCGATCCGCCGTAAAGAATCGGCACGTCGCGGCCGCACCCGGCATAGGCGGCAATCAGCCGCTGACGCAGCGCAGCGTGCATCTCATGAATGTCATCCATTGATGGAATACGCCCTGTACCAATCGCCCAGATCGGCTCGTAAGCAACCGCGAAACGAGCCGGATCGACCGCCGGCATTGGCAGGGATGCGTCAAGCTGAGCGGAAACGGTCGCGACAGCCTTGCCTGCTTCCCTCACTGCCAAGCTCTCGCCGCAACACAGGATCACCGACAAGCCGCCGGCCAGCGCCGCTTCCGCCTTCGCCTTCACGTCTGCGTCCGTCTCGCCCTGCGCCTCGCGCCGTTCGCTATGGCCTACAATTGTCAGCCTCGCCCCGGCATCGAGCAACATCGCAGTCGAGATGCAGCCAGTGTGAGCGCCATTACCAGCCTGGTGAACGTCCTGCCCGCCGATGGCAAAGCCCGGAGCAGCACGCGCAGCGCGCTCGATTAAGGTTGCGGGAAGGCACAGCGCCACATCGGCCCCGGCGGTTTCGGCTGCAATCGAAATGGCGCTGACCTCGCCGAGATCGGCCGAGGTCCCATGCATCTTCCAATTGCCCGCCACCAGCTTGCGCCGCGCCATAAATCTCCCCTTCAGCTTGCTTGCCGTCTGTGGAGGTCGCCCCTAAAGCGGCCATCGTTATTTATCAAAGCACGGAATTTAAATGTTCGCTGCCTTTCGTCGCCTGTCCAAGTCCGCGGTCGGGACCATCATCATGGTCCTGTTCCTTCTTGCAATCGTGGCGTCGTTCGCGCTGGCCGACCTGTCCAATGTCGGATCGGGGACGCTCGGAGGCTCGCGGGCCGGCACGCTGGCCGAGGTCGGCAATGAGGAGGTCACGGATCGCGATCTCGATCGCGCCATGCAGCGCCTGTTGCAGCAAGCGCAGCAGCAAAATCCCGGCGCCACCTATGCGACCATCGCCGGACAACTTGATAATGTCCTCGATCAATTGATCAATCAGGCGACCCTGCTCGCCTTTGCCGCCGACCACGGCTTTGTCCTGTCGAAGCGATTGGTCGATGCGGAGATCGCCGGACTGCCACAGACCCGCGGGCTCGACGGCAAGTTCAACGAGCAGGCCTATGCCGCCTTCCTCCAGGAGCAGCGGCTGTCCGACGCGGAATTGCGACGCCTCCTGGGGGGCGCGCTGACCGAGCGGCTGGTGATCGCCCCCGCCGCGGCCGACGCACGTGTTCCGCTGGGAATGGCGCGGACCTATGCCTCAATGCTGCTCGAGCAGCGCGAGGGGCAATTTGCCCTGGTCCCAGCCGATGCCTTCCGGACCGGGCTCAATCCGAGTGCGGGCGACCTCCAGTCCTTCTACGCCCAGAACCGGCAGCGCTACATGGTGCCGGAGCAGCGCGTCCTGAAAATCGCCAGGATCAGCCCTGACACGGTGGCCAATGTCGCGCAGACCGAGGCCGAGATCGCGGCCTATTACAACGCCAACCGCGCGACCTATGCCGGCAGCGAGACGCGAGTCATCAGCCAGGCGGTGGTGCCCGACAAGCGCCAGGCAGACGGCATTGCGGCGCGCGCGAGGTCCGGCGCGGCATTTGCCGCGGCTGCAGCCCCCGCGGGATTTGCCGCCGCCGACGTCAACCTTGGTCCCCAAAGCCGGGCCCAGTTCATCGGTGCCGCCAACGAGGCGATCGCCAATGCCGCTTTCTCGGCCGCCAGGGGAGCAGTGATCGGCCCGATCCGCTCGGACCTTGGCTGGCACGTGATCAAGGTGGAGGACATTCGCGGCGCGTCGGGCCGGACGCTGGCCCAGGCACGCGGCGAGATCGCCGAGCTGCTGACTGCCAACAAGCGCAAGGAAGCCCTGGCCGACCTGGTAACCCGCGTCGAGGAACAGATACTGGACCGCGGCGCCAGCTTCGCCGAGACCGTCGCGGCCGCCAAGCTGCCCGTGACGACGACGCCGCCGATCATCAGCTCCGGCGCGTCGCGGGTCGATGCCGCTTACCGCTTCCCGGCGGAGCTGCAGCCGGCGCTGCAGGCGGCATTCGCGATGGAGGCTGGCGCGGACGCCGAGGTCGTCACCCTGCCCAACGAAGCCGGCTATGCGCTGGTCGCGGTCGACCAGGTGATCGAGGCGGCCCCGGCGCCGCTCGCCCAGATCACCGATCGCGTCCGTGCCGACTGGATCCAGCGCAAAGCCAATGACCGGGCGCGAGCGGTCGCAACCGATATCGCCAACAAGGTTGCGCGCGGCGTGCCGATCGAACGGGCGGTATCCGAGGCAGGAGTGAGCCTGCCGCCGGCCCAGCCGGTTGCTGCCCGCCGAATCCAGATCTCGCAGGCTAACGCCGCCGCTGCGGCCCCGTTGCGGATGCTGTTCGCGCTGGCCCAGGGCCGCAGCCGGCTGGTCGCCGACCCGCAGGGCCGCGGCTATTTCATCGTCAAGACCAACAAGATCACGCCTGGTAATGCGCTCAGCAATCCGATGCTGATCGCCCAGACCCAGTCCGAATTCCAGCAAGCCGTGGGCAGTGAGCTGGCGCAGCAAATGGCGGCGGCGATGAAGGTCGACCAGGGCATCGAGCGCAACGAGAAGGCGATCGCCGCCACGAAGCAGCGGTTCAGCTCAAGCCAGTGACGGCATGCGGCGGATGAACGCGCCGCGGATCCTGGTGATCGACAATGTCGACAGCTTCACTTTCATGCTGGTCGACTATCTGGTCGCGCTGGGCGCCGAAGTGGCGGTCAAGCGCAACGATGCGCTGACCGCCAATGAGGCGATCGGGTCGGGGGCGGACGGGATCCTGATCTCGCCCGGCCCCGGCAAGCCAGAGCAAGCAGGCATCTCGATCGAGCTGGCCAGAGCCTGCGTCGATCGCAACTACCCGCTGCTCGGCGTGTGCCTTGGGCACCAGGCGATCGCCCTGGCTTGCGGCTCGGCGGTCGAGCGAACCTGGCCCGTGCACGGCAAGGTGGCCAGCGTCCGCCACGATGGCAGCGGCCTGTTCGACGGCCTGCCCTCGCCCTTCGCCGCGACCCGCTATCATTCGCTGGCGGTGCCGGATCCTCGCCCGCCGCTGATCGCCAATGCCTGGAGCGACGACGGCACGGTGATGGCGATGCGGCATGAACGGGCGCCGGTCCACGGCATCCAGTTTCATCCGGAAAGCGTGGCTTCCGAGCAGGGCAAGGCAATTCTCACGACGTTCCTCGCAATCTGCCTAACGCACGCTTGACGAAATCCATTTCGTTTCCTACACGTTCTCCGTTCGTTCCATACGGAGGGGCCAATGCTGACCGCCAAGCAGCATGAATTGCTGAACTTCATCAACGAGCGGCTGTCGAAGACAGGCGTGTCGCCAAGCTTCGACGAGATGCGCGAGGCGTTGGACCTCAAGTCGAAGTCGGGCGTGCATCGGCTGATCTCCGCGCTCGAGGAACGGCAGTTCATCCGCCGGCTGCCCAACCGCGCCCGCGCCCTGGAGGTGGTTCGGATGCCCGAGGTGACGGGGTCTGTTCCCGCAGCGGCCAAGCCGATCCTGCCTGCAGCGGCCAACGACATGATCGAGATCCCGCTGCACGGTCGGATCGCCGCCGGCACCCCGATCGAGGCGTTGCAGGGAACGGAGGGCTTTGCTGTCCCCGCGGCGCTGCTCGGCCCCGGCGAACATTATGCGCTCGAAGTGTCGGGCGATTCGATGGTCGAGGAAGGGATTCTCGACGGCGACTATGCGCTGATCCGCAAGGTTGATACCGCGCGCGACGGCGAGATTGTGGTGGCACTGATCGACAATGAGGAAGCGACCCTCAAGACTTACCGCCGCGAAGGCCAGATGATCCGCCTCGATCCGGCAAATCGGTCCTACGAGCCGCTGCGCTATGACGAGAGCCGGGTCGCGATCCAGGGTCGGCTGGCCGGCCTGATCAGAAGGTATTAGACGAAAGCGGCTCCCCAAAACCGTTCGTCCCGAGCGAAGTCGAGGGATGCTTTTTGAAAGGGCACAAATTGGCCTTCTGGGCGTACATACTATGTTGCGCTGATGGGCGATATTACACCGGCCACACAGACAATCTAGAAGTGAGGTTCGCTCAGCACCAAACTGGCGGCTATTGCAATTTCACATCGCGCAGGCGCCCGGTTGAGCTGGTCTGGTCGCAGGAATTCGGGACGCGGATCGAAGCGCTGGGGGCCGAACGGCAGATCAAGCCTTGGTCGCGCGCGAAAAAGGAAGCGTTGATCCGCGGTGATTGGGCTGCAATTTCCTATTACGCCAAGCCACCGAAAGAACGTCCCTCGACTTCGCTCGGGACGAACGGAAGTGGGAAGGCTGCTCCCAAAACCCCGTTTCGTGTCGAGCAAAGTCGAGACGCGTGCAGCCTGAGCGCAATGAGGTAAAAAATGCCCTACCCACGAATAGACTATATCGAACTGCCGAGCGCGACCGCGCATGAGCTGACCCGCGCTTTCTACGCGCGGGCGTTTGGGTGGACATTCACCGATTATGGGCCGGACTATGCCGCGACCACCAGCGGCGATGTCGACCTGGGCCTTAACGGCCAGCCGAACGAGGCGCTGGCCGCGCCGCTGCCCGTCATTCAGGTTCCCGACCTGGAAGCCGCGTTCGAGGCGGTCATGAAAGCAGGCGGAATCATCGCCAAACCGATCTTCTCATTCCCCGGGGGGCGGCGCTTTCATTTCATCGATCCGTCGGGCAGCGAACTGGCGGTTTGGCAGTCGGCCTGATTGCGCTGCCTTATCCGGCGCGCCGGACCACGGGTGCTGCGCAATTCGCCCAGCCACCGTTTCGACCCGCGGCTGGCCGCCAAGATAGATCGCGACGCCGCCGGTTTTCTCCAGCGCTTCGCGATCAAGCTTCAGCCAGCGCGGCGAGCACCCTTTGGGAAGCCATCGGTCGGCCACGACAATATCCGCATCGGCGCAGGCTCGGGTCAATGTCGTCCAATCGATCCGGTTGCGGCTGCGGATGGCGAGCAAGCGCCAGGCCCGGTTGCCTTCGAGGACATCGGCGACGCAGGAATCGCGGCTGCAGCGGGCGAAGCGTTGCTCCTCCAGGTTTGCCGGATCGCCGTCGTAAGCCGATGCCTCGCTCATCAGATCGCGCACGAAATCGCCGCTTCGGCTTCTCAGCATCACCGGCACCCCGTCGTCGCGGACCAGCGCCAGATGCTGGCCGTCACCGGTCACCAGCAGGTCTGGAACGGGCGACATGGCGGCTCCCGCAGCGCCGAGCGCGAAAGGAATGGCGCCAAATGCCCGAATCCTTCCGGTCCAAAGGCAAACCCACAGCCCGCCGAGGACCATGAGGGCGAAGGCCCATCGCGGCATCGACGGAAGCATGGCCACGGCCCCTTCCGCCGCTGCGATGCGATGCGCCAGCGCGAGGATCAGGTCGATCGCCCAGCCGGTCGCCACCCATATTGGCGCCCCCAGGCCGATTGCATCGAGGATCAGCGCCAGCGCCTCGAGCGGCATGATGACGAAGGTCGTCAAGGGAATGGCGACCAGATTGGCGGCGACACCGTACAAGCCCGCCTTGTGGAAATGGTAGAGGGCGAACGGGATCAGCGCGATCTCGACCACCTGGCCGGTCAGCAGCAGCCCGAACAGCCCGCGCAGGAAGCGCATTGGCCAGACCTCCTCGCGCGGCGCCAGCCACCGCCGCACCGGCGGCCAGTGATGCAGCGCGATGATCGCGGTCACCGCTGCAAAGCTCATCTGGAAGCTGGCCCCGGCGAGAGCTTCGGGCACTACCGCCAAGACGGCGAGCGCACCGACAGCGACAAGCCTCAGGCTGATCGCGTCGCGGCCAAGCGCGATTCCGCCGAGCACCAGCAGCGCCGCGATACAGGAACGCACCGTCGGCACCTGCATGCCGGTAAGCAGCGTATAGGCAACGCCGGCGAGGGCGCCGAAGCCCGCCGCGACCAGCACCAGATTGAATCGCAGGGCCAGCCGCTCGCTCAGCGCGAGCAGCTTCAACGACAACAGCATCGCCGCCCCGACCACGGCAGCGATGTGCAGCCCGCTGACGGAAAGGAGGTGGGCGAGCCCGGAGCGGCGCATCGCCTCGGCATCTTCCTCGCCGACCGCCGCCTGGTCGCCCGTGGCGAGCGCAGTTGCGATTCCTCCGCTGCCGCCCGGCAACTGACTTCGAATATGCCTCCCAAGCCGATCCCGTATCGCATCAAGGCTGCGTCCGTCTGCGGCGGCCATGACCTGCACCGGCCCGATCGCCCGCCCGACGCCGCCGATCCCCGCAAACCAGGCGTCGCGCGCGAAGTCGTGGCTGCCCGGCAGCGCCATGGGCGGCGGGGGCTGCAGCCGGGCCTTGATCCGGACGGTGGAGCCCTTGCCGAGCCCCTTGGGGGCATCGGCTTCGGGGAGTGAAACGCGGATTCTGGGCGGCAATTGCTTGTCGGCCGGTGCGAGGGTCAGTCGGAGGTCGCCTTTCGCGGCCCTGCTTTCAACCCGCTCGATCCTGGCTTCCAGGCTGACCACCAGCGGCCTCTCCAGCCTTGGCGCGGCGACATGCTCGCTTCGCCACCAGATCAGCGCGCAGCCTGCGGCCAGGGCCAGCCCGCCAAACAGCATCGCCCGGCCGGTGCGGCTTGGGCCGGCAGACATGCCCGCCAGCCCCATTCCCAGGGCCAGGGCGATGAAGGCCGCCCACGCTTCCGGCCGCCCGAGCCACAGCCACGCCGCGATCCCGGCAGCGAAGGCGACCGCGAACCACAGCGGCAGTTGCGCCCGTTCGCGTTCGAGAAAGCTTTCGGTTTGGCCGGAAATGGCCGAAAACCAAGCAGGCAAAAAGCGTCGATGCGCCGGTTCCAGCGGCGCGTCCTCTATGATAGGGGCGCTCGTCCAGTCCATTCGGCCTGATCAAACAAGAGGAAAGAGCGCCCCCGCGCAAGCCAAATTATGACCAGCGCAAGCGGCAAAATCGAGGGCGTCGTTACTCGCTTCGCCCCCTCCCCAACCGGCTATCTGCATATCGGCGGTGCGCGCACCGCCTTGTTCAACTGGCTGTTCGCCCGCCACCATGGCGGAAAATATCTCTTGCGGATCGAGGATACCGACAAGGTCCGCTCGACCAAGGAGGCGATCGACGCGATCCTCGACGGGCTCGACTGGCTGGGGATCAGCGGCGATGGCGAACCCTATTTCCAGTCGCAATTCGAACAGCGCCATGCCGAGGTCGCGCACGAGCTAATCGACAAGGGCGCCGCCTATCGCTGCTACCTGACCCAGGACGAGCTGGCCGCAGCACGCGAGAAGGCGCAGGCCGAGCGCACACCGTTCCGCATCAACAGCCCGTGGCGCGACCGCACCGACCGGCCGGCAGACCAACCGTATGTGATCCGCATCAAGGCGCCGCAGCAGGGCGAAACGGTGATCGACGACCTTGTGCAGGGCCGGGTTACGGTCGCCAATGCCGAGATCGACGATTTCATCCTGCTCCGCTCGGACGGCACGCCGACCTACATGCTGGCGGTGGTGGTCGACGATTTCGACATGGGCATCACTCACGTGATCCGTGGTGACGACCATCTCAACAACGCCTTTCGCCAATTGGCGATCATCCGCGCGATGGGCTGGCCCGAGCCCAAATATGCCCATGTACCGCTGATCCACGGCTTCGACGGGGCGAAGCTTAGCAAGCGTCATGGTGCGCTGGGCGTAGACGCCTATCGAGACGAGCTGGGAATCCTCCCCGAAGCCTTGTTCAACTATCTGTTGCGCCTCGGCTGGGGCCATGGCGACGACGAGATCATCGGCCGCGACCAGGCGGTTGAATGGTTCGACATCGGGCATGTCGGTAAGAGCCCGTCGCGGTTCGACCTCAAGAAACTGGAGAACCTTAACGGCCATTATATGCGCGAGGCGGATGACGCCCGGCTGGCGACGCTCATCTCGCCCAAGTTGGGCCTGAGCTACGAGGAACTTCCGCTGTTGATCCGCGCTATGCCGGAATTGAAGGCTCGGGCGCACAATCTGAATGAGCTTGCCGAGGGTGCGGACTTCCTGTTCGCGCAGCGGCCGCTGACGCCCGACGAAAAGGCGGCTGCCCTGTTGACCGAGGAATCCCGATCCCATCTCGCACTTGCACATGCCGCGCTCGCTGCGGCGCCGAAGTGGGAACATGACGCGCTGGATGCTGCAGTGCGGGATGTTGCGGAACGGAGCGGTCTTAAGCTAGGCAAACTGGCCCAGCCGCTCCGCGCGGCGCTGACGGGCAAGACGACCTCGCCGGGTATATTCGATGTGCTTGTCCTGCTTGGAAAAGACGAGAGTCTCGCCCGGATCGCCGACCAAATGCCAAGAGCCGATTGAAAGCTGGAGCCGAACGCATGACCAAGACCGTCACCCTCGCCACCGATGGCGGCGAACGCCCCTACCCTCTGCTCGAGGGGTCGGTCGGCCCGGATGTCATCGATATCCGCAAGCTTTACGGCGAATCCGGCATGTTCACCTATGACCCTGGCTTCACCTCGACCGCGAGCTGCCAGAGCGCGATCACCTATATCGACGGCGACGAGGGCGTCCTGCTCCATCGCGGCTACCCGATCGACCAACTCGCCGAGCAGTCAAGCTACATGGAAGTGGCCTACCTGCTGCTCCACGGCGACCTGCCCAAACAAAAGGAACTGGACGAGTTCGCCTACACCATCACCCGCCACACGATGGTGCATGAGCAGCTAGCGCAATTCTACCGCGGGTTCCGGCGCGATGCGCACCCGATGGCGATCATGTGCGGCGTCGTCGGCGCTCTGTCGGCCTTCTATCACGATAGCACCGACATCACCGACCCGCAGCAGCGGCTGATCGCCTCGCACCGGCTGATCGCCAAGATGCCAACGATCGCGGCAATGGCCTTCAAGTACAGCATCGGCCAGCCGTTCCTCTACCCGCAGAACAGCCTCAGCTACACCGGGAATTTCCTGCGCATGACCTTCGGCGTCCCCGCCGAGGAATATGAGGTCAACCCGATCGTCGAGAAGGCGATGGACCGGATCTTCATCCTCCACGCCGATCATGAGCAGAACGCCTCGACCTCGACCGTGCGGTTGGCGGGATCGTCAGGCGCCAACCCGTTCGCCTGCATCGCCGCCGGCATCGCCTGCCTGTGGGGCCCGGCTCATGGCGGCGCCAACGAAGCCGCGTTGAACATGCTGCGCGAGATCGGCGACGTGAAGCGGATCAAGGAATATGTCGCCCGCGCCAAGGACAAGAACGACCCCTTCCGGCTGATGGGCTTCGGCCACCGCGTCTACAAGAATTACGACCCGCGGGCGAAAGTCATGCAGCAGACTGCCGAGGCCGTGCTGAAGGAATTGAAGCTTTCCGACCCAGTGCTCGATGTCGCGCAAGAGCTTGAGCATATCGCGCTCCACGACGATTATTTCATCGAGAAGAAGCTCTATCCCAACGTCGATTTCTATTCGGGCATCATCCTCAACGCGATCGGCTTCCCGACGGAAATGTTCACCGCCCTGTTCGCGCTGGCCCGCACCGTCGGGTGGGTCGCGCAGTGGAACGAGATGATTTCGGACCCCGAACAGAAGATCGGCCGACCGCGCCAGCTTTACGTCGGTGCGACCCAGCGCGGCTATGTGCCCGTCAACAAGCGCTAAGCGGCTCTAAAACCCCTTCGAATTCCGGAACCCGCCCCTTCTCTAATGGGTTGATTCGCCATCAATTCCATTAGCGAAAGAGGACGTTATGGCACGTTTTCTTGCACCATTTGGCGGTCGCGGACTGCTGGGCCGCGACCCCTTCCTGGACCTTCATCGTGAGGTGAACCGGCTGTTCGACGACAGCCTCCACAGCATGGGGGAAAGCGGCGGCACTGGCTTCATGCTGAGCCCCAAGGTCGATGTCAGCCAGACCGGCGACGGCTGGGAAATCACCGCCGAGCTTCCAGGTGTCGACCAGGAGGATATCGATCTCCGGCTGGAAGGCGATATGCTGACCATCAGCGGAGAAAAGCGCGACGAGCGCAAGGATGACAAGAACCGCTTCGTCGAGCGCAGCTATGGCAGCTTCACCCGCTCGTTCCAGCTGCCGTTCACCCCGGATCCCGACAAGGTCACCGCCGATTGCGACCGCGGCGTGCTGACCGTCAAGCTGCCCAAGGGCGCCGAGCAAGAACGCAGCAAGAAGATCGCGATCGGCGGGACGGGCGGCCGGACGATCGAGGCCAAGGGAAGTGGCGAGCGCGCCATCGGCAAGGACTGGACGAAGGGGTCCGACGCCAAGGAAGGCGAGCTCAGCAAGGAGCAAGCCGAGAAAGGCCAGGGGGCTCCCGCCTAAGCCCTAGGCTGCAGACAAGACCAAGGTGAAGCGCGCCCCTTGGCCGGGCGCGCTTTGCAATTTTATATCGCCACCCATCGATCGGGCCAAGCGCCGGGAGATTGCCAGGCCGAGCCCAATCCCGCCCGGCGTGTCGCCAACCCGCTCATAACGTTCGAAGATTCGCTCATGATCGGCCTCGGCGATGCCCGGCCCCTCGTCGGCGATAGTCACCGCAACCATGCCGTCCCGCCGCTCGCCGATGACCGCGATGGTGCCGTGCTCTGGCGAATGGCGCACGGCGTTGCCAAGCAGATTCACCAGTATCTGCACGACTCCGCGAGGTTCGCCGCTGGCCGGAAGAGGCTCGCCGGTGCCGGACAGCTCGATCTGGATCGAACGTTCCTCGGCGCGGGTTTCGACCAGCTGGATCGCTTCGCTCGCCGCTTCGGCCAGATCGATCCGGCCCTCGACCTTGGTTGCCTCCTGCTCGGTCATCGATTTGATCACCGACAGTAGGTGGCGACCTGCGGCGGCGATGTCTCCCGCGTACGCGGCATAGTCGCTCCTCAGCGGCCCCTCGCTGCGTTCGACGATCCGCTCGGCTGCCGAGATGATCCGGTCCAAGGGCGACCGCAGGGCTTCATCGAGCGCCGGATCGAATTTTGCACGGGGCTGGCTGGCAGCCTCGCCTTCGATGTCCAGCGCGATTTCATATCCGGCAAAGCCCTGGTTGGGATAATTGAGCGCCACTCCGTTCAAGACGACCTCGGTTTCGCCATTGCCGCGTACTTTCGCCCGCTGGCCGGTAAAATCCTGCCGGCCGACCAACGCAGTCAAAAGCGGCATGACGCCGTCGCCATTGTCAGTCAGCGTGAAATGGCGCGTTAGAGGCTGACCGATGATCGCCGCGGCGTCCAAACCCAGGCGGCCGGCCACGCCCTCATCCATCTGCGCAAATTTGAGCTCGGCATCGGTGGTGAAGCCGAATGTGGCCGGCGTCTCGATCTCGTCCGGCTGCGGCTCGCTGCCGACCAAGGTCAGCCGCGGCGGCGCCGCCGGACGCGCCTTCCACCCCTCAATCGTTAAGGATGCGCCTTCGGCATCGGGCTCCACCCTGACCCAAAGGTCCAGATCCTGGTCGCTTGAAGCGGCGACGACTGCCCGTGACAGCGGCACGCCAAGCTTCATCGCCGAGCGGGCGACGGCCGCGAGTTGCGGCAGCGCGAGTTGTGCGCCGAGCGCCGAGCCCGCCTCCTGCTGCAGGCGCAGCAGCGGCGCATCGGCGCTGGTCAGCCGGCCTTCACGGTCGACCCGGCCGGTGACCGGGCCCAGATCGGACGGAGCGCTAGCCATTGCCGCTATCCAATGCCTGGCGCGCATTTCGATAGTGAGGATCAAGCCGGAGCCAGCGGCGCCGACGTTGGATGGCGGCGGCGTCCATCCCATCGAAACGATCGATGAAGCGGTCGACCGCTCCCGCCATCGGTTCGAACGCGGCGAGGATCTGGGCGGCAGTGGCCCGCTCGCAGCCGGCAAGCCGGGCGACCAGCATGGCCTCGCCGCCGGTGAACATCCGCCACGCGTCCGCCTGGTCGATGCCGGCACGGCGGGCGAGCAAGGCAACCAGCAGCGCTGCATCGCCGTCATGGGCCAGCTGGCGAATCATATCGTCGCCGGCCCGGCCCGAAGCGTCCAGTGCCCGGGCAAGCAGGGCAACATGGGCCTCGAGCCGCCGCCCCTCGTCGTGGCGCGCGAGGAGGAGCTGCGCGGCGGTTGTCAACGCCTGGTCGGCATCCTCGCCGAGCTGGCTAAGGGCCGCGGCGACGCTGTGAACGATGGCCACCGCGTCCTCCGCCGCCAGATCATCGAACTCCGCGCCAAGCCGGCCATACTTGTCCCGCCGGCGGCCACGGGCGAGCGTCAGCGCCATCGCCGCCTCGGCGACGGCCGCATCCTGGTCCGACACGAGTGCTCCGAGCGCCGCATCGCTTCGACTGGCATGGCTCGACAGCTGTTGCTCATCGGCGCGGCGTAGCAGAAGGGCCACGACGCCCTCGCGGGTGAGAAGGCCGGCATCGCGCAACCGCCGGTAAAGGCCATCGCGCAGCTGCTCGGCCTTCGCGCCGAGGATCGATGGAAGGGCTGCAATCAGCTCGTCGGCGACATCGGCGATCAGGCCGCGGAGCATCGCCGCCATCAGCGCGCGCTCTTCGTCGGTCAGCCGGCTGGCCTCGTCGAGGAAGAAGTCGGCCATGGCCACGGCCAGCCGATCGAGCCCCGCGCGAGGGCGCGTGGGATCGACCGGGCGGTCGGCTGTCGATGCAGCAAGCGGCCATTCCACGGGCATCATGCCGCCGTCATAGAACAGACGGGGTTAACGCGCAGTCAATTATGGGACGAGGTCCGAGGTTCGACCATATGTCTTAAATGCTGGGCTATGAAGAAGCTGGTCGCGGCGTAAACGGCTATGAGGCCGAGATAGAGACTCCACCAGCCGCCGACGGCAAAGGGTATGGCCAGCCATACGGCGGTTCGACGGGAAAAATGCCATTCGCCCGCCGGCAAGGCCTTACCCTGTCGCTCGATCCTCCCTGCCTCGGCGAAAGCGGCGCCGCCGAGCGCTGCCATCATCGCCCCCCAGCCCGAGCCGTGCCGCGCCTCGAACCAGCCGAGCGCCAACAGGGCGAGGCCTGCCGCGGGCCACAGCAGCCGCCGCGACAACATTGACGCGCTGAGCGGCTGCAGACGCAACATCCCCAGGCGTTGAGCCACCAGGTCCAATGGCGTTGCCAGCACCAGCAGCGATAGCGCCCCCCAGTGCCAGCCGCGGGTGAAGCAAAAGGCAGCGGCGATGGCCATGACGAGGGCCAGCTGGACCAACCAGGCCGGGCGGACGGCCGTCTCCATCAACTTCTCAGTCGCGAACTCTTCCACCACCGGCAAAAGGTAGCGGCTGACCGCGTCCTCGCGCGCCGTTCGCGAAGCGACCAGCAGCCGGCGCTCATAGCCGGCGGCGGCCGCTTCGCTGGTGGCCAGGAACGGGCCCCGCCCCTCTCCGGTAGCCGATGGGATGAAACGGGCACCCGATTGAATGACGCGCCTGAGCAGGGTCGATTGCAGGTCCCAGTCGCCGACCATCGCTGCGGTGGCGCCGAGCATGCCCGAATCGACCCGCGCCAGGCCAGCCCAGCGCTGCAATCCGTCGATCCGTTCGAATTCGGCATGGGCTTCGTCATCGGGCACGGTCAGGACCGCGCCGTCACACTCGCCGATCAGCCGCTCGAGATCGCCCATGTCCGGAGCAATCCCGTCCCCCAGGAGGATCAACTGGCTTCCAGCCTCGAAGCGGCTTGCCGCCTCATTCCCGTCGCTGACCGGTACGACTGCGATGCCCTCCGCCCGCAATCGCTCAAACGCGTCGTTGAGGGCGACCGGTACCCGTTCGACGAGGACCACCAGCGGCGCGGCGCCGGAAGCCGCGAGGCACCTTGCTTGATATTCGATCAGCGTGCGACCGGCGAGCGGCAACAGCGCGCGGAGACCGCCCGCATCGTCCTCCTGATAGGCACCGATCAAGGCGCCGAGCGCCATGGCATGCTCCGCGTAATTGGAATCCCCCCTGAGGGCCGGCGACCATAAGGCAGTGCGCCCAATCATTTCTACCCCCAAAGGGCCAGGGAGCAGTTCCTGAGCCTGGTGTGCCCATTTGTCGCTTTCGCCTGCGAACAAAGGTGGTAAACTCCCCGGTCATGAGCACCAACCCCTATCGCGCCCAAGGCAGCCGCTATCCCCAGGATCCGGTCGAGGAGGTTCCCGTCGTCGAAGGCGAAGAGGTGCATGCCGAACCGCAATTCGACCGGATGAGCTGGACCGAGATCCGTGACGTTCACGGCGTGGCGACGGAAGGCGGGCGGCAGGTGCTTGGCTGGGGGCTTTCGATCCTGGCCTTGCTGTGGACCGCCTATACCGCCTGGTCCGCAGGCCGGGCGCTGGCCACGGAGCCGCTGACCAGCCCGCAAGTTGCGCAGTGGGTGGCAATCCTGGCCGGTCCGTTGGCGCTGGTCGGCCTGGTCTGGCTTATGTTCGGGCGCACCCGCCGCAAGGAAGCGGAAAAGTTCACGCGGTCGGTTGTCGCCATGCGGACAGAGGCGCGCGCCCTTCAAGACGTGCTTGGCGCGCTCCAGATCCAGATTGCGGAAAATCATCGCTCATTGGGCGTGATGGCCGGCGACCTGATGGGCCTCGGCGACCAGGCCGCGAGCCGGCTCGGCAACATCACCGAGCAGCTCAACCAGGGCTCGCGCACGCTTGCCGAGCATGGCGTCGCGCTCGATCGCGCCGCGGAGTCGGCCCGGAACGACATCGGCGTGCTGCTTTCCGACCTGCCGCAGGCGGAGGATAGCGCTCGGCGCATGGCCGAAACGTTGCGCGAAGCGGGACGCTCAGCGTTGGAGCAAGCGGGCCGGTTCGAGGGGCAAGTCAACCAGCTCTCCGTCCAGGCGCAGCAGGCCGACTCCATCGTTCACGAGGCATCGCAGCGGCTGCTTGCCAATATTTCGCACATCGAAACCGCGGGGAGCGCCGCGGCCGCGGGCGTGTCGCAGGCCGGCGAGGCATCGCGGTCGATGGTCGACCAGCTGCTCGCCCGGTCGGCCGAGGCGCTGGCTGAAATCCGCACCGGGATCGATGCACAGGCGGCGGCGGTTTCCGCGCTGGTCGCGCAGAGTCAGGCTGGCATCGGCCGCGCCGGCATTGACGCGTCGGAAATGCTGGGCGAGCGATTGGCGAGCGCTGGTGCTTCCCTCGACGGACTGACGGCGCGCATTGCCGAGCAGGAGCGCGCCTCGCAGCGGCTCATGGCCGACCTCGATAGCGGCTTGACGGCGCTCGACGACCGGTTCCTCGACTTGGCGCGGTCAGGCGACGAACGCGCGGGCCATGTCCAGACTGCGCTCAACCGGCTTCGGACCGAGCTGGAAGAACTGTCGACGACCACCGTCGCCCAGGATTCGAGCCTCGACGGGCTAGCCGACCGCACGCAGCGGCTCCGCGACGGCCTCGACGAGCTCGGCATCACTCTCGCTGGCCAGATGGCTGCGACGTTGGGCGAGGCCGAGGCGGGCGCCGCGAGGCTGCTGGCATCGGCCGAGGCCGCGCGGCCGCATATCGAGCAGATGCGCGATGCGGCGATCGAGGCCGAGAACCGGATCGAATCCGGAGCGTCGAATGTCGAGACGCAGCAGGAGCGGCTCGCCACCCTAATGACCTCGGTCGATCTGGGCGTCAGCCAGGCTGAGCAGCGGTTGACCGAGTTGAGCGCCGCGATCGCGGCGGCCAGCGAGGAAGCCGGCAGGCTGTCGAACGAAACCGGCCCGGCGCTCGTGTCGGCGCTGGTCCAGGTCCGCGAAGCGGCGGCCCATGCGGCCGAGCGTGCCCGCGAGGCGATCGCCAAGGTCATCCCCGAGAGCGCCGTCAATATGAGCGAGGCCACTCGCCAGGCGCTGGAGAAGGCGGTTCGCGACAGCGTCGAATCCAAGCTGGAGGAGCTGGACCGGGTCGCCACCCGCGCCGTGAACACCGCGCGCGAGGCTTCGGACCGGCTCACGTCGCAGATGCTGTCGATCGGTCAGAGCGCGGTGGCGCTGGAGGCGCATATCGAGCGCAGCCGCGAGGCGCAGATGAAGGACAGCGGCGAAGAATTCGCCCGCCGGGTCGCTCTGCTGATGGACGCGATGCACTCCGCCGCGATCGATGTGCAGAAGATCCTCAGCGACGAAATCGACGACAAGGCCTGGAACCATTATCTCAAGGGCAACCGCGGAGTCTTCACCCGCCGTGCGGTTCGACTGTTGGGCGGGACCGAGAGCCGCGCGATCCACGCCCAATATGAAAGCGATCCCGAGTTCCAGAACGCGGTCAACCATTATGTCCACGACTTCGAAGCGATGCTCCGCCGGGTGCTGGCCGAGCGCGACGGCGGGATGATCGCAGTTACGCTGATGTCCAGCGACATGGGCAAGCTCTACGCCGCTCTGGCGCAGGCAGTGGAGAAGCGGCGCTAGGCGTCCTTCGAGACGGCACTTCGAAGCGCTTCACTTAGTCAGCGCCTCCTCAGGACGAACGGTTCCACCATTGCCGTTCGTCCTGAGGAGCGGCTGAGCCTGTCGAACACCGCGTCTCGAAGGACCCTCAGTTATAAAAGTCTAGATCGTCGACCGTCACCCAGCCGAATTCGTAATTCGCGACATAGAGCGCCGTCAGCAGCGTCGCGACCACTGCCGCGCGCGCAAGATGCCGCGGCAGGTCGAACCTGTACGGCGCGCTGTCGGCTTGCCCAGCCACCCGCTCAACCCCCGCCTCCTCATGCGTCTTCACGCCGAACGGCAGCAGGAGGAAGGCGGAGAAGCAGAAGATCAGGAAATAGATGGCGAGGACCGAGGTCCATTTCATGCCAAGGCTGCCTCAACCAACATGACCTCGACTATAGGCTTCTTGCCGGTCCACAGCGTCGCGCAGCGCCGCACCGCCAGCCGCACCGCCTCCCGGACCCGCTCGACATCGCGAGTCGGCACATAGGCCTTTTCGGCGGCATCGGCCGCGTCGGCCAGGAAATCGTCGCGATCCTGCTCCACCGGTACGCCGAACGGGCGGACCAGCGCCTTGCCAGCAAGCCGGCCTGTTTCATCGATCGGCAGCGCCACCGCGATCAGCCCATGGCTCGCCACCTTGCGGCGCTCGTTAAGCGTGGCTCCGTCGGCGGGCAGGATCACATCACCGTCCAGAACCAACCGCCCGACCCGTTCTTCGCCAATCTTCTCCGGTCCTTCCGGGGCCAGTCGAATGACGTCGCCGTTGCGTTGGACGATAGCCGCGGGCACGCCTTCGGAAATGGCAAAGCGCGCCTGCTCGCGCATGTGACGCATCTCGCCATGGACCGGGACCAGCATCTTCGGGCGGATCCAGCGGTACATGGCGGCAAGCTCCGGCCGCCCCGGATGGCCCGAGACATGGATGTGCGCCTGCCGTTCGGTGATGGTGATCACCCCGAGGTCGGACAGCGCATTCATGATCCTGCCGATCGCCATCTCGTTGCCCGGGATCTGCTTGGACGAGAAGATCACCGTATCGCCCTCGCCGATCTTCAGCTCATGCTGGCCGAAGGCGATGCGGGCCAGGGCGGCACGGGACTCGCCCTGCCCGCCGGTGGCAATGATCAGCACCTCATCCTTGGGCAGCTTCATCGCCTCGTCGAAACGAACCGGCTCGGGGAAATCGAGCAGGTAGCCCGTGGCCTTGGCCACCCTCAGGATACGGTCGAGGCTGCGCCCGGCCACGACGACGCGGCGATTGGTTTCGATCGCCACCCGGCCGATGGTTTCCAGCCGGGCGGCATTGGAGGCGAAGGTGGTGATCAGCACACGGCCGCGCGCCTTCAGCACCTCATTGCGCAGCGCCTCATGCACCGAAGATTCGCTGCCCGATGCATCATTGAGGAAGGCGTTGGTGGAATCGCAAACCAGGGCCAACACCCCGCGGTCGCCAATCTCATCCAGCGTTTCGGCCGAGCTCGGGTGACCCAGCACCGGAGTCTCGTCGATCTTCCAGTCGCCGGTGTGGAAGATATTGCCGAACGGCGTTTCGATCAGCAGCCCGTTACCTTCGGGGATCGAATGGGCGAGCGGGACATAAGTAACGCGGAACGGGTCGAGGTCGATCGATCCGCCCCGCTCGATCACGCGCAACGACACCTGGCCGGTCAGCCCCTCTTCCTCCAGCTTGCCGGCGATAAGCCCGGCGGTGAAAGGCGTGGCGTAGAGCGGCACCTTGAGGTCGGCGGCGAGATAAGGCAGCGCGCCGATATGATCCTCATGGCCATGGGTCAGGACGATCCCGACCAAATCGTCCATCCGCTGCTCAATGAACTCCAGCTCGGGAAGGATCAGGTCGATCCCGGGATAGTCGGGATCGGCAAAGGTCAGCCCTAGATCGGCCATCAGCCATTTGCCGCGGCAGCCGTAGAGATTGACGTTCATGCCGATCTCGCCCGACCCGCCAAGGGCGAGGAACAGCAGCTCTTCGCCCGGCGTCACTTGGCGATCCCCGCGGCGAGCAGGGCAAGCCCCTGGATGGTGAGGTCCGGCTCGATCACGTCAAACACGTCGGTATTCTTGTCGAACAATATGGCCAGCCCGCCGGTAGCCACGACCTTCACCGGCCGCCCGATCTCCGCCTTCAGTCTTGCCACCAGTCCCTCGATCATCGCTACATATCCCCAGTAAACGCCGATCAGCATCTGCGTTTCCGTCGTCCGCCCGACCACGCTCCCGTCCTGCGGCGCGGCGATGGCGATGCGCGGCAGCTTGGCGGCGGCTGACACCAGCGCATCGAGGCTGAGGTTGATGCCGGGCGCGATGATCCCGCCCTTATAGGCGCCCGAGAAATCGACCACGTCGAAGGTGGTTGCAGTCCCAAAGTCGATGACGATCAGGTCGTTGGGATGCTTGGCGTGGGCCGCGATCACGTTGAGCGCGCGGTCGGCGCCGACATTCTGCGGCTCGTCGACGTCGAGCGCGATCGGCCAGCCCGCCTCACCCTGCCCCGCGACGAGCGGCTTCACACCGAAATATTTGCTGCTGAGCACTTCAAGATTGTGCAGCGCGCGCGGGACGACGGTGCCGATGATAACCCGATCGACATCGCCGCGGCCATAGCCCTCCAGTTCGAGCAGCTGATGCAGCCACACCGCATATTCGTCGGCCGTTCGGCGAGGATCGGTGGCGATCCGCCATCGCGCCTTGATGTCCTGGCCCTCGACCAGGGCAAAGACGAGGTTGGTGTTCCCGGCATCAATCGCGAGCAGCATGGATGCGCCCTTAGGGCATGAACGGGAGATCGGGAAGCGTCAGACGGTAACCGGCGCGGTTTGCCGCGTTGCGGCGGCGCTTTGCTGGGTGGATGCGAGATAGAGGTGGATGGCAGCGACAACCTGCGCGCCGTCTCCGACCGCCGCCGCGACCCGCTTGACCGAGCCGGAACGCACGTCCCCGACCGCGAATATGCCGCGGCGGCTGGTCCCGAGCGGATAGTGATCGTCGCCGGCCTCTGCACCGGTCAGCACGAAGCCGCGGGAATCGAGCTTGAGGCCAGTTCCTTCCAGCCAATCGGTATTGGGTTGCGCGCCGATGAAGGAGAAGAGGTGCGTGACCTGCCGCCGAACCTCATTTTGCGAAGTCAGATCTCGAAGGAGCACAGCCTCAAGCTTTCCCTGGTTCCCCTCAAGCGAGGCCACTTCGGAACCGACCATGATCTCGACGTTCGGCAGGCTTTCGATCCGCTCGACCAGATATTGGGACATGGTTCGAGCGAGCGGCCTACGAACCACCATCGTGACCTTTTTGGCCCTGCCGGCGAGAAACACCGTGGCCTGCCCGGCCGAATTGCCACCGCCGACCAGTGCGACTTCCTCGCCGCCGCAAAGATCGGCTTCGAGCGGCGACGCCCAATAATGCACCGACGTACCTTCGAATTCATGGAGCCGGTCAACCTCCAGCCGCCGATAGCGGGCGCCCGTCGCAATCACCACCGCCCGGGCCTGCACGCGCTCTCCGTTGGCAAGGTCGAGCCAGGAGGGATCGTTGCCGCATTTCAGCGACACCGCTTCGTCCGGGATCGCCATCTCGACACCGAATTTCTGGGCCTGGCTGTACGCGCGTCCCATCAGCGCCATGCCGGATATGCCGGTCGGGAAACCTAGATAATTTTCGATCCTCGCCGAGGCGCCGGCCTGCCCGCCGAACGATCGGCAGTCGAGCGCCAGCACCGACAGGCCTTCCGAGGCGGCATAAACCGCCGTCGCCAATCCGGCGGGGCCGGTGCCCACAATGGCCACGTCGAACAGCCTATTCGGGTCGATCGGCCCGACCAGCCCGAGGCAGCGGGCAAGCTGGTCCTCCGTTGGATTACGCAGCAGCTGCCCGCCCGGGCAAAGCACGATCGGCAGCGCTTCATCCTCGACCTGGAACCGATCGACCAGCGCCTGACCGCAACTATCCTCCTCGGGATCGAGCCGCAGATAGGGATGGCCATTGCGGCGGAGGAAATTGACCAGGCGAAGCACGTCGCCGTCGGCCTCGCTGCCGACCACGATCGGCCCCGCGCCGCGCTCGATCAGGCCGACGCGACGCAGGATCAGCGCCCGCATGATCCGCTCGCCCAGCTCCGCCTCGGCAATCAGCACGGCGCGGAGGCGATCGGGCGGTATCTCGATCGCCTCGCCGTCGGTCAGCGCCTGCGCGTTGACCAGCGCCGGGCGTCCCGACAGCTGCGCCAGCTCGCCCATGAAGGAACCCCGCTCATGGGTGACGATCGGGATTCGGCGGCCGGTCTCGTCGTGCTGGAGGATCTCGACCTCGCCGGACAGCATGAGCGTCAGGCCATGTCCCGCCTCGCCCGCCCTGAACAGCATGTCGCCGGCCTTGAACGAGCGCGGCTCGCCGAAGCGCCGCAGCCGTTCCATGTCGGCCGGCGCGAGCTTGGGAAAGATTTGCTCGCGGCGGCTGTCGGTCAGCGCCCGGGCGGATTCTTCGCTCACGACTTGCACCATGTCGGGAGGAGGCCGAACCCGGCCTCCCCCATGTCGGCATTTCCGGTCATGCCGGTGTTGGCGCCTCCAGATGCACGTCGACCTTGGGCCCTTCCTCCGCAATTTCCCCGCCGCGAATGAAGGCGAGGATATCGCGATTGATGATGTCGGCATGCGTCGTCGCCATGCCGTGCGGGAAGCCAGCATAGGTTTTGAGGATGCCGTTCTTGAGCAGCTTGGCCGAGAGCGGCGCGCTGTCCTCATAGGGGACGATCTGATCGTCGTCGCCATGCTGCACCAGCACCGGTACATCGATTACTTTCAGATCTTCGGTAAAGTCGGTCTCCGAGAAGGCCTTGATGCAGTCATAATGGGCCTTGATCCCGCCCATCATGCCCTGGCGCCACCAATTGTCGATGATGCCCTGGCTAACCTGCGCTCCCGGCCGGTTGAAGCCGTAGAAGGGCCCTGCAGGTACGTCGCGGTAGATCTGGGCTCGGTTCGCGGCGACCGCCGCGCGATAGCCGTCGAACACCTCGATCGGCGTTCCGCCGGGGTTCGACTCCTTCTTGACCATCACTGGCGGCACCGCCCCGATGATCACCGCCTTGGCAACGCGGCCAGGCTCGGCGCGCGCGACATAATGCACCACTTCCCCGCCGCCGGTCGAATGGCCGACATGAATGGCATTCCTGAGATCAAGCTGCGCAGCCAGCTCGGCGACGTCGGCTGCGTAAGTTTCCATCTCATTGCCGCTGTCCGTCTGTGTCGAACGGCCGTGGCCGCGGCGGTCATGGGCGATGACCCTGAAGCCCTCTCCCAGGAAGAACATCATCTGGTTGTCCCAGTCGTCAGCCGTCAGCGGCCAGCCGTGATGGAAAACAATCGGTTGCGCATCCTTGGGGCCCCAGTCCTTGTAAAAGATCCGGGTGCCGTCCTTGGTGGTGATCGCGTTCATTTCAGGGTCTCCAGCAGAGGGTGCCGGCCAGCAGGACCGGCGCTGGGTTCCGCGAGAGGGTCGGCGACGCAGCGCGGGTGGAACGCTTCGACTCGGTCGCGAAACGAAATGAGCCTTATCAGCAGTCAGTGACAGGGGCGAGAATCCGACTCGCGCAGTTAACCGAGGAAAACATCTCCGGCCCGGATGATGTCAATCATTCCGTCGCGTCTAAGGCGCATTGCGCCGTCCGGCTCGATCCCGTCGAACATTCCATCGATCCGCTCGCCGGGTCCGCTATGCACCTCAAGCGGCGTGCCGATGGGATGGGCGCGTGCCATCCAGGCTTGAGCGAACTGCGCCGGATCCGCGCTGCGCCAGACGGCCAGCAACTGCGCGAACTTGCCGGCCAGCAACGGCGCGAAGGCTTGCGGCGTTATGTTCCTGCTCGGGCTCAGTGAAGCAGTCTTGCGGCCGGCAATCTGCGGAGCGCCGGCCAGATTGACACCAAATCCTACGACCGCGCGATCTCCCGAGCGCTCGAGCAGGATCCCGGCCAGCTTGGCATCGCCGAGCATCAGGTCGTTGGGCCATTTGAGCGACAGCGGCGCTCCCGGCGTTTCTACCTCCACCGCCTCGATCAGCGCCAACCCCGCAGCCAGCGCAAGTGAGGGCGCCGGCGGGTCGTCGGAACGGAGTTGGACCAGTGTCGAGCCGAGGAAATTGCCATCGATCGACTCCCACACGCGGCCGTGCCTGCCCTTGCCGTTATTCTGGTGAAGAGCGACCAGCCAGTCGCCCTCGACCGCCGTCGCGTCCGACAGCAGCGCGGTATTGGTCGATCCCAGCCGTTCGACGATGCGGATTCGCATGCCCTAATCCGTTCGCCCCGAGCGTAGTCGAGGGGCCTTTGGTGCCTCGACTACGCTCGGCACGAACGGAAAACGGTTTGGCAGCGCAAGACTCAGAACAGGCTTCCCGCTGCCCTACCCGTCAGTTCGCCAAGCGGCCCGATCAGCAAATAGCCGAGCGGCGAGACGAACAGCGCAGCCAGAGCGATCAGCACGCCTTCAAGCCCGCTCTGTCCCTTGGCGAAGGGCTGGCCCGGAGCGTCGAAATACATCACCTTGATGATGCGCAGATAGTAGTAAGCCCCAACCACGGTGCCCAGGATACCGACGACGGCCAGCGCGTAGAGGCCCTCCTGAACCGCAGCGTTGAACACCATCAGCTTCGGCCAGAAGCCGAACATCGGCGGGATTCCGGCCAGGCTGAACATGAAGATGGCTAGGCCCGCGGCCAGCGCCGGCCGCGTTTGCGACAGGCCGGACAGGCTGTCGATCGCCTCGATATATTCGCCGTCCTCACCCCGCATCCGCTGGACGCAGAGGAAGGCGCCGAGGGTCATGACGACATAGACCGCCATGTAGAATAGCACCGAGCTGGCGCCGGCCGGCCCGCCGGCAACCAGGCCGATCAGGGCGAAGCCGACATTGTTGATCGACGAATAGGCGAGCAGGCGCTTGATGTTCGACTGACCATAGGCCGCGACTGCCCCGAGAATGATCGAGGCCAATGCAGCGAAGATCATGATCTGCCGCCAGGCATCGATCGCCGGGCCGAGCGCGTCGAGGCAGACGCGAACGCCGAGCAATACCGCGGCGACCTTCGGCGCCGAGGCGAAGAAAGCGGTGACCGGGGTCGGCGCGCCTTCGTAGACGTCAGGCGTCCACATGTGGAAGGGAACCGCGCTGACCTTGAACGCAAGTCCGGCCAGCAGGAACACAAGGCCGAACAGCAGGCCGATCGAGCCGGTGCCATCACGGGCAAATGCGGCGGCGATGCCTTCGAACTGGGTGGTGCCGGTGAAGCCGTACAGCAGCGAAATGCCGTATAGCAGAATGCCCGAGGCCAGCGCGCCAAGGACGAAATATTTGAGACCCGCCTCGGCCGAGCGGTCGTCGGTGCGGCGATAGGAAGCGAGCACATAGGCAGACAGGCTCTGCAGCTCGAGCCCGACGTAGAGCGAGACCAGACTGGTCGCCGAGACCATCACCGACATGCCGACCGCCGAGAACAGGATCAGCACCGGATATTCGGCGCCATGCTCGAAATCGCGCTCGAACCAGTTGTGCGCCATAACGATCGCCACCGCAGCGCTGAGATAGATGATCAGCTTGCCGAACGCGCCGAAGCCGTCGGCGGTGAGTTGACCGCCGAACAACACGCCGGCGCTCTGCGGTTCGCCGATCAGGGCGACTGCCGAGCCGAGCAACACGGCTACGGCCGACCAGCTGCATAGCGCGCTGCCGCGTTTGCCCATGAATGCCGCGACCATCATCAGCACGATGCCGCCGACAGTCAGGATGAGCTCGGGAAGGATTGGAGCGAGGTTCATCAATGCGCTTCCGCATGAGCTGAAGTTGCAACGGGCTTGCCGGCAGCGAACTGCGCGTCACCGGGCGGCTTGGCGCGTTCCACCCGCTCGAGAAGGCGGCCGATATCGGCCCGCATCGGCCGCAGGAAGCTTTCGGGATAGACGCCCATCCACAGCACCGCCGCGGCGATCGGGGCCAGCAGCCACATCTCGCGGCCGCTCAAATCCTTCATCGCCGCCGCATCGGCATGGACCAGCCGGCCGTAGCAGATCCGCCAGTAGAGGTAGAGCATGTAAGCCGCGCCGAGGATGATGCCGGTGGTGGCGACGATCGCTGCCCAGCTCGACACGGCGTAAAGGCCGACCAGCGACAGGAATTCGCCGACGAAACCGCTGGTGCCCGGCAGGCCGACGCTGGCCATGGTGAACACCATGAACAGCAGCGCATATTTGGGCATGTTGTCCGACAGCCCGCCGTAGCGTGAGATCTCGCGGGTATGCAGCCGGTCGTAGATTACCCCGACGCACAGGAACAGCGCGCCCGACACGAGGCCGTGGCTCAGCATGACGATCATCGCGCCCTCGATGCCCTGCCGGTTAAAGGCGAACAGGCCGAAGGTGACGAACGCCATATGCGCGACCGAGGAATAGGCGATCAGCTTCTTCATATCGTGCTGGGCAAGCGCGATCAGCGAAGTCACCACCACCGCGATGCCCGACAATATGTACACGAACGGGATGAACTCGTTCGAAGCCTCGGGGAACATCGGCAGCGAGAAACGGATGAAGCCGTAGCCGCCCATCTTCAAGAGCACGCCGGCGAGGATCACCGATCCCGCGGTCGGCGCCTGGACGTGAGCGTCGGGCAGCCAGGTATGGACGGGCCACATCGGCATCTTCACCGCGAAACTGGCGAAGAAGGCGAGCCACAGCCACCACTGCAAATCCGGCGCGAAGTCATAGGCCATCAGCTCGGGGATCGAGGTGGTGCCTGAGGTCCAGATCATCGCCAGCATGGCGATCAGCATCAGCACCGATCCGGCCAGCGTGTAGAGGAAGAATTTGTAAGACGCCTTGATCCGCTCGCCGCCGCCCCAGATGCCGATGATCAGGTACATCGGGATCAGGCCGCCTTCGAAGAAGATGTAGAACAGCAGCAGGTCCTGCGCGGTGAACACACCGATCATCAGCGCCTGCATCAGCAGGAAGGATGCCATATATTCCGGCACGCGCCTGTCGATCGCGCGCCAGCTGGCGCCGATGCAGATCGGCATCAGGAACAGGGTCAGCATGATCAGCATCAGGGCGATGCCGTCGATGCCCATGGCCCAGGCGATACCGCCGCCGAGCTTCGCATATTCGACGAACTGCCACTGCGGTCCGTCAGGCACGTAGGCCGTCCACAGCCAGATGCCGATGGCCAGGCTGACCAGCGTGGTGACGAGCGCGTTCCAGCGCGCGCCATTGGCCGACTGGAACAGCGCGACGATGCCCGCGATCAGCGGAAGGCCGACCAGGATCGAAAGGATGGGGATGCCGGTCACTTACAAAATCCTCCCCGGAACGGGGAGGTGGCAGGCCGAAGGCCTGACGGAGGGGTCGAACCCACTTCCGAGGCCGCACGACCCCTCCACCATGCTCCGCATGGTCCCCCTCCCCGTTCCGGGGAGGATCTTGAAGCCAATCCCGCTCATCGCACCCACCAGAAGACCCAGGTCGCGGCGCCGATCAGGCCGAGCAGCATGACGAGGGCATAGCTATAGACATATCCTGACTGGAACCGGGCGGTGAGCCGGTTGCCGACGCCGACCGCAAAGGCCGCGCCATGCGGGCCGAAGCGGTCGATGATCTGTTCGTCGCCGCCCTTCCAGAACAGGCGGCCGAGGCGCATCGCCGGCCGGACGAAGATCAGGTCGTAGAGCTCGTCGAAATACCATTTGTGCATCAGAAACTTGTGGATGCCCGGGAACATGGCGACGAAGTGCGCCGGAGCGTCGGGCTTGGCGATGTAGTTGCGGTAGGCGATGGCGAGCCCGATCAGCATCACCGCGAACGGCGTATATTTCACCCAGCCCGGGACTTCATGCATCGCATGGGCGAGGTGCTCGTCGAAGGAAACCGTGCCTGCCCAGAAGGCCGGGCCATGCTCCGCCTCGACGAAGGCGCCGTGGAACAGCTGGCCGGACGCGATTGCGCCGAGTGACAGCAGCGCTAGCGGGACCAGGATGGTCCACGGGCTCTCGTGCGGGTGATAACCGGCGGTACCTTCCTTGGCCTCCACCTCATGATCGGTCGCGCTGTCGTGGTCCGCGGCCATTTCTGACTCATCGTCATGGACGTGGTGGACTGCGTGCTGGATATGCTCGCTGCCCGCCCAGCGCGGTTTGCCGAAGAAGGTCAGGAAGATCAGGCGCCAGCTGTAGAAGCTGGTCAGCAGCGCGGCGAAGGCGCCGATGAAGAAGGCGACCGTGCCCGACACCGATCCGCTGGCGAAGGCACTCTCGAGGATCGCGTCCTTGGAGAAATAGCCGGCGAAACCAATGCCGAATATGCCGACGCCGGTGATTGCCAGCGTCCCGGCGATCATCGCCCAGAAGGTCAGCGGGATCTCCTTCCGCAGGCCGCCGTAGAATCGCATATCCTGCTCATGGTGCATGGCGTGGATCACCGAGCCGGCGCCGAGGAACAGCAGCGCCTTGAAGAAGGCGTGGGTGAACAGGTGGAACATCGCCGCGCCATAGGCGCCGACGCCGGCGGCGAAGAACATGTAGCCGAGCTGCGAGCAGGTCGAATAGGCGATCACCCGCTTGATGTCGTTCTGCACCGTGCCGACGGTGGCGGCGAAGATGGCGGTGGCGGCGCCGACATAGGTGACGACCATCAGCGCGTCGGGCGAGGCTTCGAACATCGGCGACAGGCGGCAGACCATGAACACGCCGGCGGTGACCATGGTCGCGGCGTGGATCAGCGCGCTGACCGGGGTCGGGCCCTCCATCGCGTCGGGCAGCCAAGTGTGGAGGCCGAGCTGGGCCGACTTGCCCATGGCGCCGACGAACAGCAGCAGACACAGCAGGGTCATGGTGTCGACCCGCATCCCGGCGAAGCCGATGGTCGACCCGGCCATGCCCGGCGCGGCCTCGAGGATTGCCGGGATCGACACGGTGCCGAACACCAGGAAGGTGCCGAAGATGCCGAGCGAGAAGCCGAAATCGCCAACGCGGTTGACGACGAACGCCTTCAGCGCCGCCGCGTTGGCCGAGGGTTTGTGGTACCAGAAGCCGATCAGCAGGTAGGAGGCGAGGCCGACGCCTTCCCAGCCGAAGAACATCTGCACCAGGCTGTCGGCCGTCACCAGCATCAGCATGGCGAAGCTGAACAGCGACAGATAGGCGAAGAAGCGCGGCTGGCTCGGGTCCTCCTCCATATAGCCCCAGCTGTAGAGGTGGACGAGGCTCGAAACGCTCGTCACCACCACCAGCATCACCGCGGTCAGCGTGTCGACGCGCAGCGCCCAGTCGACGTCGAGCGCGCCGCTCTCGATGAACTTGAGCACCGGGACCACTTCGGGCCCGGCATGGCCGCCAAGATACTGCAGCAGGATCGGCCAGCTCAGCACCGCGCCAACCATCAGCGCGCCGGTGGTGATCACCTTGGAGACGGTCTTGCCGATGATTCGGCCACCCAGCCCGGCGACGATCGCGGCGATTAGCGGCAGGAATACGATCAGGAGAACTGGGTGCATCATGCCTGCTCCTGTTCCCCGGCGAAGGCCGGGGTCCAGGCCGCTGCGCAGCAGCGGGTGGCCGCCACGCGGTCAAAATGAAGCGCTTCGCACTCCTGGGCCCCGGCCTTCGCCGGGGAACTAAGAAGGAAATACCGCATCACCCGCGCATCCGGTTGACGTCGTCGACCGCGATCGAGCCGCGGCGACGGAAGAAGATGACGAGGATGGCGAGCCCAATCGCCGCCTCCGCCGCGGCGACGGTCAGCACGAACATGGCGAACACCTGGCCGACCAGGTCGCCGAGGAAAGCGCTGAACGCCACCAGGTTGATGTTGACCGCGAGCAGGATCAGCTCGATCGCCATCAGCATCAGGATGATGTTGCGGCGGTTCAAAAAGATGCCGAGCACGCCGAGCGTGAACAGGATCGCCGCGACGGTGAGATAATGAGTGAGGGTGATCATGCGCGCGCCCCAATATTTCCTCTCCCCAGCGGGGAGAGGATTAAGGTGAGGGGGCTCGACGGTTGAGGATGAGCGACCACGCCGCACACCCTCACCCTGCCCTCTCCCTCCAGGGAGAGGGGATTTCTGGTGCCCATGACGGAACTCACAGCTTCACCCCCTCGCCAACCTTGGGCTGCGTAAGCACAATCGCCTCATCCGGCCGGCGGTCGACCTGGCGAGCGACATTCTGGCCGCGCGAGTCACCGCGGCTGCGGTGCGTGAGCACGATCGCGCCGATCATTGCCACCAGCAGGATCAGGCCAGCGATCTCGAACGGGAACAGGAAGCGGGTGTAGAGCAGCTCGCCAATCGCCTCGATGTTGGGCTGGGTCGTGGCGGCCGGCTGGACATTGCCGGTCACTGGCCCCGCTTTCCAGGCCGAGACGGCGACGATGATCTCGGCCAGCAGCACCAGCGCGACGATCAGGCCGAACGGCAGGTTCCTGGTGAAGCCCGAGCGGAGCGCGGCGAAATCAATGTCGAGCATCATGACGATGAACAGGAACAGCACCGCGACCGCGCCGACGTAGACGATCACCAGCAGCATGGCGATGAACTCGGCGCCGAGGATCAGCATCAGGCCGGCGGCGTTGAAGAAGGCCATGATCAGCCACAACACGCTGTGCACCGGGTTGCGCGCGAAAATCACCGCCACCGCCGAGGCGATGGTCAGCGTCGCGAACAGGTAGAAGGCGAGGACGGCGATCACAGCATACCTCCTCTCCCCTGCGGGGAGAGGATTGAGGTGAGGGGGTACGGCGGCTGAGAATATTCGGCAACGCCGAGCACCCTCACCCTACCCTCTCCCTCCAGGGAGAGGGAATTAGTGGTCACGGTCACGGAAGGTCCCTGTTCGAACAAGTGCGCCGCCCCTACCGATACGCCGCGTCGGCGGCAAGGTTGGCGGCGATCGCCTGTTCCCAGCGGTCGCCGTTGGCCAGCAGCTTGGCCTTGTCGTAGAGCAATTCCTCGCGCGTTTCGGTCGAAAATTCGAGGTTCGGCCCCTCGACGATCGCGTCGACCGGGCAGGCCTCGGCGCACAGCCCGCAGTAGATGCACTTCACCATGTCGATGTCGTAGCGGGTGGTTCGGCGGCTGCCGTCCTCCCGCGGCTCGGCCTCGATGGTGATCGCCTGCGCGGGGCAGATCGCCTCGCACAGCTTGCAGGCGATGCAGCGCTCTTCGCCGTTGGGATAGCGGCGCAGCGCATGCTCGCCGCGGAAGCGGGGCGACTGCGGCGCCTTCTCATAGGGATAGTTGATCGTCGCCTTGGGCTTGAAGAAATATTTGAGCGTCAGGGCATGCGCCTTGACGAATTCCCACAGCGTAAAGGCCTTGATGGTGCGCGCGATCATCGTGGCGGCTCCTGCTGCCCGACATTCTCAAATCTCGAAATGCAGTACCCAATACCGAGCACTTCTTTCGCGTGAGGGTAGCCTAAGGTCATGTGTCCGTACCCTGGCCGCCCTCCCTCAAAGAGCTGAAGCGCGACTTGATAACGGTCGCCTTGGGCCGGCATACTAAAGGTGAAGAAGCCTTCGCCCTTCCAACTGGCGAAAATGTACGGAAAGCCGACGGTTCCTTTGAGGCGCCTGCTGGTGTCAGTGGTAACCGTTGCAAGTCGCTTCGTCAGCTTAGCCGGATCCTTCTCACCCGGAGGCAGCACGCCACCGGTAATTTTCCCCGCCAGTTGGAACTTCTTCTTGTCAGGGCCGGTCATATCGCAAGCCCAGGCAATCTGTGGTTGAGGCCCCGGTGGCGGAGCCGGTGCTGAGGGGGCCAAGGGAACTTGCTGGAGGAGCAGAAAGGTCGCGATCATGCCATCACTCCATATCGCGTCCACATCAGCCAACCGCTGATCAGCACGACGAACAGCAGCGACAGCGGCAGGAAGATCTTCCAGCCGAGCCGCATCAGCTGGTCGTAGCGGTACCTCGGCACGGTCGCCTTCACCCAGCCGAACACGAAGAAGAAGAAGCACATCTTGCCGATCAGCCAGACGATGCCTGGGATGTAATAAAGCGGCGCCCAGTCGATCGGCGGCAGGAACCCGCCCCAGAACAGGATCGCGTTGAGCGCGCACATCAGGATGACGTTGGCATATTCGCCGAGCCAGAACAGCGCGAAGGCCATCGACGAATATTCGGTCTGGTGACCGGCGACCAACTCGCTCTCCGCCTCGACCAGGTCGAACGGGGTGCGGAAGGTCTCGGCCATCGACGAAATCAGGAACACGATAGCCATCGGGAACAGCAGCGGGTTGAGGCCGTAGGCGCTGACGATCCCGAAGATGTTGCCCTTCTGGGCGAGCACGATCTCGGTCAGGTTGAAGGTGCCGGCGTAGAGCACGACGCAGATCAGCACGAAGCCGATCGACACTTCGTAGGACACCATCTGCGCCGCGGCGCGGAGCGCGGAGAAGAAGGGGTATTTGCTGTTGGACGCCCAGCCGGCGATGATCACGCCGTAGACGCCGAGGCTGCTCGCCGCGAGGATGTAGAGCAGGCCGACATTGATGTCGGTCAGCACCACGCCGACATCGAACGGCACCACCGCCCACACGATCAGCGCGACGGTGAAGGTGATGATCGGCGCGATCAGGAACAGGCCCTTATTGGCGCTGGTCGGGATGATCGTTTCCTTGAGGAACACCTTCAAACCGTCGGCGAAGCTCTGCAGCAGCCCCCACGGCCCGACCACGTTCGGCCCGCGGCGAAGCGCGATCGCCGCCCAGATCTTGCGCTCGGCATAAATGATCATCGCCACGGCGAGGAGGAGCGGCAGGGCGATGACGAGGATGCCGGTCAGGGTCGCGGTGAACCACGCCCAGTCGTGGGTCATGCCCCAGTTCTGGAAGGTAGCCGTCATGCCCCATCGCCCTTCCGATTCCGGTCAAGGCGGTAGAACAAGCATGCGCCAAGGAACGGCCAGACTGAGTATTCCAATGATTGGGCAAGGGCGCTCCAGAAGAGAACAAACTTGGATTCTGTTCTATTGATCAGCGCTTGAGCCTGACCGTATGCATCGGCCTGCAAGAAAAAATGGATCGAAAAGTTGATCACGAGGATCAGTAGCGCGGCTGCAAATAGGATTGGTGCGCCTCGGCGCATTGCCCACAGATAGAAGCTCATTCCGCCGCCTCCAGATATTGCTGGCCATGGACCAGCTCTTCCGAACACCGCCGCATGGTCGGGCTGGCGCGGCAGATGGCGTTGGTCAGGTAGAAATCCTTGATGGGGTAAGCGACCGGCCCCGATGCGTCGGCTTTCAGTTTGGGCGGCGACCAGGGCAGGTCGATTATCCCCTCCTGCCCCAGCTCCGGCACCTCGGCGATCATCGCCGCGCGGAGCTGGTCGAAGCGGTCGAATGGCAGCGGCTTGCCGACCAGGTCGGACAGAGCACGGAAAATGGTCCAGTCCTCGCGCGCGTCGCCCGGCGGGAAGGCGGCGCGCTCGCTGCGCTGCACCCGGCCCTCGATGTTGACGTAGGTGCCATGCTTTTCGGCATAGGCCGAGGCCGGCAGGACCAGGTCGGCCTGCGCCGCGCCCTTGTCGCCGTGATGGCCGACATAGACTTTGAACGCCTTGCTGAAGTTGGCGGCGGGCACCTCGTCCGCGCCGAGCAGGATCACCAGCTCGGGCTTGGCCTTTTCGATGTCGGCAATGCCACCCTTCTGGGCATAACCGAGCAGCAGCCCGGCCATCCTCGCCGCCGCCGTGTGGAGCACGTTGAAGCCGTTCCAGCCGTCCCTCTTGATGAACGGTGCAGAGGCGGCCAGCGCGGCACCCAATGCACCAGCGCCAAGCGCGCCAGGGCCGACGATCATCACCGGCTTGCTCGCCTTGTTGATCGCAGCTTCCGCGGCCTTGGGCAGCTTGACCAGCAACGACAGGTCATTGCCGAGCCAGTCGACCTTGTAGGTCAGATCCGCTTCCGGCCCGATGGCAAACACCTTGGCCCCGCGCCGAACCGCCTTGCGGATGCGCGTGTTTACCAGCGGCGCTTCCCAGCGAACGTTCGATCCGACCAGCAGTATGACGTCGGCGTTCTCAAGATCGGCGAGCGGCGTGTTGAACCGAACCGCCGCCAGTGAACTCACGTCATAGTCGAGCCCGGTCTGCCGCCCTTCGAGCAGCTTCGACCCCGCCTGTGCCAGCAGCGCCCTGGCCGCATACATGGTTTCGGCATCGAGCAGGTCACCGGCGATCGCCGCTACATTCTTGCCTGCCTTCTTGAACTGCCTGGCGAATACTTCGAGCGCCTCGCCCCAGCTCGCTTCCCTAAGCTTGCCCTTCTCCCGCACCCACGGCCGGTCGAGCCGGTTACGCACCAGCGCGTCGACATGGTGGCGGGTCTTGTCGTGCGCCCATTCCTCGTTCACCGCGTCGTTGATGCGCGGCAGGATGCGCATCACCTGGCGCTGGCGGACGTCCATCCGGATGTTGGTGCCGACCGCGTCCATCACGTCGATGCCCGGGACCTTGCGAAGCTCCCACGGCCGCGCCTCGAAGCTGTAGGGCTTCGACAGAAGCGCACCGACCGGGCACAGGTCGACCAGGTTCCCGGCCAGCTCCGAATTGAACGCGCCTTCCAGATAGGTCGTGATCTGCTCGTCCTCGCCGCGGAACATCATGCCGATGGTCGGCACGCCCGCCACTTCCTCGGCGAAGCGGACGCAGCGGGTGCACTGGATGCAGCGGTTCATCGAGGTCTTGACGATCGGCCCGAAATATTTGTCGTCGACCGCCCGCTTGTTATCGTCGAACCGCGAGTGGCCGCGGCCATAGGCCATCGCCTGGTCCTGCAGGTCGCACTCGCCGCCCTGGTCGCAGATCGGGCAGTCGAGCGGGTGGTTGATGAGCAGGAACTCCATCACCCCTTCGCGCGCCTTCTTGACCATCGGCGTGTCGGTCTTGATCGTCTGGCCTTCGGCGGCGGGCAGCGCGCAGCTCGCCTGCGGCTTGGGCGGCCCCGGCGCCACCTCGACCAGGCACATGCGGCAATTGCCGGCGATCGACAGCCGCTCGTGATAGCAGAAGCGCGGGATTTCCTTGCCGGCCAGCTCGCACGCCTGCAGCACGGTCGCGCCCTGCGGAACCTCGATCTCGACGCCGTCGACGGTGACTTTAGGCATGGGCAATTCCGTTGTTCGTCATTGCGAGCGGAGCGAAGCAATCCAGTCTAGATCGCCACGTCGCTGCGCTCCTCGCGATGACGGCTAAGTTGATCTTCACTCCGCCGTTCCTCCGGTCATATCACCGCCGGTCGGAGGGCCAATGTAGTCGTCAGGGCCGCGTGACTCTCGATGCTTGTCATTACGCTGAGCCCAATCATTCTCCGGTCCGGCGCGATGTTCGGTACTCGCAAACAACCGAACCACCGCGAAAATTGCCGCCGCGGCCACCACTCCCAGGATGATTATGAACCAGAGGCTCACTCCGCCGCCTCCTGCATACTCGCATGCCGCTCCGCAATCCGCCGCTCCAGCTCGGGGCGGAAGTGGCGGATCAGGCCCTGGATCGGCCAGGCGGCGGCGTCGCCCAGGGCGCAGATGGTGTGGCCTTCGACCTGTTTGGTGACGTCGTAAAGCTGGTCGATGGTCGAGACGTGGGCGTCGCCGGTGCGCAGCTTCTCCATCACCCGCCACATCCAGCCGGTGCCCTCGCGGCACGGGGTGCACTGGCCGCAGCTCTCATGCTTGTAGAAGTAACTGATGCGGCTGATCGCGCGGACTATGTCGGTCGACTTGTCCATGACGATGACGGCGGCGGTGCCGAGGCCGGAGCCGAGCGCCTTCAGCCCGTCGAAATCCATCGGCGCGTCCATGATTTCCGCCGCGGGAACCAAAGGCACCGACGAGCCGCCGGGGATGACGGCGAGGAGATTGTCCCAACCGCCGATGATGCCGCCGGCATGCTTGTCGATCAGCTCGCGGAACGGGATGGACATGGCCTCTTCGACCACCGTCGGCTTGTTCACATGACCCGAGATTTGGAACAGCTTTGTGCCGGCATTGCCCTCGCGGCCGAAGCTCTTGAACCATTCCGCGCCGCGGTGGAGGATCGTGGGGACGACCGCGATGCTCTCGACATTGTTGACCGTGGTCGGGCAACCGTAGAGGCCAGCGCCAGCCGGGAACGGCGGCTTGAGGCGCGGCTTGCCCGGCTTGCCCTCCAGGCTTTCGAGCATCGCCGTCTCTTCGCCGCAGATATAGGCGCCGGCGCCGCGGTGGACGAACAGGTCGAAATCGAAGCCAGAGCCCGCCGCATTCTTGCCGAGCAGGCCGGCGTCATAGGCCTCGGCGACCGCTTTCCGCAGCGCCTCGGTCTCGACGATGAATTCGCCGCGGACGTAGATGTAGCCGGCGCGGCAGCGCATCGCGAAGCCGGCGATCAGCGCACCCTCGACCAGCTTGTGCGGGTCGTGGCGGAGAATCTCGCGGTCCTTGCAGCTGCCCGGCTCGGATTCGTCGGCGTTGATCACCAGGAAGTTGGGCCGGCCTGCCGTCGGCGCCTTCGGCATGAAGCTCCACTTCATGCCGGTAGGGAAGCCGGCGCCGCCCCTGCCG
>JALYNQ010000034.1 GCA_030773115.1 Pseudomonadota bacterium
CGACCACGCCGTGCACGCCCGCCGTCGCAAGCATCCGGATCTCCGCGATCATCAACTCGATTTCATCGGCCGAATAGACGAAATCGCCTGCCCGGGGGCGGACCATCGCGTGCACTATGACGCCACTCTCCAATGCCTTTGAGACAAATGACGGCGAAGGGCTCAGTCCGCCCAGTGCCAACCCGCTGCACAACTCGATTCGGTCCGCGCCACCGGCCACCGCGGCTTCGACGCCACTCAGCTCGTCGACACAGATCTCAAGCAGCGTCCGACTCATCAGTGGCGTGGCTCCATATTGGGCTTCATATGGAATGCATAAGTAGGTTAACTAATCGCACTGCACCAGGCTTTCTTGGCTGGAAAATTGCTCGGTGAAATATTCACTATCCTTATTTTTCAATGGCTTAGTTAGGGCTAGATTCGTAGGTCACTTTGGATATAGATTGGTTCTGTCACAGTGGAGTCTCGACATAGCAACAATTCGAGAGGGGCCTACCAAAATGCATTTTCGGACAATCCTATTTGCCGCAACCATACTGAGCAGCGGCGGTATCGCTACTGCCCAGACTGCCCCCGAGGAACCCGAAACTGGCGCGGAGGCGCCAGCGCCGGCCGAGGACGATGCGATCGTGGTCACGGGCATTCGCCGCAGCATTACCGATTCGATTCGGACCAAGCGCGAGGCCGACTCCATCGTTGATGTCGTCACCGCTGAAGATGTCGGCAAATTTCCTGACAACAATGTCGCCGAATCGCTGTCGCGCATCCCAGGCATCACTGTCGATCACCAGTTCGGCGAGGGCGAGCAGCTGTCGATCAACGGCGTCGAGCCGGCACTCAACCGCCTGACCATCGACGGTCACTCAGTTGCTTCCGCGGACTGGGGCGGCAACCCGTCCGACCGTTCCAGCCGTACCTTCAACTATTCCCTGCTGTCGCCAGCGATCATCAGTCAGGCGATCGTCTACAAGACGCCCGAAGCTCGGCTCCAGGAGGGCGCGATCGGCGGCAGCGTCGATATCATCACGCGCAAGCCGCTCGACCTTAAGCCGCACACGCTGACCGTCAACGTAGGTGGCGAGTATAACGACCGGGTGGAGAAGGGCAGCTTCCGCGGCTCGGCCCTCTACAGCTGGCGCAATGAATCTGAGACTCTCGGCCTCCTCGCCGCGGTCAATTACGACAAGGAGCAGCTGAGCCGGGCCGGCGTCGCCGTCTACTGGTACCGCCAGGGCAGCGAGATGATGAATGCCTGGACCCTCGACGCCAACGGTAACGCAGTCAGCGGCGCGACCCTCAACGGTCACCTGCCAACCGCTGCTGAACTGGCCGAGTTCAGTCAGGCACGGCACGCCGCCTTCCTCGCGCACGAATTCTTCCGCCAACAGCGCAAGCGCATCGGCTTCCAGGGCGCGCTCCAGGCGAGGCCGGTTGAGAACCTGACCCTTACGGCAACCGCACTGGTCATCCGCGGCAATTACGACAACGTGTCGAACTCGGAATACACCTACGGTTATGACGGCTCCCAGATGACTGCCGCCGAGTTCAGCGACGGCGTGGTCACTTCCGCGACCTTCCGGCCTGTTGCCGCTGGCAGCACGGGCGCGACGGGACAGCTCGACACGCTCTATCGCCGCACGCGGGTCAAGAACGATACCTACTCGCTGCTCTATGACTGGCAGCCAGGCGACTGGAACGTCACCGGCAACTTCGGCTACACCAAGGCCAGCGGCGGCAAGGACCCCGAATATCTGCTCGACTTCCGCACGCAGCAGGGCTTCACGTCCGGCACCTTCGGCAAGACGAGCTTCGTGGACTGGGACAACCCGGCGACCGACGCGAGCCAGTGGCTCAGCAATTTCACGGCTCTTGGTGGCGAAAACATCAATGAGCCGGCGGTGCTCGCGGCCAATGGCGGCCAGCCCTTCTTCGGCCGGCAGATCGGCGGCATCACCAAGTCGGACTTCACGCTCGACAAGGAGAAGTTCGGCCAGTTCGATGTGTCGCGGAAGGTCGAATTCGGACCGATCACCGAGATCCTGTTCGGCGCTCGTTATTCCGACCATGACAACAGCAACGAGACCGTTGGCGGTGCAACCTTCACCAACGAGGACTTCACGCTTGCCGATCTCGACCCGCTGACGCGGGACGCCAGCCTGTACGATGGTCTCGGCACCAGCGGGAACAGCATTCCGTTTGCGGCGCTCGGCCGTCAGGGCATCATCGACACTCTAGAGCAGTTCGGCACGATCAACATCTCGCGCGGCTTCTCGAAAGGAAGCTTCTTCCACGTCAACGAGAAGATCCTGAACGGCTACGTCCAGGCGAACTTCAAGACAGGCCGCTTCCGGGGCAACATCGGTGGGCGCTTCGTGCAGACGAAGGATACGTCCAACTTTTACGTGAACAGTGGCGGCACCGAGGAGCTGACGCAGGTCAGCAATACTGACCGGCGCTTCCTGCCCGCAGTGAACGTCATCTACGACGCCGGCGAGGATGTGGTGCTCCGCGCATCGGCAGCAAAGGTGATCGCACGGGCGCGATACAGCGATCTCGCTGGCTACACCTCGCTGGATGATACAACTCGCACGGGTGGCGGCGGCAATCCAGACCTGAAGCCATATGCCGCGACCAACTACGGACTGTCGGCAGAATGGTACTTCGCGCCCGGAAGCTACCTCTCGGGCGAAATCTTCCATCGCAATATCTCGAACTATATCGGCAATGAGGTTCAGGACGGCGTTGAGATCACCAATCCGGTTACTGGCAACACGCTTGAATATTCGATCTCCCGCCCAGTCAACGGTGGCAAGGCGAAGGTCACCGGCTTCTCGCTCTCCGGCAACGCCAACCTGCTTTGGGGCTTCGGCATCCAGGGCAATTACACGTTCGCCGATGCGGAGACAGGCCTCGATACGGGACTGCCGTTCCTGTCACGCAGCACCTTCACCATCGTGCCCTACTTCGAAAAGGGTCCGATCCAGGCTCGCATCAGCTACAACCGTCGGTCGAAATATTTCTATCGCCACGGACGCATGCAGTCGCGCGATTATGCCGACGCCTACCGGCAGCTGGACGCGCAAGTATCTTATGCCATCAACAAGAACATCCAGGTGACGGCAAACGCCTCCAACCTGCTGGACGAGACCTATTACCAGTACAGCAGCGATCCGCGCTTCCCGACGTCGGTCTACAAGAATGGCCGGGTGTATTCGCTCAGCGCCACCTTCCGAATGTAAATGCTTCCCCTGGGGCATCCTCCAGCCCCTGAAGCCCGCCACAGTCCCCCCTGTGGCGGGCTTCCTTTTTGAAGACTGGACGGGGACCCTAGGATGAGCCATCGTACCAGACCAATACCAATACTGGACCAGGGGTGAGGATGAGAATCCGCCTATTCAGGGGCATGATTGCAGCGGCGCTCCTCGCGCTTGCGCCGACCGCGGCGGTGGCCGGTCTTCCGCTGGTGCCGCTCCCCGCAGAAATTTCGCTTGAGGCGCAGGGATTCAGAGTGGCGAACGGCACCGGCATCGCGCCGCGCGGCCGGGGCGCCGCAGTCGCCGCCAGGCTGCTGGCCGAACGCGTCGCGACCGATCGAGGATTGTCGCTCCCGGTTTCCGGCCGCGGTCCGATCCGCATCGAGCGCGACCGTTCGATCCGGGGCGATGAAGCCTATCGCCTGACTGTCGATGCCAGCGGCATCCGTGTCGCCGCCGCGACCGATGCCGGACTCGTCCACGGCGCGATGACGCTCGCTCAGCTGCTGAGCCCGGACACGGCATTTGGACAGCCGGTATTGGTGCCCGGCCTTCGAATTGACGATGCTCCCCGCTTCCGCTGGCGGGGATATATGGCCGACGTCGCTCGGCACTTTCAGCCGATGAGCGCGCTAAAGAAGACCGTCGACCAGATGGCGGCGCTGAAGCTCAACATGCTTCATCTTCACCTGTCCGATGATCAGGGCTGGCGGGTCGAGATAAAGCGCTATCCCGAGCTGACGCGGATTGGCGCGTGGCGCACCGAGCCGACTGCGGGCGGCCCCCCGCCCCAACGACCTTATGGCGGCTTCTACACCCAGGCGGAGCTCAAGGATTTGGTCGCTTATGCCGCCGAGCGCGGCATCACCGTGGTTCCGGAAATCGACTTGCCCGGCCACGCGCAGGCGATTGTCGCAAGCTATCCCGAAGTCGGTGTGTTTGGCGATCGTCCGCAAGTGTCCGGCGACTGGGGCGTAAATCCCTACCTGATCGACCCGGGGCCGAAGGGCATGGCCTTCGTCAAGAACGTGCTCGACGAGATCCTCGAAATTTTCCCCGGTCCGTACATCCACCTTGGCGGCGATGAGGCGATCAAGGACCAGTGGAAGCGTAGCCCACGGGTCCAGGCGCTGATGAAGGAAAAGGGGATCGCCACCGAAAACGCGCTCCAGTCCTATCTCATCCGGGAGTTCGACTCCTATCTGCGCGCTCGCGGCCGGCGGCTGATCGGCTGGGACGAGATACTGGAGGGTGGCGGACTGCCGAAGTCCGCGGCGGTGATGTCATGGCAGGGCGAGAAGGGCGCTATAGAGGCGTCAAAGGAGGGCCACGACGTGGTGCTCTCGCCGGCGCCGATTCTCTATCTCGACAACATCCAGGCCTGGCTTCCGGACGAGCCGCCGATGCGCCCGGCAAATCCGGCGATGACGCTGGAGAAGGTCTATGGCTATGACGCCATGCCGGCCGAGATCGCTCCGCAGCATCGCCATCACGTGCTCGGCGCGCAGATGAATGCCTGGTCCGAGTATCTGGTCACACCGGAGCGCGTTTGGTGGGCCACCTTCCCGCGCCTTGCTGCCTTCGCCGAAGGCGCCTGGTCACCGAAGGAGAAGCGGGACTTCCGGGGGTTCCTTGGCCGGCTGGAACCGCAGATCGCGCGGTGGAAGCGCGAAGGGATACCGGCTGCCGACAGCGCCTTTGCGGTCGCCTATGACTTGGATGGCAGCCGCAGCGCGACAGCCAAGGCGGGGAGCGCAACGGTGTCCTTGTCGAACCAGGTGGCGCATGGCACCATCCGCTATACGCTCGACGGCAGCATTCCCACCCCCTCTTCGCCGGCATTCGCCAACCCACTCACCGTCAAGGTGGGGACGACGATCAGGGCCGCTACTTTCGGCCAAGGCGATGCACCATTGTCGGCCCCGCGCACCTACGAGACATCCATTCCGGCGCTACTTTCTACGGGCACGAACGGCCTATCCGCCTGTACCGGCGGGATCGAGCTGCGCTTCGGGCTAACTCCCGACGCGCCGGAGTTCGCGCCGGCCTACAACAGCAACATCTTCGATTCCTGCCTCGTCTGGCGGGGAGCGCCTTTGTCGGCGGCGCGGAGCTTCACGATCGATGTCGCGCGCCTTCCTCGTAACCTCGGCCTCGCCCACGACTTCACCAAGGTGAAGGCCCAATTCCCGGCTACCCGCTTCGGCGAGTTGATTTTGCGCACTGGTGGCTGCGACGGCCCGCCGGTCGCGACCTTTCCGCTGCCCGATCCGGCTACCGCGCCGAACCGGCTTCGCTTCAGCGGGACGCTGCCGGAGGACACTCCCGACGGCGACCTGTGCATGACCTTCACCGCGCCGACTTCCGGCCCGCTATATTCGGTCGGCCAGATTCAGCTGGAGGTGGCGCAGTGAAGCGGCTTTTCCTGCTCGGCCTGCTGTTTGCGACCCCTGCCCTCGCGGCTCCGAAATCGACGCTTCCGCTCGACCGCGATTGGCAGGTGCGGATCGATCCCGCGGATGCGGACTCCGCTCGGCAGCACCCGCGTGCAGCAAAATGGCTGCCGGCGACGGTGCCTGGAAGCGTGCAGCAGGACCTGATCAAGGCCGGCATCGTCCCGGACCCGTTCACGGGCCTGAACGAGCGCATGATCCAATGGGCCGGCCTGACCGGTTGGGAGTATCGGAGGGCGATCGAGGTCACACCGGCGATGTTCACGCGCGACCATCTCGACCTCGTCTTCGACGGGCTTGATACGTTCGCAACCGTACTGGTCAATGGCACGCCATTGCTGTCGGCCGACAATGCGCATCGCCGCTGGCGCGCCGATGCCAAGCCGCTGCTCCGGATCGGCCGCAACGAGGTCACGGTCCGGTTCGCCTCGCCCATCAGGACGCTTCAGCCGATGGTGCTGGCCGAAAAACATCCGCTGCCCGGCGAGTATGATTCCGCCTTTGGTGACGAGCCCAAGGGCAAGCAGACGTCGCCCTACATCCGCAAGCCCAAGTACCAGTATGGCTGGGACTGGGCGCCGCGGATCGTAACCATCGGCCTGTGGAAGCCGGCGCGGATCGAGGCGTGGGACGATGCCCGGATTGACAATCTGCGCATCGAACAGGAAGGCCTCGGCGACCTGGAGGCGCGGCTCCTCGCGCGTGTGCGGCTGGCCGCCGATCAGCCCGGCAAGGCGCGGGTTCGCGTCGACCTGACCGGTCCGGACGGCAAGCGGCAGCGGGTCGTCCGCGAGGTGGCCCTGGCGCCCGGCATGAACGACGTCGCCGTGCCGCTGTCGATTGCGCGACCGCAGCGCTGGCAGCCGGTCGGATATGGCGCGCAGCCGCTCTACGGCATCACCGCGACGCTGATCGAGAATGGCCGCGACAGCGACAGCGCTACCCGACGCACCGGCCTGCGCACGGTTGCGCTGGTCCGCAAGGGCGGCAGCTTCGGCCTCAAGGTCAACGGCATCGAGATATTCGCCAAGGGCGCCAACCTGATTCCGTTCGACATGTTCCCGGCGCGGGTTACCGCTGCACAGCAGCGCCAAGTCCTCGAGAGTGCGGTCGCTGCCAACATGAACATGGTCCGCGTCTGGGGCGGCGGCTATTATCCCGACGATGTCTTCTACGACATCGCCGACGAACTCGGGCTGATGGTGTGGCAGGATTTCATGTTCGGCGGTGCGATTACGCCCCCCGACGCGAAGTTCCGCCACAACGTCGCCGCCGAGGCCGAAGAGCAAGTCGCGCGCCTCCAGGCGCATCCCTCGCTGGTCATCTGGGCCGGCAACAACGAGGTCCAGTCGGGCTGGCAGAATTGGGGGGATCGCGTCGCGTTCAAGAAGGCGGTCGGTCCCGACGAACAGGAGCGGATCGGCACCGGCATGGCCGTTTTGTTCGACCGCGTGCTGCGTGAAGCCGTCACGCGCAACGACAATGACGTGCCTTACTGGCCCGGCTCGCCGTCGACCGACTATGAAGGGCCGATCGACACCGCCAAGGACGGCGACCGCCATTTCTGGGACGTCTGGTCCGGATCGAAGCCGATCGAGCGCTACACGGACGAGTGTTCGCGCTTCATGTCCGAATATGGCTTCCAGGCGATGTCGGGGCTGCCGACGATTGCGTCCTTTGCCAGGCCAGAGGACTTCGCTCCCGACAGCCCGGTCATGAAGGCGCATCAGAAGTTCCTGGGCGGCGAAGGTAATTCGCGCCTCACCTTCTACCTCGACCAGTATCAGCGCAAACCGCGTGACTTCGCCGACTTCGTCTATCTCACGCAGGTGATGCAGGCGCAGGCGATCGAGCTTGCCGCGCGTCACCACCGCGCCTGCCGTCCGGTCACGCTCGGCTCGCTCTATTGGCAACTGAACGACACCTGGCCGGCGATTTCCTGGGCCAGCATCGACTGGTTCGGACGGTGGAAGCTCCTCCACTACGCCGCGCGCCGCTTCTTCGCGCCGCAAATCATCGTCGCCGAACGCAAGGGCGAGGCTACGCGGATCGCGCTGGTGTCGGACAGCACCAGCCCGATGCCGGTCCAGTGGCGAGTGCGCGCCTTCGACATGGCAGGACGCCAGCTCAACGAACGGGGCGGAGCGGTGACGCTGGCGCCGCTCAGCGCGGCGGACGTGGCGATGCTGAACGACGCGAGCCTGTTCGGCACTGCCGGACCCGGCCAGAGCTACGCGGTCGCCGAGCTGCTCTCGAACGATCGGTTGCTGTCGCGCTCGATCCTCGAGCGTCGCGCGCCGAAAGACATGGCCTATCCCGGGCCGGGTCTGACTGCCAATTGGCAAGGCAAGACGCTGACCCTGACCGCGCGCAACCTCGCCCGCGCGGTGTACATCGGCTTCGGAACCGTGCCGGCGCAGCCGTCCGACAATGGCTTCGATCTGCTGCCTGGCGAAAGCGTGACGGTCACCATCGAATCCAGCGCCGATCCCGCGACGCTTGCGAGCGCGCTGACGCTCTCGACGCTCGGACCGTCGGACAGATGATCGCTGCCCTGCTCCTCGCCGCCGCAACTCCCGCTCCGGCGCTGACTCTCGAAGAAAAGGCGGCGCAACTCCAGAACGCGGCGCCCGCGTCGCCCAAGCTCGGTCTCCCCGCATATGACTGGTGGAACGAGGGGCTACACGGGCTTGCGCGCAATGGCGAAGCAACGGTCTTCCCGCAGGCGATTGGCCTTGCCGCCACCTGGGACGAGGATTTGATGAGGCGCGTCGGCGACGTGGTCGCGACCGAGGCGCGGGCGAAGTATAATGCGCGGCCCAAGGGTTCGGGTAGTGGCTTGTTCGAGGGCCTCACCATCTGGTCTCCGAACATCAACATCTTCCGCGATCCGCGCTGGGGGCGCGGGCAGGAAACCTACGGCGAGGATCCAGTCCTTACCGGGCGTCTGGGCGCTGCCTTCATCCGCGGTTTGCAGGGCCCGGACGCTGCGCATCCGAAGGTCATCGCCACGCCGAAGCATTTGGCCGTGCATTCGGGCCCCGAGGCGGGGCGCGACGCTTTTGACGTGGACGTTAGCCCGCGCGATCTCGAAGCGACCTATCTTCCGGCATTCCGGACAGCAATTGTAGACGGAAAGGCGCAGTCGCTGATGTGCGCCTATAATTCGATCCACGGAGTTCCGGTCTGTGCTTCGAGCGCTCTGCAGATCGATCGGGTGCGGCGCGACTGGGGGTTCAAAGGGCTGATCGTTTCCGATTGCGATGCGGTTGCCAACATCCACCTGTTCCATTTCAACCAGCCCGACCCCGCGCATGCGGCGGCAGCGGCGCTCAAGGGCGGAACCGACCTCAATTGCGGCTCGACCTACGGCGCATTGCCCGACGCGGTGCGCGCTGGATTGGTCGAAGAGGCCGTGGTCGATGCCGCGCTGGAGCGAGCCATAGCCGCCCGCCGGGCGCTTGGGATCACTGCCGACAGCAACTCGCCATGGAGCCGGATCAAGCCCTCGCAAGTCGGCACGCGAGCCCATCGTGCACTGGCGCTGGAAGCGGCGCGCAAGTCGATCGTGCTGCTGGAAAACAGGGGCGGCACCTTGCCGCTCGGCAATGCGCGCATCGCGGTGGTCGGTGCCAATGCCGATGATCTCGGCGTGCTGGAGGCCAACTATCACGGGACGGCCATTGCTCCGGTCACTCCCTTGAATGGCATCCGCAAGCGTTTCGGGGCCGCAAATGTTAGCTATGCGCAAGGCTCGCTTCTCGCCGATGGCGCGCCCATCGTTGTTCCGGAAACGGCGCTGCGATCGAATGGCAAACCGGGCCTTTCCGTCGAAGTGCGCGATCCGAAGGGCAAGCTCCTCCGTTCCGGCCAGGATCGGCGCATCGACTTCAACGTCACCAAGGTCGCGCCGTTCAAGGCGGTGTGGACCGGCGAGTTTGTTCCGCCGGGACCTGGCCGATACCGGCTGGTGCTAGGCGGGCCCGCCTGCTGGCACGCCTGTCCGCCGCACGATGCCATCCGGCTGTGGATCGGCGACGAGAAACGCATCGACGGCACGATCGGCGATCGTCCGCTGGAAGCCGTCGTCGAAGGCGGAGCGCCAGTTCCGATCCGGGTCGAGATCGACCATCACGGCGGCGACGAGGGGCTGAGGCTGCAGTGGATTGCGCCCGCTGAGGTCCAGCGCGAGGAAGCGCTGGCGGCCGCTCGCAAAGCGGACGCGATCGTCGCGGTCGTCGGCCTTTCGCCCGACCTCGAAGGCGAAGCGCTGAAGGTGGCGGTTCCCGGCTTTGCCGGCGGCGACCGCACCGAGATCGAGCTGCCCCGGCCGCAGCGAGAGCTGCTGCGGGCGCTCGAGGCGACCGGCAAGCCGCTGATAATCGTACTGACCTCGGGCAGCGCCGTCGCGCTCGGCGACCTCAAGCCGGCGGCCGTGCTCGCCGCCTGGTATCCGGGCGAGGAAGGTGGCACCGCGCTAGCTGAAATCCTAGCCGGCGACATCAATCCGTCGGGACGCCTGCCTGTCACTTTTTACGCTTCGACCGCCGATCTTCCCGCCTTCATCGATTATAATATGAAGGAGCGCACCTACCGCTATTTTAGCGGAACACCGGCCTGGAGCTTCGGGCACGGGCTCAGCTATACGAGCTTCGCTTACGATGCGCCTGTATTGCCAAAATCGTCGATCGCCGCTGGTCGAAGCATCGACGCAACGGTCACCCTGACCAACGCGGGCAAACGCGCAGGAGATGAGGTTGTGCAAGCCTATCTCCTCCCACCCGACGCAGGGCAGAAGGGCAATCTCACCGACCCAGTGCTTCGGCACATGCTCGTCGGCTTCCGACGATTGAACCTGAAACCCAACAAGCGCGGTTCCGTCAGATTCACCATCGATCCACGGCTGATGAGCAGCGTGGACCGTTCGGGTGCCAGACGGGTGCTTCCGGGCGAATACAGGCTGTGGGTCGGCGGCGGGCAGCCCGGAGCGACGACCGGAAGCTGGAGCAGCTTCACGGTGACTGGCAATGCGGTGGAGCTGCCCAAATGAAGCTCGACCGCCGTGAGCTGATCGCGGGCGCCGCGGCGCTCTCGGCGGTGCCGGCGATCGGCGCGGCACCGAAGTTCCCGAGCCGCCGCCCCGCCCCGGCCGAGCGCCGCTTCACCAGCCCCGCCGTCGAGGCCGAGATCAAGCGGGTCAGCGCGATGATCGCCGATCCGGAAATCGCCTGGCTGTTCGCCAACTGCTATCCCAACACGCTCGACACCACGGTCAAGCTGGGCACGGTCGGCGGCAAGCCCGACGCCTTCGTCATTACCGGCGACATTCCCTGTCTTTGGCTGCGCGATTCCGCAGCCCAGGTGAAGCCCTACCTCCACCTGGTCAGCCGCGACCCGCGACTTCGCGAGCTGTTCCGCGGGCTGATCGGGCGGCACGCGCGATCGATCCTGATCGACCCTTATGCCAACGCCTTCATGGAGGATCCGAGCGCCCGCACCAACCTCGGCTGGGCGCTGAAGGACCAAACCGAGATGAAGCCCGGCGTGGCCGAGCGGAAATGGGAGGTGGACTCGCTCTGCTATGCGATCCGGCTCGCATACAGCTACTGGCGCGAGACCGGCGACATGGCCCCGTTCGATGCGACCTGGCACGAGTCCGCCCGCGCCATCGTCCGCACCTTCCGCGAGCAGCAGCGCAAGGACGGCCCCGGCCCTTACCGTTTCCAGCGGGTCGCCAACCAGCCGACCGAGACGCTGCTAGCCGGCTATGGACCTCCGACCCGCAAGGTCGGACTGATCCATTCCGGCTTCCGCCCGTCCGACGACGCCTGCCTCTACCCGTTCCTGATCCCGGCCAACCTGTTCGCGGTGACGGCGCTTCGCGAGTTGACGAGGCTCGCGCAGGCCACGCGCGGGGATTCGGCGCTCGCCAGCGACGCAGCCGCGCTTGCAACCGAGGTTGAAGGCGCACTCGCCGCCTACGGCGCGATACGGCTTCGCGACGGCCGCGAGGTCTGGGCCTATGAGATCGACGGTTATGGCAACGCCATCTTCATGGATGATGCCAACGTGCCGTCGCTGTCGGGTCTCGCCTATCTCGGTTGTGTAGAGCTCGATGACCCCCGCTGGCAGCGCACCGCGGATGCGGCGTGGAGCGAAGCTAACCCCTGGTTCTTCCGCGGCCGCGCGGGCGAGGGAATCGGTGGCCCGCATGTCGGCGAGAGTCAGATCTGGCCGATGTCGCTGATCATTCGGGCGCTCTCCACCCGCGACGACGCAATCGTCAGTCGCTGCCTCGCCATCCTGAAGCGGACGCACGCGGGTACCGGCTTCATGCACGAGGCTTTCGACAAGGACGATCCGGCCAAGTTCACCCGTTCCTGGTTCGCCTGGGCGAATGGCCTGTTCGGCGAACTCATCCTACACCTTGCGGCGACCCGCCCCGCTCTGCTGAAGGCGATCCACTGATGCCCACTCGCCGTGGTTTCCTCGCTTCGACCGGGCTTGCGCTCATTGCCACCGCTGTTCCGGCGCGCGCAGCTGCTCGGGATGCGAGGCCGAACCTGTTCATCGGCACCGGAGGCGATGGCCACACTTATCCTGGCGCGACATTGCCATTCGGAATGGTGCAGCTCAGTCCTGACACCGATGTCGAGCGATGGGACACCTGCTCCGGCTATCATCGCGACGACACGTCGATTATGGGCTTTTCGCACACTCATCTGTCGGGAACCGGCATCGGCGACATGCTCGACGTGCTGGTGGTGCCGACACGCGGGCCGGTTCAGCTTCTGCCGGGGCCGCTCGACAACCCAGACAGTGGTTATCGGCAGCGCTTCTCAAACGAGCATGCGGAGCCGGGCTACTATGCCGTCACCCTCGAAAGCGGCGTTCGCGCCGAGCTCACCGTCACCGAACGAACCGGCTGGCACCGCTATCGCTTCCCAGCTGGTGCCGGGCACATCCTCATCGATCTGTCGCATCTCGTCCTCGACAAGACCGACAAGTCGCCGCTCATTGATGACGCGAGCATGTCAATCGAGGCCGATGGCACGCTGACCGGGAGCCGACGCGTGTTTCGCTGGGCCAAGGGCCGGCGGATCCACTTCGCGATGCAGCTATCGCGCAGGCCGGACCGCGTAACCTTTTACGGCGACGGCGACGCCGCCCAGCCGGCGGGCACCCGATCAGTCAAGGGCAAGAGGCTCAAGGCGGTGCTGCACTATGACGATGCGGGAGCGGCGCCGATCCTGATCCGCTGTGGCATTTCCGGCGTCGATGTCGAAGGCGCGCGCGCCAACCTCTCCGCCGAAGCGTCGCACTGGAACTTCGATCGCGTCCGCCGAGCCGCCGCGCGGCGCTGGGGCCAGGCGCTGGGCGCGATCCGCGTCACTGGCGGATCGGCCGACCAGCGGGTGATCATGGCGAGTGCCCTCTATCACTCGCAGCTCGCGCCAACGATCTTCTCCGACGTCGATGGCCGCTACGTCGGGCTCGACCGTCAGATGCACCGCGTGCCCCAGGGAGGCGCGGCCTATTCCACCTATTCGCTGTGGGACACATATCGGGCGCTTCACCCCCTCCTGACTCTGATTGCGCCCGAACGCGTGAAGAGCCTGGTCGACGACATGATCCGGCAGACGGCGCAGAGCCCTTATGGCCCGCTCGTCTGGCCGCTTCAGGGCGCCGAGACCGGTACGATGATCGGCTGGCACGGCGTGGTCCCGCTCGCCGAGGCGCAGGCCAAGGGCATTCCGGCAGATTATGCCGCCGCCTGGCCGGCCATCGCCAAGCGCAGCTTCGACTTTACCGCGCCCGACCTCGACAATTCCAAGGGCCGCGATCTCTACGACGCCCAAGGCTACGTGCCCGCCGACAAATGGTTCGAGAGCGTCAGTCGGACACAGGAATATGCGTATGACGACTGGGCTTCGTCGCACCTCGCGCGAGCCATCGGTGCAACCGCGGATGCGGACCGGCTGCTCAAGCGCTCGAGAAACTGGCGCAACGTCATCGACCCGCAGATCGGCTTCGCCCGTCCGCGCTTTGCCGACGGCAGCGTGTGGACGCCCTACGATCCGATCCAGCTCGGCCACATGCCCGAACCCTGGTGGCGCGATTACACCGAAGCGAATGGCTGGCAGGCGACCTTCCTCAATCAGCACGACATCTATGGGCTGATCAAGCACATGGGCGGCGACGTCGCGTTTGAAGCGAAACTCGACGCCTTCTTCTCGGCGCCCTCGACGCTTCCCGCCAATGCGCCGCCCGATATTTCCGGCCTGGTGGGTCAATATGCGCACGGCAATGAGCCCGACCAGCACGCGCCCTATCTTTACGCTTATGTCGGCGCGCCGTGGAAGACGCAGCGGATGGTCCGGCGGCTCCTGACCGAAATGTACAAGGCGGCGCCAGACGGAATCATCGGCAACGACGACTGCGGACAGATGAGCGCCTGGTTCGTGCTGTCGGCGCTCGGCTTCTATCCGGTTGACCCGGTGAGTGCCGTCTATGTGTTCGGAGCGCCATTATTCGACCGTGCCGAAGTGAGTGTCGGCGGCAGTCGTCGATTGGTGATCGAAGCACCCGGCAACAGACCGGACCGGCACTATGTCCAACAAGTGCGCTGGAACGGGCAGCCCTGGACCAAGAGCTGGATCGCCCACCGCGATCTGGTTCGCGGTGGAACCCTCACCTTCCATATGGGCGCGGAGCCCAACCGCGCCTTCGGTCGCGCGCCGGCCGACCGACCGCCCTCTTTCGGACATGGAGCCCCTGAATGACCATCGACCGCCGCAGCCTGATTGTCACTGGTCTTGCGGCGGCCGCAGCGCCGGCAATCGGCCAACCAAGGGTAAGAGTTGCATCGCCGAAACCGTGGGGCGCGGTACCGACCGCTCGCCAGTGGCGCTGGCACGGGCGAGAGCAATATGCCTTCGTCCATTTTTCGATCAACACCTTCACCGACAAGGAATGGGGCTTCGGCGACGAAGACCCGAAGCTGTTCAATCCGACCGACTTCAGCGCCGACCAGATCGTCGGCGCCGCAAGAGCCGGCAACCTCAACGGAATCATTCTCACCGCCAAACACCACGACGGCTTTTGCCTCTGGCCAACACGGCTAACAGAGCATTGCATCCGCAACAGCCCGTACAAGAACGGCAAGGGCGACATCGTCGGCGAATTCGCCGCCGCTTGCCGCCGCGCCGACATGCCGTTCGGGATCTACCTGTCGCCGTGGGACCGCAACCACGCCGAATATGGCCGCCCGGCCTACATCGACTATTTCCGCAAGCATGTCGTGGAGCTGTGCACGCGCTACGGCGAGCTGTTCGAGTTCTGGTTCGATGGCGCCAACGGTGGCGACGGCTACTACGGCGGCGCGCGCGAGACCCGGAAGATCGACGCGCCCAAATACTATAACTGGCCCTCCATCATCGCGCTTGTTCACCAGCATCAGCCCATGGCCTGCACCTTCGATCCGTTGGGAGCCGACATTCGCTGGGTCGGCAATGAAGACGGCATTGCCGGCGACCCTTGCTGGCCGACCATGCCCAACCACCCCTATGTCCAGTCGGAAGGAAATTCGGGCGTGCGGGGCGGCGAGCTGTGGTGGCCGGCGGAGACCAACACGTCGATCCGTCCCGGCTGGTTCTATCACTCCGATGAGGATTCGAAGGTTCGCAGTCCGGAAAACCTGGTGCGCTACTTCGACACTTCCGTGGGGCGCGGGACCAACATGAACCTCAACATCCCGCCCGATCGGCGGGGACGGATCGCCGATCAGGATGTGAAGATCCTGAAGTCCTTCGGCGACGCGATCCGTGCGACCTTTGCGACCGACTTGGCCCAGGGCGCAGTGGCACGGGCGAGCCACTCCCGCGGGCCCGGCTTCGAGCCGGCGCGCGTGCTCGACGGCAATCGCGAAACCTACTGGTCGACGCCGGACGGAGTCACCACTCCAAGCCTGACGCTGGACCTCCCGCCAGGCAGGTCGTTCGACGTGATCCGCATTCGGGAATATCTGCCGCTGGGAGCGAGGGTGACGCGATTTGCCGTTGACGCACAGGTCGACGGCACGTGGCGGACGTTGGCGACCAAGGAGTGCATCTCGGCGCAGCGCATCATCCGGCTACCCGCGCCGATCACCGCCCGGCGCCTCAGGCTGCGCATCCTCGAAGCACCTGCCTGCCCGGCCATCAACGAGATCGCTCTGTTCCGGTCGGTCGCGCCCGTGCCGGTGCCGGCGATCGTCTCGTCCGACCCGACGATCCTATCGACGGCCGGCTGGCGCATCGCCGAGGCAAGCGCGCCCGGTGCTGAAAAGCTGCTCGACAATGAGGCGGGCACGATCTGGATCCTGCCCTCACCCTCGGCCGGAAAGCCGGTCCTCGTAACCGTCGACATGGGAGCCGAGAAACTGCTCGCGGGCTTCAGCTTGACGCCGTCACGCCACGTGATGACCGGCGCATCGCCGCCCAAAGGCTATGTCGCGGAGACGAGCATCGACGGGCATGATTGGCATTCAGCGGCAAGCGGCGAGTTCAGCAACATTGCTTACGCCCTCTCGACGCAGCGCATCCCCTTCTCTCAAGCTCGCCGGGCACGCTACCTGCGGCTGACTTTCGCGGAAACGGCAACGCCCGCGCCGCGGATCGCCATCGCCGGGGTCGGCGGTTTCACGTCGCCCGGGGAACGCGGCTGAACTTCGCAGTGGAAGGCCGGCTCGGTGCGTTGGTTTCGACCACCAGGCCGCTGATATCCGAGCTAAGCCAGGATATTCGGCGGACATTCTTTGCAGGCTAGGGCTGCTCCTCAAGGGCAAAAATGCGTTTGGCTGGGTGCCATTTTTCGCCCTCGCCTGCCCATGGCAGCGGCTGTTGGAAGCCGCTCATCAGCTCCTCCCAGGCGACTACGTCAGGATTGGCAGCATCAGCTGCAGCCTTCTTCATCGGGTCGAACTCCGCTCCCGTCTCCATCACCATTACCAGCCGGTTGCCGCTGCGGTAGATTTCCATCGACTTGATACCGGCGGCGCGGATGCTCGCGACCACAGCTCTAGGAACGGCTCCGGCCGCGTGCCAGGCCTCATAGCTGGCGATCAGCTCGGGATCGTCCTTGAGGTCCAGGAGCAGCACTTGGCGCATCACGGCATATCCGCTGAATCGGTGATCACCCGCTGCTGCTGTACGCCGAGGCCTTCGATACTGAGCTCCATCACATCGCCGGCTTGCAGATACCGCGGCGGCTTCTGGCCCATGCCGACGCCAGGGGGCGTGCCTGTGGAGATGATATCGCCCGGCTGAAGGCTCATGAAGCGGCTGATGTAGCTGACGAGGAAGGCCGGCCGGAACACCATGGTTGCGGTCGATCCGTTCTGGAAGCGGTGGCCGTTGACCTCCAGCCACATGTCGAGTGAGCAAGGGTCGGGCACCTCGTCGCTGGTCACCAGCCAGGGACCGATTGGCCCGAAAGTGTCACAGCCCTTGCCCTTGTCCCAGGTTCCGTGCCGCTCGAGCTGATATTCGCGTTCCGACAGATCATTGACTACGCAATAGCCGGCGATGTGCGCCGGTGCTTCCTCCTCGGTGACATATTTGGCCGGACTGCCGATAACGATCCCCAGCTCGACCTCCCAATCGCTCTTGGCCGAGCCGCGCGGGAGGACGACATCGTCATTTGGCCCGCTGATCGCGCTCACCGCCTTGGCGAACAGCACTGGCTCAGGCGGAACGGTCGCGCCGGTCTCGGCCGCATGGTCGGAATAGTTGAGGCCGATGCAAAGGAACTTGCCGACACCGCCGACGCACGGTCCAAGCCGCGGGTTGCCCTCGACAAGGGGCAGTGAGGCGGGATCGATCGCCGCAAGGCGTTCGAGCGATTGCGGCGACAACGCCTCACCGGCCCAATCGTCGATCATGGCCGACAGGTCGCGGAGCCTGCCGTCCGGATCGACCAGCGCCGGCCTTTCGGCCCCCGGCGGGCCGTATCGCGCAAGCTTCAACTCGTTTCTCCTTTAATTCGTCCAGCCACCGTCGATGATGTGGATCGCACCGGTAGTGAAGCCGGACTCGTTGCTCGCAAGGTAAGCGGCAAGCGCGGCGATCTCCTCCGCTTTGCCAAGCCGGCCCATTGGCTGGCGCGCCTTGAACGCGTCGAGTGCCGAGTCATAGTCGCCCGTGTCGCGCAGCCGTTGCTGCAGCGATGGCGTATCGACAGTCCCCGGGCAGATCGCGTTGCAACGGATGCCCTGGCCGACGAAGTCGGCCGCCACCGCCTTGGTCAGTCCGATCACTGCCGCCTTGGTCGCACCATAGGCGAAGCGATTGGGGACGCCTGTGACCGAACTCGCGACCGAAGACATGTTGATGATCGAACCCCCGCCCCGCTCGATCATCGCCGGGAGAAAGGCACGGATCGTACGGTACATGGCGGTGACGTTGAGCGTGTTGGAGAAGACCCAGCTTTCCTCGTCACAGTCCAGGATCGTGCCCGAGTGGACGTAGCCGGCGCAGTTGAACAGCACGTCGATCGGGCCGATGGCTTCGCGCAGCCCGAGTATAGCGCCGGCATCGGTCAGATCAGTCAGATGGCCTGTGCAGCCCCCGAGGCTCGCAAGTCCCGTTTCATCGATGTCGAGCGCGTGCACTTCGGCGCCCTCAGCTGCGAACCGCTCGGCCGAAGCGCGGCCGATGCCACTTGCCGCGGCGGTGATCAGCGCGATTTTGCCCGCTAGCCTTCCAGTCATGCGGCACGCTGCGCCGATAGGGGCAGGCAGGACGGGCCGATCGGATCGAACGCCTTGTAGGTGAGGATGAACTCCTGATGCCCGATCGCTTCCGATACGCTGCGCTTGCCGGCGGCGACCGCAAGCACCTGTTCGTAAATCTCATCACCGACCTGATCGAGGCTCGCCTCGCCCTCGAGAATTCGGCCAGCGTTGATGTCCATGTCGGATGCCATGCGGCGGGCCGTTTCCGGATTGGCGCAAATCTTGATCACCGGTGAGATGGCCGAGCCGACGACCGAGCCGCGGCCGGTGGTAAACAGGATCATATGCGATCCGCAGGCGATCAATTCGACGATCTCGGCATTGTCGGAAATGTTCGGAAAACCGAAGCGCGGCTCGCCATCTGGCACGACGTCGAGCAGGTAAAGACCCCCGGCCGGGGCGAGGTCGCCCGGCTTCAATATGCCGCTGATCGGCGACGAGCCCGACTTGGAATAGGCACCCATCGATTTTTCTTCCTGGGTCGTGAGGCCACCTTCGGCATTGCCCGGGGCGAAGCTGCCGAAACCCATGACGGTATAATAGCGCTCGGCCTTCTCGACGCAGGCGCGGATTTCCTGGGCAAGCTCCGGCGCGACCGCCCGGTCGGCCATGACCCCCTCGCAGCCGACCAGCTCGCCGGTTTCCTCGAAGATGCAGGTCGCGCCGTCAGCGACCAATCGGTCGAAGGCGCGGCCGACGGCGGGATTGGCGGTTATGCCGCTGGTTCCATCCGAGCCGCCGCAGATGGTGCCGACGACCAACTCATCGACCCGCATCTGCGTCCTGGGTGCATTTGCGGCTTCGGCGCGTACGCGCTCCACCGCCGCCAGACCCTTGTCGATCGTCGCCGCGGTCCCACCCTCTTCCTGGATCACCAGCAATTCAACGGGCCGCCCGCTGGCCGCCACCGCCTTGCGCAGCCCCTCACGATTGAAGCTCTCGCACCCCAGCGAGACGATCACCATCCCGCCGACATTCGGATGGGTCGCGATCGCCTTCATCACCTTCGCCGCATAGGCATTGGGATAGCAGCCCGGAAATCCGATCAGCTGGACGTCGGGATCGTCGGCTTTGTCGACAATCCGCCGGGCGACATGATGCGCGCACTCGACCAAATAGGCGACCGCGATGACGTTGCGGATGCCCTTGCGCCCGTCGGTGCGCAGAAACGCCTCGAAGCTCATGACTCGCCTCCTTCGCGCACCGCTTCGCGCGTGTGGCTCGCGATATAGTCGCTCTTCATATTGTGCATGTGGATCCATTCTCCAGGGTCGGCAGCCTCGGTCATTGAGCCGATTGGAGCGCCGTACTTCAGGACCTTGTCGCCCGGCCTCAACGCGTGGCGAGCGACCTTGTGGCCTACGGCGACGTCCTGCCGGGCCGCAACCTCCCGGCCATCGATCGTCAGCAGGTCTCCGGTCTCTATCGGCCCGATGCAGACGAGCACATTGTCAGCCTCGTGCAGCAAGATCAGCTTCCCGGTCACTCGCGAATCGCCTCGACCTCGGGGCTGACCAACCCCTGCTCCTCAAGAGCCTGCCACAACTCTTCGGTTATTGGCGTTGCCAGTCGTCCCACGGCTTCTTTGACCTCCCGCTCACTGCTGCAACCGGCAACAACCCAACCGACCGCGGGGTGGCGAGACGGGAATTGAAGCGCCGCCGCCGGGAGCGGAACGCCGAAACGCTCGCAGACGCGCTCGATTGCCTCGGTCCTGGCGACGACTTCGGCAGGCGCAGCCTGATAGTCGTAGCGCGCTTCCGTCCGGGAAATATTCGGCCGGGCAAGAATACCGCTGTTGTACGGGCCCCCGACGATCACCTTAACGCCTTTGGTTTGGCATATCGGGAATAGCCGGTCGGCGGCCTGCTGGTCCAGCAAGGTGTAGCGCCCAGCGATCAGCACGACGTCGAGATCGACGCGGCCGAGCAGATCCTCGATGACCGCTGTCTCGTTGACCCCGACGCCGATCGCGTCGATGGCGCCGCTGGCCTTGAGCTCTGCCATCGCGCGATAGCCGCCGTGGAGGAAGTCGCGCATTTGGCGGTCGGCCTCGACCCCATGTGTCACCTTGCCGAGATCGTGTGCAAGAAGGATCTCGACGCGCTGCCGCCGGAGCCTCTTCAGGCTTTCCTCGTGCGAGCGGAGGACCGCGTCGTACGAGTAATCGAACACGGGCCGGAAAGGGTCGCCACCGACGAAGCCGTGGCGTTCATGCTCCGGATTGTCGACCGGTTCGAGCAGGCGCCCGACCTTGGTCGAGATGATCGCTTCACCCCCGTGCGCCTCGAGCGCCGCGCCGAGCCGCCGCTCGGCCAGACCGAAGCCGTAGTAAGGCGCCGTGTCGAAATAGCGGACTCCAGACCGCAGCGCCGCGGCTACCGCCGCATCCGCAACCTCGTCGGTCACCGCCGCGTAGAGATTGCCGATCGCGGCAGTTCCCATGCCGAACCGCTGGAGAGCCAGTCCGCTCATGCTGCGACCTTCGTTTCCAGACCGTAGAAACGCACGGCCGTCTTGCCGAACACAGCCGGGTGGGCGGCATCGGGCACCAGCTGCTTCGCCATTCCAAGCCAATCGCCATAGCTGGATACGAGCTCGAGCACCGGCCAGTCGCTACCCCACATTACCCGATCAGGCCCGAACAGCGACAGCACTGCCTCGGCATAGGGCACGATCGCCTCGGCGGGTGAGGTCCCGCATTCGGTCAACAGACCCGACAGCTTGCAGGCGATGTTCGCCCTCTCGGCAAGCGGGGCGATGGCCGAGCACCAGCGATCAAATTCGCCCGGCTTGCCGATCTCGGGCTTCGCCGCATGATCGATTACGATGTGCAGCTCGGGATAGCGGGCGGCTAGGCGGTCGAGCGCCGGCAGATGCTGAACCCGCACCAATGCATCGAGCCTGAGGGCATGAATCGCCATTGCGCGATAACCCGCGGCGAGCGACGGGTCGTCGTACCAGTCGGCCTCCCGGTGCTGGACCATCGGCCGGAGGCCGACCAGCTTGGGCTTGCGCGCGAGCTCGGCGATGTGCCGCGAGACGTCGCGGGCGGCCAGGTCCGTCCAGCCAATCACCCCGGCGACGAGGTCGTCATTCGCCGCCACTTCGAGCAGCCAATCGGTGTCGCGATCGTCCTCTTGGCTCTGGATCAGCACTGTCGCGCAGACGCCGAGCGGCAGAGCCTCGCGACGGAAATCGTCCAATCCGTAATCGCGGTGGATCGGCGCCTCTTCCTCGGTCGGCCAGGTGCAACCGTTCTGCCCGAGGTTCCAGATATGATGGTGAGAGTCGATCACGCGGCAACGGTCGCCTTGACGCCAGGGCCTAGCTGAGCGCCGCGGCGAACGCTCGAGAGCGCGTAGAGCGCGACAACGACGAAACAGAAGGCCGGCACGAGAATGGCCATGTGCATCGAGTTCGTGACATCCGCAATCAGACCCATCACCGGAGTCAATACCGCTCCGCCGATGATCGCCATGACGATCAGTGACGATCCAGTCTGGGTGTAGGGACCGAGGTCCTTGACACCGAGCGCGAAGATGGTCGGGAACATGATCGACATGAAGAAGCTGAGCGCCGTCAGGGCGACCAGGCCGGCGATGCCGGGGGTGAAGGCGGCAACCAGAGCCAGAACGACGTTGATCGCCGCGTAGGAAGCCATCTGACGCGCCGGGTTCACCCGGGTCATCAGCGCGGTGCCGATGAAGCGACCGGCAACAAAAGCGAACAAGGCGGCGATCACCCATGTGGCTGCGGTCTTTTCGCCCATTCCGGTCGCTTCCTGGGCGTAGCGGATCGTGTAGCTCCATACGCCGACCTGCGCGCCGACGTAGAAGAACTGGGCCACGACAGCGAGCAGCAGCTGCTTTTTATGAATGAGGCCGGCGAGCGCCTCTCCCCAGCCGAGCTGATCGGGATCGTCCGCCGCCCGCCGTGTCGCCGCGGCCGGAAAGCGCGTGAAGGCGACAAGCGCTGCCCAGCAAAGGACGAACAGCCCGATCGCCACATAGGGTCCTGCCGCTGCCTGGGTCTCGCGTGCGTAGAAAGCAGTTCGCTCAACCGCCGACATGCCCGCGAGCTCAACGTCCGAATGCTCGATACCGGAGAGGATGAACTGCTGACCGATGAACAGCCCGACGATCGACCCCAGCGGGTTGAAGCTTTGCGCCAGGTTGAGGCGCGCCTCGGAGCGCGAGGGATCGCCAAGTACGGTGATCAGCGGATTGGCCGCGGTCTCCAGGAAGGCAAGCCCGCTGGCGATAACGAACAGGGCAGCGAGGAACATGCCATAGGTCGCCATCTGGGCAGCCGGATAGAAGAGCAAGGCGCCGATTCCGTAGAGGCCAAGCCCGATCACCACCCCTGCCTTGTAGCCGTAGCGCCGCATCAGCAGGCCCGCCGGAATCGCGAGCACGAAATAGCCCATGTAGAAGGCCATCTGCACCAGCCCCGCCTGGAAATGGGTGAGGGTGAAGGCCTTCTGGAATTGCTTGATCAATATGTCGTTGAGGTTGTTGGCCATGCCCCACAGAAAGAAGAGGCTGACGATCAGGACGATCGCCGTGCGGGTGTGGCCTCCATTGCTGATTCGGTTCATGCGGCGCTTCCTCCCCGGATGGCGCGAGTGATGGGCTTGCGGTTGTGGCCTCTGCTTGCGATGGCGGGCCGAAACCATCGGCAGGGAGCGGCGGGATGAGCAAAGCGGCGTGCGTAAGTGACTACCGCGCGCTGGCAATGGCGCGCCTCCCACACTTCCTGTTCCAATATATCGACGGCGGTTCCTACGCGGAGATCACGCTTCGCCGGAACATCGCCGACCTCGAAGCCGTGGCCCTGCGCCAGAGAGTGATGCGCGACGTCTCCGCAATCGATTTGTCGGCCCAGCTGTTCGGCAAGAGCTGGGCGATGCCGGTCGGCCTTGGACCGGTCGGCCTGGCCGGACTCAACGCCCGGCGCGGCGAGGTCCAGGCGGCTCGAGCCGCGGCTGCTGCGGGCGTCCCGTTCGCCTTGTCGACGGTCTCGGCCTGCTCGATCGGCGAGGTCGCGGCCGGCAGCAGCCAGCCCTTCTGGTTCCAGCTCTACATGATCCGCGACCGCGGCTTCATGCGAGAGATGATGGCCCACGCCCGGGCGGCAAATTGCAGCGCTCTGCTGTTCACCGTCGACCTGCCGATGCCGGGATCGCGCTATGGAGACTACCGCTCGGGGCTCGCGGGAGCCAAGGGCTGGCGCGGCTCGGCGCGCCGGCTCGGCCAAGCCCTCATGCGACCCGGCTGGTGCTGGAACGTCGGACTGCTCGGGCGGCCGCACAATCTCGGCAATGTCGCGCCGGTGCTGGGCGCCGACAGCGGCCTCGAGGATTTCCTGGGCTGGATGAGCGCCAATTTCGATCCCTCGGTCACTTGGAAGGACCTCGACTGGATTCGCAGTGAGTGGAACGGGCCGCTGGTCATCAAGGGCATCCTCGACCCGGACGATGCGCGCGAGGCGGTGGCGAACGGGGCCGACTCCATCGTCATCTCGAATCATGGCGGCCGGCAGCTCGACGGAGTCGTCTCGACCGCGCGGGCGCTGCCGGCGATTGCCGACGCGGTCGGCGGACGGGTCCCGCTGCTCGCCGATGGCGGCGTGCGCTCCGGCCTTGACGTGGTTCGGATGCTCGCGCTGGGCGCCGATTTCGTCCTGCTTGGCCGAGCGTGGGCCTATGCGCTTGCAGGCAGCGGCCAGGCCGGGGTGGCTCATATGCTTCAGCTCATCGCGGCCGAAATAAAGGTAGCAATGGCACTTACTGGCTGCACCAAAATCGCCGATATCGGACCGGAAATCATCGACCGACATGCGTGACGGGTCCGCCGCCTGTTCAGGGCATCGTGCAGCAAACAGAAATGGGGCCTTGCGGACCGACATCGTCTCTCCAACCGGGGCACCTCTGGTGGGCGCCTGGCCCCAAGCTAGCGCGATTCACGTCGCGATGGTAGCGCTAACGTAACGCATGTCGGCGAGAGCCAAGTTGCCTCGGCGATGGCGTTGCGAGGGTCAGGGGTTCGATCCCGCTCGGCCCCACCATCCGTCCGATAAGGCTGTCTGCCACTCCTGTTCTGTCGCTATCTGGCCAAGTTGGACGCCATCAGCAGCGCCCCTTCAAGGCCGGCGTTTTCCAGCGTGGCGGCTGCGCAAAAACCCGGCTGCATGACGGCCGGGCCCACCCCATAGGCGCCGAGCGCCGCGGCCAGCCTTCGCTCGATATATGGAACCAGCTGCGCAGCGCCAATTACTCCCCCACCCCACACGATGCGATGCGGCGACCAGGCCATGACCAGGGCCGCCCCGAGCTGGCCGAGATAGTCGGCGACCAATTCGATCGTGGCCGGATCATCGGCGAGGTCGCGCCCCTCGCCCAGCCGGCGTCGGACGGCCGGCCCGGATGCGAGCCCTTCGGCGCAGTGAGGGTGAAAGGAACAGACGCTGGTGAAATCATCCCCGGGCAAGCGAATGATGGACAAATGGCCAGCCTCGGGATGGAGGGCGCCCTTGAGGCTGCGTCCCTCGATCGCCAGCCCCGCGCCGATGCCCGTTCCGACCGTCACGTAGGCCACATTCGGCAGTCCCTGGCCGGCACCAAACCGTTGCTCGGCGATCGCGGCGGCATTGACGTCGGTGTCGACGGCGACCGGCACGCCCAGCCGCTCTTCGAGCTGCGCGCGCAGGTTCGAGTCCGCCCAGCCAGGCTTGGGCGTTGCCAACATCCGCCCATAGTCGGTTGATACGGGCTCGACAATTAGCGGCCCGAAGGCAGCGATTCCGATGGCGACGAGCCGGCAATCGGACGGCAAATCGCTAAGGAATGGCTGCAGGTCGGATACAGCCTGATCGGCGGAGCCGGTTTGCCATCGTCCTTCCTCAACGACCTGCCCCTCGAGCGAGCGAATGCGCGCTAGGATCTTGGTCCCGCCGGTTTCGATCCCCGCTACCACCTCCCGGCCCATTAGCGCTCCTCTGGATGATCTGGCCGCTTGTGCATTGGAAGTATGCGCGAGCGAGGCACATTATTCCACCGCCGGCGTTTCCGCGGCGCACACAGCGACCTAGCCGGTCAAGTTCAAAAAGAATGGGCAGCGCCTTGCGGCACTGCCCAATTTTGCCCGCAAGCAGTTCGCTTAGAGCTTGGTTGCAACCTCGTTGAAGGTGCTGCCCAGCTCGTTTCCGATGTTGCCCATGGCCGCGATTGCGGCAACCGCGATCAAAGCGGCAATCAGGCCGTACTCGATGGCGGTGGCGCCTTTGTCATTCTTGATCAGCTTCAGAAGCTTGGTCATTTCAGGTCTCCTATCGAACAGGAGGATCCACTGTTCCTCAGATCCGCCAACGCAAGCTGCGGTGGCTGAAGCCTAGGTCTCGGGAAGTTGTGAAAAGGTTAAGAATGCGCGGCCCCGTGCCAAAGCGGGATTGGTAGGGATCGCCCACAACGAAAAGCGGCGGCACCTTCCGGTACCGCCGCCTGTCTTTTGCGATCTTGCGAGCGCTTAGAGCTTGGTAGCAACCGTGTTGAACGTGCTGCCCAGCTCGTTGCCGATGTTGCCCATGGCGGCAATCGCGGCAACGGCGATGAGAGCGGCAATCAGGCCGTACTCAATCGCGGTCGCACCCTTGTTATTCTTGATCAGCTTCAGAAACTTGGCCATCTCTGGTCTCCTTAAGGCTCCACAAAAGGGATCCACAATCCCGTCACCTCCGCTTGAAACGACGCGTCGGTTGCCGAAGATTTACGACCCGAAGGGTTGAGAAAGCTTTAAAGTCGCCGGTTTCCGGCCGTTAACCACAAAAAATTTGATTCCGATCAATTTTCGTCGATCAGCCGTTCGACCATCTCCAGGATCGACTGGATCGTTTCACCACCCTCGCTCCACTCGTCAGGCAAGGGGCTCTTGCGCTCCTGCTTTCGTTGCGGGACGCGGAAACTGGCCGGGAGCGGCGGTCCGCGGCGGCCGTCGATGGCGATGGCCGATGCCATGAAGCGGCGCCAGACTTCGGCGGGAGCGGTCCCGCCGGTAATCTTGCCCAGCGTCCGATCGTCGTCATGGCCGACCCATACGCCAACCACCAGATTGCCGGCGAAACCGATGAACAGCGCGTCGCGGTTGTTCTGGGTGGTGCCGGTCTTGCCGAAAGTCGGCGTCGACAAGGCGGCCCGCCGGCCGGTGCCTTCATTGGCAGCAGCCCACAGCAGCTCGAGCATCGGAGCGCGGTCGCGCCGGTCGTCCAGCCGCCCGCCACGTGCGAAGAACGACGACAGCCCCTCCTCTTCCGCTTCTTCGAGCGGCAGGCCGCGTGGCTCGACCGGATATCGGCCGCCGGCAATGGCGGCGTAGGCTGAGGTGAGCTCCAGCAAGCTCACGCCCGATGTTCCCAGGGCGAGGCTCGGCCGATCTGTCAGCGGCGAGTCGATCCCGAGATCCCGTGCCGCCCTGATCACATTCTGGCGGCCGACCTGCTCGGCAAGGCGCACCGTGGCGGCATTGCTCGATCGCGCGAATGCTTCACGCAGCGTGATCGATCCGCGATAGTTGCTGTCGTTGTTGCGGGGCGACCAACCGTCGACAGTGATTGGCCTGTCCTCGACGACGCTGTCCGGCGTGTAGCCGGCGCGCAGGGCGGCGAGGTAGACGAACAGCTTGAAAGCACTGCCGGGCTGCCGCTTGGCCTGGGTCGCGCGGTTGAACGGGCTCTTGCCGTAATTGCGGCCGCCAACCATGGCCACCACCCGCCCGTCGGGCCGCATTGCGACCAGCGCCGCCTGGGCATCGCCGATCCGAGCATTGGCGACCGATCGCACGGCGATGCGCTGCAGGTCGGCATCGAGCGTCGTCGGCACCCGCACTTCGCCATAATCGGCGTCGAACGCCTGGGCCGCCTGGGGCGCGACCCAGTCGGCGAAATAAGTGCCGGTCGGAACGCTGCCATGGTCGCCGGTCGGCCGCGCCGACTTGGTCGCCTCGGCGCGCGACTGCGTGATATAGCCATTGTCCGCCATCGCCTGCAGCACCAGCCTGCTTCGCTTCTGCGCCGCCGCGAGGTGGCGGGTCGGGGCCAGCCGCGACGGCGCCTGGACCATGCCGGCCAGCATCGCCGACTGAGCCAGGGTCAACCGCTCCGGCTCACGGTCGAAATAGTGGCGTGACGCTGCCCGCAGGCCGTAGACGCCATCGCCGAAATAGACCGACGAGAGATAGCGCGACAATATTTCGTCCTTGGTCAGCCAGCCTTCGAGCCAGAAGGCGATGATCACTTCCTGGGCCTTGCGCTTCAGCGATCGGTCCGACGACAGGAAGCTGGTCTTGGCGAGTTGCTGGGTCAGCGTGCTGCCGCCCTGGCGGACGCCGCCTGCCTGGACATTGGCCCACATTGCCCGGCCGATGGCACGCGGATCGATCCCCCAATGGCTGCGAAAGCGGCGGTCCTCGATTGCAATGAACGCGGCCGGCGTCATCGGGTCGAGCCTGGTCACCTCAACCGGTTCGTCCTTGATCGCGCCGCGGCGGGCGATCGGACGGCCCTCAGCCGACAGCAGCAGCATCGCCGGATCGTCGAGCGGCTCCAGCGCGCGACTGAGCGGTGCCGTCACAATCAGCCATAGCAAGGTGACGAGGAGCAGTGCCCCAAAGGCCGTAAAGCCCCAGCGCAACCAGCGGCGCCGCGGGCGCTTCCTTGTTTCGGGAGGCGCGACATCCCCGGGAGGGGCAAATTGCGCAAACGGATCGGGCAGATTCTCGATGTCGGCCCCACCGCGCTGCCAAATGCCATGCTCGAGACCGTGGTCTACCGCCATCTCTCCCCTTTCGGCCGCTCGACGCAGCAGCCGCACTGCCTTATATGAGTAAAACAGTCCGGCTCGAATATCCAGTGGTTGATGAACCGCACTTTAAAGTTAAACCCCTTGGCGATGGCCGCTCTGAGCATCCGCCGCCGCCTAACCGTCGCCGTGCTGGTCGCGGCGATCTCGCTCGGCGCTTGCGGTCGAAACTCCGGAGACGTCACGCGAATCGGCGTGATCGGGCCGGAGCCAAAGCTGGTCGAGACCGTGACCGCCAACCTGTCCGAGGGCGACGCGCTGATCCGTTCAAACAGGGCCCAGGGCCTGGTACGGCTCGACGAGCGAGGCCAGGTCGTCCCCGGGCTCGCAGAGCGCTGGAACGTCAGCGACGATGGCCTCAGCTATATTTTCAGGCTCCAGACCGGCGAATGGCCCGATGGACGCAAGATCAAGGCCGAGGACATCGCGCGGATCCTGAACCGCCAGCTGCGCCCAGCCAGCAAAAATCCGCTCAAGGACACGCTTGGTGCGATCGGGAGCATCGTGGCGATGACCGATCGCGTGATCGAAATCCGGCTGAATGCGCCGCGCCCCAACCTTCTGCAGTTGCTGGCGCAGCCGGAATTCGGCCTGGTCAGGGCCGGCGTCGGCACCGGCCCTTTCCGGGTACCGACCGTCGAGGAGCAGACAAGGATCCCGCCCGGCGAACTGCAAGGCAAAGGCCTGTTCCTTATCCACCGCATCCGAATTCCTGATGCGGAGGACCCGATCGAGAAAGTGCGGATCACGGGAGGCGAGGCGCCAAAGCTCGTCGCCGCCTTTGCCGATGGCGACCTCGATCTGGTGCTGGGCGGAACCGTCGGCGATCTGCCCTACGCCTTGGGCGCTAAAGTGCCGCGAGGGGCGCGGCGGTTCGATCCGGTCGCCGGACTGTTCGGGCTGGCCCCAACCGCACGAAGCGAGTCCTTGCAGGAACGGGACGTCCGGCGCCTGCTCAGCCGGGCGATCGACCGGCAGGCCTTGATCGACGGGCTTCACGTCGGGGGTCTCCAACCGCGTGTGACGCTCCTTCAAGCAGGCTTGGAGGGCATCGGCGTCCCGCAGCAGCCGGCATGGCTCGGCCAACCAGCGCCGGAACGCCGGCCAGCCTTGGTCGCAGAGGCCAATCGATTGTTCGGCAACACTGATCGGCCGATGCTGCGGTTGTTCCTTCCAGACGGTCCGGGCGGAAATTATCTGCTCGCCCGGCTGCGCTATGATTGGGGGCCGCTCGGCATAGGGATCGAACGCGCCGCTTCCCCGGCTTCTGCCGACCTGGTGTGGATCGATGAGGTCGCGCCGTCATCGTCCCCCGCCTGGATGCTGCGCCGCTTTCGCTGCGGCGTGGCCGCGGTCTGCGTCGAGGAGGCAGAGCAATTGCTGGCCGATGCGCGGGCGACGCTGGATCCGGTACAGCGCGGCCAGCTGTTCCTCGAAGCGGCGCGGCTGATGGACGAGGCGCAGCTGTTCATTCCCGTCGCCGCCCCGATCCGCTGGTCGCTGGTGTCCGGCCGCGTGCCGGGGTTCGCCGAGAACCCCTTTGCCCGTCACACGTTGGTTGGTCTGAGCGATCCAAGGCTTGGAGGAACGCTGTGACCGATACTGTCGACCAGCCAACGCCGAAAATGCGCCGCGACATGCCCGGCCTGGGCAGCGACCCGGCATCGGTGCGGCAGCGGATCGAGGCGATGGAAAAGATCCTCGAACGAATGTTCGTCATCCCCGGCATCAATCGGCCGGTCGGACTCGACGCGATCCTGAGCCTGGTACCAGGGATCGGCACCATCAGCGCGGCGGCGCTGGGCAGCTATATCGCGTGGGAGGCCCGCAACCTCGGCCTGTCGAAATGGCATGTGGCGCGAATGGCGGGCAATATCGGCTTCGATCTGCTGCTTGGAGCGATTCCGGTGGTCGGAGCCATTCCTGACCTCTTCTTCCGCTCGAACACGCGCAACCTCAGGATCATCAAGCGCCACCTCGACAAGCATCATCCGCATACCAGGACGATCGATATCGCCGCGAAGCGCCCCTAAAACGACAGCAAAGCCATCAGCGCCACCGCGGCCGCCATCAGCAGCGTCGCCAGCCAGCCTAGCCATTGCAACGGTCCCCGGATGGTGAAGCCACCCATGATGTCGCGTCGCGCGGCCATCAGCATCATCATCGCCATTACCGGCACGGCGACGATCCCGTTGATCACCGCGGCCCAGTACAGCGCCTCGATCGGATCGATCGGGGTCACGTTCATCCCCGCACCGATCAGGGTCGCCGCGACGATGGTTGCATAGAAGGTCTTGGCATTCCTCGGCTTGTGCGCGAGGCCGACCGGCCGCCCGACAGCCTCTCCCAGCGCATAGGCGGCCGACCCGGCCAGCACTGGCACCGCGAGTAGGCCGGTGCCGACGATACCGAGGGCAAAAATTATGGAGGCATAGTTGCCGGCAATCGGCCGCAGCGCCTCGGCCGCCTGGGCGGAGGTCTCGATATCGGTGATGTTGGCGGCGTGGAGCGTGGACGCGGCGGTCAGCATGATGGCCAGCGCCACAAGGTTCGAAAATGCCATGCCGACCAACGTATCGATCTCGATCCGCTCGAGCTCGGCGGGGCCCTCATCCGGAGCACATTTGAGCGGTTCGTGATCGGGATCCTCGGTTACGTCTTCGGCTTCTTCCGAAGCCTGCCAGAAGAAGAGGTAGGGGCTGATGGTCGTGCCCAACACCGCCACGATCATCGTCACATAGGCCGGCGTCAACGAGATTGGCGGGAGGACCATCTCTCGAAGAGCTTCGCCCCAGGGTATTCGAACCATGAATAGCGTCGCGACATAGGCGAACAGTGCCAGCGTCAGCCACTTCAGCAGCCGGACGTAGCGCTTGTACTTGGCGAACACCTCCGTCAGCGCGCAGAACAGCGCGAAGGCCAACAGGTAGAATTGCACCGGCCCGCCGAACACCAGCGCGGTGGCATCGGCCATCGCTCCGAGATCCGCGCCGATGTTGATCGTGTTGGCCGCGACCAGCAGCGTGACCATGACGACCAGCAGCCAGCGCGGATAGCAGCGCGCGATGTTCCCGGCGATGCCATGGCCGGTAGTCCGGCCGATCCGCGCGCTGATCATCTGCACCGCGGACATTAGCGGATAGGTGGCGATCATCGTCCAGCAAACGCCGAAGCCGAACCTGGCGCCGGCCTGGCTGTAGGTGGCGATGCCGCTCGGATCGTCGTCCGATGCCCCGGTGATCAGGCCGGGGCCGATGATCTTGCGAAAGCTGAGCCGCTTGCGCGGAGGTTCGGTGGCTTCAACCAATTGGGAAGGCTCCAGCGTCATGCGGCGGGCTTAACCCTCTCATGCGCTGAACCGTTCCGTCGGATTGCCTACCTGGACTATTGCGTCTTCTCGCCGATTTCCCTGGTCAGGAAGGCCCATAGCAGGGCCGCGCGCATCGCGTCCTCGCTGCGGTCGGCACCCACCGAATGGCCGCCTTCCAGATATTCGTGGAAATAGGTCTGGCTGCCATTTGCTCTCAGCTTGGCCGCCATCTTGCGCGCATGGCCGGGGTGCACCCGGTCGTCCTTGGTCGACAGGTAGAAGAAAGTGGGCGGATAGCGAACTCCCGCCTTCACATTCTGATAGGGCGAATATTTGGACATGAAGGCCCAATCCTCGACCTTGTCCGGATCGCCATATTCGTCGATCCACGACGCACCGGCGAGCAGGTGCGAATAGCGCTTCATGTCGTGCAGCGGCGAGCCGGAAATGACTGCCGAATAGAGATCGGGATGCTGGGTCATCGCCGCGCCGACCAGCACGCCGCCGTTGGAGCGGCCGGAGATAGCGACACCGTTCTTGCGGGCGACGCCGGTCTTGATCAGGTCGCGGGCGACCGCCTCCAAATCGTCGAAACTGCTCTGTCGTTTCTCGCGCAGCGCCGCCTTGTGCCAGGCCGGCCCATATTCGCCGCCGCCGCGGATGTTGGCCAGCACGAAGGCGCCGCCATCCTCGACCCAGAACAGGCCGAGCGGGCCGGAGCGATAGGGCTGTGCGGTCAAATAGGTCGGCGTCTGCGCGGCACGGAACCCGCCATAGGCGTGGATCAGCGCGCCGGTCGCCTTGGTCACGCCCTTCTTGCGCACGAGGAAGTAGGGAACGCGTGTGCCGTCCTTCGACGTCGCGAAGCGCTGGTCGACGGTGAACTTCGACGCGTCGAACTGGGCCGGCAGCGCCTGGACGGTGCCAACCTTCGCACCGGCATCGACCCACACCAGCGTGGTGGGGGTCAGCATCCCTTCGACGGTGGCGAAGGCAATGTCCTGCTTGCCGGCGGTTTCGGCAATGTGGATCGTGCTGTTGCCGGGTAGCGGCATTGCCTTGGTCGACCAGCTGCCATCGGCCCGGCGGCGAAGCGCGAACAGCTTGCCAGACACATCGTCGAGCGCCTTGATCCACAGCACATTGTCGCTGGCCTGGACCTCCTCGATCGCCTGGCTCTTACTCGGCGCCATAACCAGAGTTGGCGCGGGCTTCTGGCCGGCGAGCATCTGCGCAATATCGAAGGCGACAACTGAGCCCGGCCGATACTGTCCCAGCGGCTCGACCAGCGTGGCGATCGCCTGGCCCGACACCACCGCATCAAAGCTTGCCGTCTCCGGGATCGGCAGCTCGACCCATCGGCCATCGGGTGCGCGCATCGACACACGCGATTCATAGAAGCCGACGTTGCGGCTGATCGCCACGCGGCGGATGTCGCCGTCCATCACCGCGAACGGGCCGATGCCGATATCGTCGACGGTGGCTTCGGCGATCTTGGTCGCTGCGCTCCAGGGCGTGCCGCGCTTCCATTCCTTGACGATCCGCGCATAGCCGGAGCGGGTCACCGTCCCCTCGCCTTCCGCCATCGCCACCAGCAAGGTGTCGCGGTCGACCCAGGTCGCCGCATTCTTGCTCTCGGGAACAGTGAAGCCGCCCTCGACGAACTTGCCCGACGGCAGGTCGAACTCGCGCACCACATCGGCATCGCTGCCGCCGGGGCTCAGTGAGACGAGGCACCGCTGATACTCTGGCGGCAGGCAGTCGGCGCCGTGCCACACCCAGCTCTTGCCCTCGGCCTTGCCGAGCGCATCGACGTCGATCAGCGTCCGCCACTTGGGGCCGCCGGCGAGATAATCGGCCAGCGGCGATACCCGCCACAGCCCGCGCTTGTGGTTGGCGTCGACCCAATGATTGGCGACGAGAACGCCCATCACCTCGCTCGGCGTGGCGATCTGGTTGGGATCGTTGAGCAGCTCGAGCGCCCGCGTCCGACGCTCTTCGAAGCGCGGCATCGCCGTCAACGTCGCCTCGGTCTCCGCATTCCATTGCTTGACCTGCGCAATCGCCCGCTCGCCCTCGATCTCCTCCAGCCAGAGGTAGGGATCGTCGGACTGGGCGACGGCAGCGGTGGCCAGGGCCGCGATGGCCGCGGCGATGATGAATTTACGCAAGATAGGACCCCTCCGGACTTTGCCGCCTTGGTAAGGTGCGGTTGGGGAGCGTCAAATTCCGTTCGACGAGTGGATGAACGCCGTTACCCTGGGAGGCGGAAAACAGGGGGTCATAAACTTCATCAACTTCGTCACCTTCAACGCCAGCGCGACAGAGGAGGGCGGCCCGTTGGAAGGTAACATTGCGCCACTTTGGCAAGGTGACATGCAGGGTAACAAACCTTCCCAAATGGCTGGACGACAGTGAGAAAGAACCGGCCTCAAAAGACTCGGGCGCACTAGCTGCGTGACACATTTTGGCAGCTGTAGGACAGCAAATTCCTGACGAGGTCGAATGACGGCTTTCGACCCATTGCGGACATTTCCATGGTACGGTGGTCAATGCTGCTCGTTAAGCTTAATCCGCCGGTAACCCCAGACGACTACGCATACGAGTTGGCGGCCAGAGCCGGAGACCTGCTCATCTTATTTCTTCGATCTACTCATACGGCGTGCCTGCCGTAGGCATGGAGACCAATCATGATGGGTGCTCATACAACTGCTATGGCTGTTATCGGTTGGCCAAAGCAATTGATGACGCTCGGCGCAGGTGCAGTTGTGCTGATGCTGACTATCTCCAGCATTCTTACTTGGCGCGTTGGCGAACAGATCCGCACCGTCATTGACTCGCAGATTGAGGCTCTCACAACGGCCCAACGAGTAAATCATTTCGGAACCGTGCTTGAGCTTTCGATCAAGGCTGTGGTTGCTACGGGCGACGCCGAGGCCGCGGCCCGTTACCGGACGGTACAGCCACAGCTGCGCCAAACCATTCAAACGCTTCGGTCAAAATTAGATCTAGATCTGAACAAGAAAGCGGCGGCCGAGGTGGACCGGGCCGATCTCGCTCTGGTGGCTATTGAGTACGAAGCGCTCGAGCTGGCGAGCCATGGGAGGCTGCCTGAGGCACGCATTTTGGTAGGCAGTGAGCAGTACGACCACCTCCTCAAGATATATTATGACGGCATCTTGGGCATCGAGGGCCGCGCGGCCGCTTATGCCAATAATACGCAGTCGCGGTTGAACCAGTATCTCTGGGCAATTCTAGGGCTAAGTTTAGCGTCGTTCAGCATCCTTGTGATTGGGTGGCTGACGATGGTTCGCCCGACCCGCGATTGGGCGGCTCGCGTAGAAGAAGCGCGGCGGGAGGCGGCGGGGGCATTGGGCCGGCTTGTCGACTCAGAAGCAAAGCTTCAGGACGCGAATTACAAACTGTACGATCAAGCCAGAATTGACCCGCTGACGAAGCTGCACAGCAGACTGAGTTTCAACGAAGATTTGGATATGATTTCTTGCGGCGGCAGCGCACTTGGCGAGTCTTTTTCGCTCGTCATGTGTGACGTGGATCACTTCAAACAATACAACGACAGCTACGGCCACCCTGCCGGCGATGAAGTGCTTCGAGCGGTCGCGGACGCTTTCAACGATGTATCGCGCGATGGAGACCGGATTTATCGCTACGGAGGCGAGGAGTTCGTCCTCATCCTCCGCACCGCCTCCGTTGAGGCAGGTACGGTATGCGCCGAGCGTTTTAGGTCGGCCGTGGAAGATCTCCGTATAGAGCATTGCGAAAGTGCACTGGGCGTTGTCACGATCAGCATGGGCGTCGCGCAGTTTAAAGTGGGGCTGTACCTCAAGGGAAACAGCTGGATCGAGCGAGCCGACGCCGCGCTCTACCGTGCGAAACGGGGTGGGCGAAACCGAATAGCCAGCGAGCTAGCAGTCGCAGCGTAACCATTGCCAGGCTAAGATTCTGCCGATTTCCTTAGAGTCCGCTTTCCACCCACACCTGCCGCGAAAGGTTTGGCCCAATGCGGCCCTCGGTACTCGATTCTCTCAGATCATCGTGTAGGTGGTCGACCCATCGTCCCAGGCGACGACCTGCTGATAGGCGACGCCGGCCGTGTTGTAGAGGATCGCGGTCACCGCGAACGCTTCGGTGCCGGCCTGGTCGTAGTTGTAGAA
>JALYNQ010000035.1 GCA_030773115.1 Pseudomonadota bacterium
TCATCGCCATCCAGGATGTGACCCACAACGGCTTTTCGCGGCTATCGGAAGCGTGGGACAACCTCACCGAATCGGCCGGCAACTATTATCTGAATCTGTCGGACACGCCGTTCCCGTCCAACTATCCTCTGCCGCCCAAGGGCTTCACCATCCTTCAAGGCCAGGCGGCCCGGGACTTCCTGGCAGCTGAAAAGGCCAAATGGCTTGCGGAGCATGGCGGGACGCAGAGCCCGGATACAGGGGAACCAGCGCCGGCCCCGGCGCCGTCCCCGGCTCCAGCGCCCGGGACTATCTATGGCACCAGTGGCGCCGACAAGCTGATCGGCACCGCCGAGGCTGATCGGATCGAGGCCAAAGGCGGGGACGATTTCCTCTTTGGCAAGGGCGGAGCCGACCAGCTGATCGGCGGGACCGGCAAGGACAAGTTCGTGTTCGACACCGCGCTGGACGGCAGCATCGACCAGATCCTGGATTTCAATCCGGCGGACGATACCTTCTATCTGGACAATGCCATTTTCACGAAGCTGAGCGGGGGCTCATTGAGCAGCCCGCAAAGAATCTACAGCGGCCAGCTCGTGGACGGTGCGGGTGCCGTGCCCAAGGACGCCAGTGACTATCTCATCTATGACAAGACCACGGGCAATCTGTCCTATGACGCCGACGGGAGCGGTGCAGGCAAGGCGATCGTGTTCGCGCATCTTCAGGCCGGCCTCGACCTGACTCCTTCGGACTTCTACGTAATCTAATCGAACAAGAGGTATTTCTGACGCCGATGGCGGCCCTCCTGAGCGGCCGCCATCGGTTTTAGTCATGAAGCCCTAAATTCAGCGGCGCCTGAGGCCCTTGGCGCCGCCCGCCCGTTCAACCGGTCACCGCGCTCGCTGAGCCTGAGGCTGCGACTGGTAGGTTGAAGGCCGCTTCTGCGCCACCGCCGGGAAGGTGCGGCCGCCGTGATAGGTAATGGTTCCGCACATCCGGTCGCCCTTGGCCGACAGCGTGCCGTCGAACAGCACATCGCCCTCGCGGGAGGCGACAGCCATGTGGAATCTGTTGCCGGTCAAGGTGAGTTTGCGCAGGACTACAGGCGCGGTCATCCACAGCGCCAGCGACCCGCCATAGGCGTCATCGACGAAGCCGATCGACAGAAGCCCGAAATTTGGCGTTCCCCCGACATCCATCAGGAAATCCCAGGTGCCGTGAAGGTTCGGGGCCTCGCCGCCCGCCAGAACGGCTCCCGCGCTGCAGTTCACGGCGATCGACGTCGCGGGCTGTGCAGCAACCCCCGCAGGGGCAGCGAAGGCGGCGGCCAGGGCAAGCGTCGTCAAGCATTTCATCTTCATTCTCCATGTTGGGCAAGCTTTAGGGCGCGGATCGCGCCGGCGGCGATCAACATCCGCCTCTCTCAGCCGCATCGACAACCCGGAATTTCGCAAGTAGCTCTTGGCGCTTCGGAGATGCTGAGCAGATGCAGTTCACGATGCGCCAACGATTAGCGCAGCCTTTAGCCAGGCGTGCCGCGCTCGTGCTTTGCGTGGGTGTACTGCTCGGATTCGCGGGGCCGTTCGGGGCCTATCCGCCGCTCAGTGCGCCGGTCCGCTATGCATTCTGGATTGGCATGGTGTCCGCGGGTTACGCCGCTGCGCTCGCGGCAGGGAAACTTGTTCCCGAAAAATCCATCTTGCGTCCCCAACTGCGCCTGGGTGCGGTGGCGATTGCCTCCGCGTTGCCGTTGACCTTTGTCGCGGCCTGGGTGATCCCGTTGGTCAGGCCCGGCCACGTGTACGAACCGCTGCAGCTCCCGGCCTTGTTCGGCGCTGTCGCTGCCGTCCAGCTCGCAATCGTTTTCACGCTCCTGCGAAAGTCGAGCCTACCACCCCCGCCATCCCCGACTCAAAGGAGGGATACGTCCGGCTCGTTTCCGCGCACTCTGCTTTCGCGCCTGCCGAACCGGTTGGGCGACGAGATTGTCGCACTCCAGGCGGAAGACCACTATCTGCGAGTTCACACGACCCTCGGGTCGGATCTTGTTTTGATGCGTCTGTCAGATGCCATTGCCGCGATTGAACCTGACTTGGGTCTCCAGGTGCACAGGAGCTGGTGGGTGGCCCACGATGCAATCTGCGAGATCATTAGGTCGGAGCAGCGGTCTCATCTCAAATTGAGGAACGGGCTACTTGTGCCGGTGGGTCGAACATACTCGGCTGCTGTGCGCTCTCGATCTGCCCGGCTGCCGTTGACCGCCGGCGCGGTGGACTAGGCCCGCGGATTGCTGGAGCGGCGCTAGCTTGATCGATCCGCGGCATCGCGCTGCTTGCGGCGGCGCCTTTGCTCCCGGTCGAGCTCGTCAATCGCTCGTAAGAGGCCGCTGAAAACAGGCTTCCGGTCCAAGGGCCATGCCCGTTCGAGGACTTGCCGCAGGGATTGAACGGCACTTCTATTTCGTGGCTTGGACGCCTCAATCCGTTTCTCAGTCACAAAGGCTCCTGACTCCGATCAGACATGAACGAGCTCGATGTCGGTGGGTGCCCGGTTCGGCGGCTAAAGATGAAATTTGCTGGCGACCTGAGTTTTCCATGCAACGCGTCACTTCGACCTGATCGCAACTCAGCCCTACTTAGCAACCTTTAAATGTCCACAGATGGAAGCGGCCATTGGCTTGGGCTTTCCGACGCGGAGATTGACGGGTTGGCCTGCGCTGCTGATACCGCTTCCAAAAAGAGGAGGAAGAATGCAGGTTCTGGAGACGGAACGTCTCTTGCTGCGCCCGCCGCGACAGGAGGATCTTGACGGCTGGGCGGCCTTGATGGCGGATGAGGAAAGCTCGAAGTTCATCGGCGGCCCCGTGGCCCGAGCTGTAGCTTGGCGCGGAATGGCTACCATGGCTGGTTCCTGGATGCTTAAGGGCTACGGCATGTTTTCCGTTATAGAGAAGGCGACGGGCGAGTGGATTGGTCGGCTTGGGCCTTGGCAGCCAGAGGAATGGCCGGGTCCGGAAGTCGGCTGGGGCTTGATCAAAAGCGCCTGGGGCAAGGGCTTCGCCACCGAAGGGGCCGCCGCGACGATAGACTGGGCCTTTGATCATCTTGGCTGGACCGAGGTAATTCATTGTATAGACCCAGAAAACAAGGGTTCGATCTCAGTTGCCGAACGGCTCGGCTCTTCCCTCATAGGGCGCAGCAAATTGCCTCCCCCTTGTGATCACATGGACGTGGATATTTGGGGGCAGACTTCGCAGGAGTGGGCCTCCCGACGGAGCCGCTAATGGCCGCAGTGGATCGAAAGCGGACTTGCTATCCCGCCTTGGCCACCGCCACCAACGCCGGCCGGAGCAGCCGGTCCTTCAGCATATAGCCCGACTGCATCTCCTCGACGATCGTCCCGGGCTCGGCCTCATTGGTGGCGATTTCGATCATTGCCTGGTGCTTGTGCGGGTCGAGTGGCTGGCCCACGGCTTCCACCCGAACGATGCCCTGGCGCGAGAACACGGCGTCCAGCTCCCGCAGCGTGGCCTCGATGCCGTCGACAAAGCTCTTGACCTTCTCGTCTTGCAGAGCCTGTTCCGGCACGTGGCTCAGCGCGCGGTCGAGGTGGTCGCGCACGGCCAGCATGTCGCGGGCGAAGCCGGTCACCGCATAGGCCGACGCCTGCTGCTTCTCCGCCTCCAGCCGACGGCGGACATTCTGCGTCTCGGCATGCGCGTAAAGCACCTTGCCATTCGCTTCTTCGAGCAATCGCTCGAGCTCGGCAACGCGATCGTGCTCCGCGAGCTCGGGCGCATCGGCCGCGGTTTCTTCGCGAATTTCTTCGGCTTCCTGGTGAAGGTTTTTCTTGTCCATCATCTCATGAATCTCGTGAGGGCTTGTGCCGTGAAGTCCACCATGGGGACGACTCGCGCATAGTTCAATCTCGTCGGCCCGATAACCCCGACAACGCCGACAACCTGCCCTTCGCTCCCGCGATAGGGCGCGGCGATGACGCTGGAGCCGGACAGGGCGAACATGCGATTCTCGCTGCCGATGAAGATCCGGCACCCCTGCCCTTCGCGCGCCCCTTCGAGCAGGCGGGCGATTTCCTGCCGGTCCTCGAGCTCGTCGAGCAGGCGGCGGACCCGTTCCAGGTCGGCGGCGGCCGCCTCATCGATCAGATTGGCCTGGCCGCGGACGATCAGCACCGGCCGCTGGGCATGATCCTCGCTCCAGTCGGCGAGGCCTTTCGCGACAAGCTCGGCAGCCGTAGTGTCGATCGCTTCGCGCCGCTCGGCAATTTCGGTTCTAAGGCGCGCCTCGGCCTCGGCGAGGGTTAGTCCGGCAAGCCGCCCACTGACGAAATTACCGACCTCGGCAAGGGCGACTGCGCTCGTACCGGGCGGTACCGGCACGACGCGATTCTCTATGCTTCCGTCCATTCCGACCAGCACCGCCAACGCCCGATCGGGAGCCAGCGGCACGAAGTTGAGTTGCCTGAGGCGAATTTCCGACTTCGGTGCCAGGACCACGCCCGCGCAAGCCGAGAGCCCCGACAAGGTCGCCGTCGCCGCGGCCAGCGCCTCCTCAACCGGTCGGTCCTTCAGCTGCGCCTCGATCGCCGCACGTTCGCGCGCCGGCGGCAGCGCATTGTGCATGATCCCGTCGACGAACAGCCTAAGCCCGGTCTCTGTCGGTATCCGCCCTGCCGACGTGTGCGGATGGGTCAGGAGGCCCAGTTCCTCCAGCTCCTGCATCACGCCGCGGATCGAGGCGGGCGACAGGCTGACGGCGCCGGCGATCGCCTTCGACCCGACCGGCTGGCCGCGGTCGATATAGGATTCGACCACCAGCCGGAAAATATCGCGCATTCGCGCCGTCAGATCGCCGATCGGCTCGTTCATGGGCGCGGATGTAGGGCCGTAAGCCCCAAAACAAAACCGTTCGTCTGAGCAGCCATTGAGCCTGTCGAAGTGATGAAAACGGATTGCCCCCAGCAATCCTGGTTTTCATCACCGTCTCGAAGGACAGTCCTTCGAGACGGGCCTTCGGCTCGCTTCGCTCGCTCATGGCGGCATGCGGCACTGTCTGGGGGACAGTGCCGTCCGCCATCTCCTCAGGACGAACGGGGTTTGAAACGATTGAGCTGCCGGTCTAGGGCGGCTTCGAACAGGGATTTTCAGGAGATTTGCATGCGTCCCAGCGGCCGCGCCCCCGACCAGATGCGCGAAGTTCGCTTCGAGCCGGCCTTTACCCGCCATGCTGAGGGCAGCTGCCTGGTTAGCTTCGGCGATACGCGGGTGCTGGTCACCGCCTCGGTCGAAGACAAGGTACCACCCTTCCTTCGCGGCAAGGGTCAGGGCTGGGTCACTGCCGAATATGGGATGCTGCCCCGCGCTACCCACACTCGCGGCAACCGCGAGGCCGCCAGGGGCAAGCAATCGGGCCGCACCCAGGAAATCCAGCGGCTGATCGGCCGCAGCCTGCGGGCGGTGGTCGACCTGGCGAAGTTGGGGGAGCGCCAGGTGATCATTGATTGCGACGTGATCCAGGCCGACGGCGGCACCCGCACGGCGTCCATCTCCGGCGCCTGGGTCGCGCTCAGGATAGCGATCAACAAGTTGCTCGCCGCGGGAACGTTGAGCGAGGATCCGATCCGTAGCCAGGTGGCCGCGGTCAGCTGTGGCTTCCACAACGGCCAGGCGGTGCTCGATCTCGACTATGACGAGGACAGCCAGGCGGGCTGCGACGGCAACTTCGTGCTGACCGGAAATGGGGAAATGGTCGAGGCGCAGCTGACCGCCGAGGGCCAATGCTTCGACGAGGAAGGGCTGCTGCGCTTGCTCCGCCTTGCGCGCATGGGCTGCGACGAAATCTTTCGCGGGCAATTGACGGCGGTGGGCAAATGAAGGCGATCGGCCCCAGGCTGGTCATCGCGACCCACAATGCCGGCAAGCTGCGGGAAGTCCAGGAGCTGCTTGCTCCCTATGCCATCGACTGTGTCGGCGCAGCGGACCTCGAGATTCCCGAGCCGGAAGAGATTGGCAATACATTCGTCGACAACGCTGTTCTGAAAGCCAGGGAGGCAGCCGATTTCAGCGGGCTTCCTGCATTGGCCGATGACAGTGGCCTCAGCGTCGACGCGCTGCATGGCCTCCCTGGCATCTTCTCCGCACGCTGGGCCGAGGATGAAGAGGGCAACCGCGATTTCAATCGGGCCATGGATCGGCTTTGGCGCGAGGTAGAGGCGGCAGGCGAGGAAGCGGGCCATGACGCGCATTTCACCTGCGCGCTGGCCCTGGCCTGGCCCGACAATGGCCAGACCGAATCATTCGAAGGCAAGGTGTTTGGCACGCTCGTCTGGCCGCCGCGGGGCGACAAAGGCTTCGGCTATGACCCGATGTTCGTGCCCGCCGGCCATAACAAGACCTTCGGCGAATTCGAACCGGACGAGAAACACGCCATCAGCCACCGAGCCGAGGCATTCCGAAGGCTAGTTGCCGCCTTCGGCTAATTGAGTCCCGGCGGGCAGCGCCGCCAGCGGATCGCCGCGGTTGGCGGCAAGGTAGAAGCCATCCTTGTTGCCGGTCGGCGCATAACGGCAGACGAAATAATCGGTGGTGGCGCTCGAGGCGAGAGCGCAGCCGACCTCGGTGGTCGTCGGCCAGACGATCTGGGTGTAGTGCGCCACCGCGTTCCAGTCGCCGGTGACGCTGTTGTTGGGGAAGGCTCCGGGGCGGAACAGTCGAGCCTCGTCGACCATCACCTGGACCATGACCTCATAGGCGAACACGCCGCGTTGGCCGCGCCACAGATTCTCGCCTGACTTCTTGCGGCGGCCCGGAGTCCGGTCGTGACCGTAGATGCCGGTCGCGGCCATATATTTGGCGTGCGCCATGGCTCCGGTGGCCAGCTCCTCGCTCCACGCCAGCGGGGCAACCCCAAACTGATTTCGAGCCTGATTATGGAGCCGCAATACCGCCTGGCGCAGCTGCGCCTCACCGCGGGCGGCCGGCGCCGGCCAGTTCGGGTTGGGCAGCGTCGCGCTTGTCGCCGGGGCGGCGAGGATCAGGGCAATGGCAAGCAATGGTTTCATCGCCGGGGATTCTGCCCCGGCGGTGGTTAACAAGCCTTTGGAATATCATGGTTAAGGTCAGCGCAGGACTGTTCCGACGATATTGCCCGCCGGCAAGTAGCGGCAGACCAGATAATCGTTCGAACGGTTGGAGGCTGTCGCGCAACCAACCCGCTGCGACGAAGGCCAGATGATCTGGGTATAGTGACCAACATGCCAGACGCTGCCCGTCCTGCTGACGTTTGGGAACCGGCCGGGGCGAAAGTAGCGCCTTTCGTCCACCAGTAGCCGGATCATGTCGGCATAGCTGTAGGCCCCGCGAGTGCCCATGAAGAGATTCTCCCCTTGGCGAGGAAAGCGGCCGGCCTGCCGGTCATGTTCGAAACGGTTGGTGCGAGCCAGCCGAGCAGCATAGACCGCGGCATCGCGGGCTAGGCCCTCGTCCCAGAGGAGCGGAGAAACGCCATATTGCCGCCTCGCCTGATTGTGCCCGGCAATCATCGCCGAGCGCAGCAGCGCTGCCCCACGCGCCTGCGGCCTGGGATCGGTCCAGGGCAGGACGCCCCGCTGAGGAACGGCAACCGACGCGGCTGGAATCGACAGGACAAGGGCAGTAAGAAGCGCGGCTCTCATGGCCAGCCTTGCTATCCAGCCCGAAATGAACGCGGCGCGAACAGCGCAGCCCTTGGCGCTGTACGTGCACTGGCCCTTTTGCGTCAGCAAATGCCCCTATTGCGACTTCAACAGCCATGTCCGCTCCTCGATCGACCAGGACGAATGGCGTGAGGCGCTGCTGACCGACCTGGCCCATGAGGCGGAATTGCTGCCGGACCATCGGCTGACCTCGATCTTTTTCGGCGGCGGCACGCCATCGCTGATGGAGCCGGCGACCGTCGAGGCGATCATTGCCGCGGCGCGCGATCACTGGCCAGTGGCGGACGATCTTGAAGTCACGCTGGAAGCCAATCCCAACAGCGCTGAAGCGGCGCGCTTTGCCGATCTGGCGCGGGCTGGCGTCAACCGCATCAGTCTTGGCATCCAGAGCTTCGACGACGAAGCGCTCGCCTTCCTCGGCCGCGCCCATTCTGCCAGCGAGGGCCTTCGGGCAATCGAGGCCGCCCAGGCCGCGGTCGCCCGGGTCAGCTTCGATCTGATCTATGCCCTGCCGGGCGACAGTGAAGCCCGCTGGTCGGCGGCGTTAGATCGCGCGCTTGGCATTGGGACCGAGCATCTTTCGCTTTACCAGCTCACCATTGAGCCAGGCACGCGCTTTGCGACGATGGTCGCACGCCACGAGTTCGAACCGCTCGACGCCGACGCATCGGCGAACCTGTTCGAGCTGACGCACGCGCGGACCGCAGCCGCAGGTCTGCCGCCCTATGAAATTTCGAATCATGCCAGGCCCGGTGCCGAGAGCCGACACAACCTCGCTTACTGGCGATACCAGGACTATGCCGGCGTTGGTCCAGGGGCCCATGGCCGACGCACGGGCATGCGGACCGTCCGTCACAAGAAGCCGGAAAACTTTCTCCCCGCCGTCGCGCGCAATGGCCATGGCATGGCGGAGGAAGAAAGTTTGGCGCGCGAAGAAGTCGCGCATGAGGCATTGGTCATGGGCCTCAGGCTGGCGGAAGGAATCGATCCTCCAGCGCTGGCCACACGGCTCGGCGTCGAACGGATTGTCGAAGACGCCGCCGTCGACCGGTTGATTGGTCATGGCCTGCTTGAGCGTGCTGAAAGCATCGTTCGCACGACGCCCGCGGGACGTCTTTTACTCGACTCGATTCTGGCCGAAATCGCCGCTTAAAAAGTCTTGCCGGCCGGTGAAATCGGACTCCCTCCAGCCTGGGTGACCTCGCGCACCTCGAGCAGCCGCTCGGCAATACCGTCGCGGCCGAAGCGGAAGCTGCCGTCGACCCCGGCAAAACCCTCCCGGTCAATTAAGGTGGCCGCTGGAAAAGGCCTGCCGATCGGCCAGTAGCGGGCACTGCGTACTGTCAGCAGTACCGAATCATAGCCGAGGCTAGCCAGTCGATATGGGGTCTTGCCGTATCTGGCGCGGTACCGAACCACCATCTTTTCGAATTGGGCGTCGGGCGCAGCGGCGAACCAGGCTCCGCGCAACGGCCGCAACTGGCCGATCGTCCGGTCGGTGCCCCACAGCTCGGTGCCCAAGCGGCGCGGGCCGACTTTCAGCACTGGCGCCGCCAGCGCCGCCATGCGGCTCGCGTCGCCGATCAGGACGGCATCCATCGCGCCCTTGGCGTTGAGGCGGCGCGCCGCGGCCGTAAGCGAGGCCTGGCTTCGATCGTAGGTTTCCATGGAAACCACTCGCCCGCCGGCCTTGCGGACGGCTCCAAGAAATGCCTCACCGGCGCGCTCACCGTAGAGGCCGGTTGGGACCAGCGCCCCGAACTTGTTCAAGCCGCGGGATCGCGCATAACCGACGACGCGGCTGATTGACTGGTCGGGCGTGAAGCCCATGATGTAGACGCCGTTACCGGCCACGCTCTCGTCATTGGAAAAGGCGATGATCGGTACGCCGGCCTGGCGCGCAACCGGCGCAGCCGCGCGGACGTCGTCGGCCAGCAGCGGGCCGAGGATCAGGCGGTTGCCTTCGGCAATGGCCTTCTGTGCGGCTGCCGCGGCACCGCCGGTCCCCGCACTGTCATAGACGGTAATGCCGATCGATTTCTCGCGCGCGTCGAGCAGCGCCAGCCTGGCCGCGTTGGATATCGACGTGCCGACCGGTCCGTCCGGTCCCGTCAGCGGCACGATGACGGCGACTCCATTGTAACTTAGCCCCGTCGGTGCGGGCGGCAGCTCCCTTGGGACAGGTCCCGAAGGCCTGCGCGGGCCGGTCTGGCAGCCTGCCACCGCAAGGATGCTCGCCGCGGCGCCGACGATGAACGCGCGCCGCGCTTGCCGGGAAGTCAGTTTCAATGCCATGCCCCTATTCCAGATGGATCAGTCGCTTCCACCCGGTCTCTACATCGTCGCGACGCCGATCGGCAATCTCGGCGACATGACGTCACGCGCGACCGACACGCTGCGCCGTGCCGACTATATTCTGGCCGAGGACAAAAGGGTGACCGCCAAGCTCCTCGCCCATATCGGAGCCAAGGCGCCGATGATCGCCTATCACGACCATAGCGATGACAAGCTGCGCCTCCGCATCTTGATCGATTTGGCGACCCAGGCCGTCGCCTTGGTTAGCGATGCCGGAACGCCCCTGATTTCCGATCCCGGCTACAAGCTGGTCCGCGCTGCCCGGCAGGCAGGTCGCTCCATTTATACTTTGCCCGGGCCATGCGCCGCCATTGCCGCGCTGACGCTCGCCGGCCTTCCCACCGACCGCTTCCTGTTTGTCGGCTTCCTTCCGGCGAAATTTAAGGCGCGGCGGGATGCGATCTCGGAAATCGCCAACGTTCGAGCCACGCTAGTGCTTTATGAGAGCGGGCCCAGACTGGCCGAATGCCTTACCGCGCTTCACGACCTTCTCGGCGACCGGGACGCAGCGGTTATCCGCGAGATCAGCAAGCTTCACGAAGAAACCGTCAGCAACAGCCTGTCCAAGCTGGCGGATCGCTATCTAGACGCTCCGCCCAAGGGCGAGATTGTGATCGTCGTCAGCCCGCCATTGGAACCCGAAGAAGTAAGTGACAGCGACCTCGACGCCGCCCTCGAAGCGGCGATGAAGAAATTCAGCCCATCTCGCGCGGCAGCCGATGTCGCCGAGCGGCTCGGCGTGCCGCGGAAGCGTGCCTATGCGAGAGCCCTGGATTTGGCGGGCAAGGATTGAACCGGCAGCTGGCCGAAGCCCGCGGCCGCCGGGCGGAGATGATTGCCGCCTGGTGGATGCGCCTGCGCGGCTGGCGGATTCTGGCCCGGCGCGTACGCGTGCCGGGCGGCGAGGTCGACCTGGTGGCCCGGCGTGGCCGAGTGCTGGCCTTCATCGAGGTCAAGCAGCGCGCGACCGAAGAGGCCGCCGGCTGGTCCCTGGATGAGTATCGCTTGCGGCGCGTCGCTGTTGCGGCCCGGCGCCTCACGCCGCGCTACGCCCGGGACGATGACCACATCCGGATCGATGCACTGTTCATCGTTCCACGCCGCCTGCCGCGCCACCTGCCGAACGTCTGGCATGGGTGACAATGCTTCCGGCTTCGAATAGGCGGCGCTGATGAGCCTGACCGTCGCCGTGCAAATGGACCCGCTGGAAAAGATTGGCATTGCCGGCGATTCGACATTCGCGCTGATGCTGAAGGCGCAGGAGCGCGGTCACCGGCTATTCCATTATCTGGCCGAGGATCTCGGGTATGAGGATGGACGGGTCAGCGCACGCGCCCGACCGGTCAGGGTCCAGCGGGTCGAAGGCGACCACTTCGGCGTCGGCGATTATCAAAACCTCGACCTCGCCACCGACGTTGACGTCGTCCTGATGCGGCAGGATCCGCCCTTTGACATCGGCTACATCACCGCCACCTATCTGCTGGAGCGCGTCGCGAAGGACACGCTGGTGGTCAACGACCCGCGCTCGGTCCGCGATGCTCCCGAAAAGCTGTTCGTGCTCGATTTCGCGCGCTTCATGCCGCCGACGATGATCAGCCGAAACCTGGCTGATATCCGCGCCTTCCACGTCAAGCACGGCGAGATCGTGGTGAAGCCGCTGCACGGCAAGGCCGGCGAAGGCGTGTTCCGGATCGGCAGCGACGGCACCAACCTGACCGCGCTTGCCGAACTGTTCGGTTCGGTCTGGAAGGAGCCGTTCATTGTTCAGGCTTTCCTTCCGGCCGTGGCCGAAGGCGACAAGCGCATCGTGCTGGTCGACGGCGAAATCGCCGGTGCCATCAACCGCAGGCCCAAGGAAGGCGAGTTTCGGTCCAATCTCGCGGCGGGAGGTACCGCCGAACACACCGAGCTCACCGACCGTGAGCGCGAGATCTGCGCCGCGATTGGTCCCGAGCTCAAGCGCCGCGGCCTGTTGTTCGTCGGCATCGATGTGATTGGTGGATTGATGACCGAGATCAACGTCACTTCGCCGACCGGAATCGTCGCGATCGACAAATTCAACGGCAGCGACACGCCGGGGCTGATCTGGGACGCGATCGAGGCCAAGGCAGCTAATGGAATTGGCGCCCGATGAGCGACTGGATCATCCGCCTGATCGAGCAATCGGGTTATCTTGGCGTCGCCTTCCTGATGTTCCTCGAAACCGTGTTTCCGCCGATCCCGTCGGAAGTGATCATGTCGGTAGCCGGCGTCGCCGCGGGCCAGGGCAAGCTCAACTATTGGCTGGTCGTTACCGCCGGCACGGCCGGCGCCATGCTGGGTAACATTCTTTGGTATCTCGCCGCTCGCGCGCTCGGCATCCAGCGCCTGGAGCCGATCATCCGGCGCTGGGGGCGGTGGATCACGATGAGCTGGGACGAGGTCAAGCGGGCTGAGCGCTGGTTTGCGCTGCACGGCACCTTCTTCGTCTTCCTGGGGAGGTTGCTGCCGACGGTGCGGAGCCTGGTGTCGATCCCCGCCGGCCTGCTCAAGATGAGCTTCCGCCGATTCCTGCTCGCTTCCACACTCGGAACCGCGGCCTGGACCGCCTTGCTCGCCTTTGCCGGTTTCAAGCTTGGCGAGAATTACACCGACATCGAGACGATCCTCGGTCCCGCCGCCAACGCGATCCTCGTCGTGCTGGTTGTCGGCTATGTCTATCGCGTCTGGACCCACCGCCACATGCCGATTGAAGACGCAGCCAAATCGGATGTGACAAGCCTTTAGAATCAAGGCCGTTCGCTACAAGCATTTGATCCACTACGGTTATTTAGCCTGCCGTAAATCGGACGCGGCAAATCCGGGTCCTGTCGATCACGGCCAAGGCGGAAACCCCACACCCGCCTTGTCCGCGATCGGATCACAAGGGCGAATCTGGTCAACGTCCGAGTCATCCACCGCCTCCGCCTCCTCCAAGGCGGGGGCGGATTGACCTTCAGGCGCGCGGATGGGCGTGGCGATAGACGTCCAGCAGGCGCGCTGCGTCGACCTCGGTATAAATCTGCGTCGATGACAGGCTGGCATGGCCGAGCAGTTCCTGCAGCGATCTCAAATCCGCGCCGCGCGCCAGCAAATGCGTCGCAAAGCTGTGCCGAAGGGCATGGGGCGTCAGGCTGTCCGGCAGGCCAAGGCGCTCCCGGGCGCCACGAACCGCACGCCGCACCAGGTCTGGGTTGAGCGGCCCACCCTTGGCGCCGACGAAAAGCGGAGTGTCGCCTGCCAGTGAGTAGGGACAAAGCGCGACGTAAGTGCCGATCGCCTCCCTGACCGCGGGAACAAGCGGCACGATCCGGGTCTTGCCGCGCTTGCCGGTCACCCGAATGGCCTGGCCGAGCGGCAATGAGCGGGCACTCAGCCCCATCGCTTCGGCCACGCGCAGTCCGGCGCCGTACAGCAGCAGCAGGATCGCCAGGTCGCGCGCTCCAAGCCAGTCATTGGGCGCCGCCGCCCCCGCCTCCTCGGCCAGCGCCATTGCGTCGGCCGGACTGGCCGGTCGCGGTAGGGTGCGCGGCCGTTTCGGTGCGCGGGTGCGGGGCAGCTGTGCCGGATTCCCCTGCGTCTCGGCGGCGAAAGTCAGAAAAGCACGAACGGCGGACATTTCCCGCGCCGCCGACGAAGCACCAAGCCCGCCGGACCGGCGATCGGCAAGGAAGGCGCGCAGGTCCGATGCATGCAGGTTCAACAAGGCGAAACGGCCGATTTCCTCGCCGCGATAACGGCCGAGGAATTCGATCAGGCGATGGGCGGTGGCGACATAGGCCCGGACCGTGTGGGGACTGCGTCGCCGGTCATGGGCGAGGTGGCTTCCCCAGCGCGCTGCAAGCGCCCGCGCCGGATGTCCCTCCCCCTCTAACCGTTCATCAGCCACCGGCGGAGCATAGCGTTAAGGCAGCTGCCAAGGAATCCCAGCAATTGCGCCCCGTGCCGATTGTCGAGGCAGGCCGCATCCTTCTGGCCGAGCAGCAATATCCCATAGGGGAGCGGTGCCTCCGCGCTCAGCAGGATCAGCGCCTCGGATTGAATATCCCGCGCCGCCGATCCGAACAGCGGATGACCGCAATTGACCGTACGCATGGTCACCGGATCGATACGCTCGATGGCGCGGTCGACGATCCGGGGCTCAACCGTTCCGACGTGGCTGGCTTCGACCCGGAAACCCCGGTCATCGACGACCAGCGCCAGCACCGCATGGTCAAGGCCAAGCAGCCGCGGCCAATCGCTGGCAACGACCTTGAACAGCGAATCGAGGCTGTCCGCGTCCATCAACGCCAGCACCGCCGCGTGGATCGCGGCCGTCGCACCGGAGTGGCCGCGAGCGAAGGCAATCAGGTCTTCCTTGGCGCTTTCCGCGGCGCCGAGCCGGTCACGGAGAGTGGCTACCGCGCGCTCTTCGAAGGAAATAACCTTGCCCATGCCCGCGAATCTATCGCGGCAGGGTTAATAATCCTCCCAATCGGGGCGGATTTCAGCCGATTCGTTGTCCCGTTGCTTCCCAGTCCTTGAGGAAGGCGGCGATGCCATTGTCGGTCAGCGGATGCTTGAACAGCTGGCGAATCACCGCCGGCGGGGCGGTCATCACGTCCGCGCCCAGCTTGGCCGAATCATGGATGTGGATCGGGTTGCGGACGCTGGCGACCAGGATCTGCGTCGGGAAATCATAATTGTCGTAGATTGTACGAATGTCGGCGATCAGCTCCATGCCCGGATAGCCGACATCGTCATGCCGCCCGACGAACGGCGATATGAAGGTTGCGCCGGCCTTGGCCGCCAGCAACGCCTGGTTGGCCGAGAAGCACAGCGTGACGTTGACCATCGTCCCGTCGCCGGTCAGGGCCTTGCAGCTCTTGAGGCCGTCGATGGTCAGCGGAACCTTGATCGCGATATTGTCGGCGATCTTCCGCAGCGTTTCCGCCTCCTTCATCATGCCTTCGTGATCGAGCGCCACGACTTCGGCCGAGATCGGGCCCGGGCAGATTGCAGCGATTTCCTTCACCACCTCGATGAAATCGCGGCCCGCTTTCTTGATCAGCGACGGGTTGGTGGTGACGCCGTCGAGCAGGCCCGTATCGTGCAGTTCCTGGATGTCGGCGATCTCGGCGGTGTCGGCGAAGAATTTCATGTGGAATCGGTCCCTACGGATTGGAGGAAATTTGCTTCCCTCTATCCGCTCGGCGCAAACAGGTCACCCGATTCGGTTGCGAAAGGATAGGAGATGGACGCGCATGTGCTGGTCGAGCGGAAGGACGCTGTCCTGTCGATCATGCTGGCACGGCCGGAGCGCAGGAACGCCATCACCGTCGCCATGTATGCGGCACTGGCCGACGCGATCGAAAGCGCGGCCGACAATCGTTCGATCCGGTTGATCACAATCGAGGGCCAGGGCGAAGATTTCACCGCTGGCAACGACCTTGGCGATTTCATGCAGGCAATGCCATCGCCGGACTCGGGAGAAGATCTGCCCGTGTGGCGATTGCTTCGAGCGCTGGCGCGGAACCAGGTGCCAATCGTTGCCGCGGTCCACGGCAATGCGGTCGGCATTGGCACCACCATGCTGTTCCACTGCGACTTTGTGCTGGCGGAAGAAGGCTGCCGGTTCGTCATGCCGTTCGTCGATCTCGGGCTGGTGCCGGAAGCTGCCAGCTCGCTGCTGCTCCCGCGCCTTGCGGGCCGCCGTCGTGCAGCCCGCCACCTGCTGCTGGGCGAGCCGTTCGGCGCCGCCGAGGCTCTCGACATGGGGCTGGCTAGCCATGTCGTGCCGCAGGGCCAGCTAAAGGGAGCGCTTGCCGCGCTGGTTGCTGCGCTCCTGACCAAGCCGGCCGAGGCCATGCGGCAGACGCAGGCGCTCCTGCGGCGCGAAGATACGGATGAAATCCTCGAGCGGATGGAGCTGGAGAACGGCCATTTCGCCGAGCGGCTTCAGTCCGATGAAGTAAAGACCGCCATCACGGCCTTCTTCGCAGCGCGGGCCAAGGCGCCCGCCGGCTAAAGGTCAGTCCGCCGAGAGATAGACAACCTTGCTCGCGCTGAGGCTCACATTCGGCCCCGGCACGAACAGAAAATCGGTCGGCTGCGAGTAAGTAACGGTGATCGTCTTGGTTTTGGCGGTCGCGTTGGTGGTGATGGTCGGGGTTCCCCAGGTCCCATTGCCGAGCCCGAACTTGGCCGAGGTGATCTTGTTCTGGATCGCCGTGTCGTCCGGAGTCGGATAGATGGTCGCCAGGCGCGCGCCTTCGCCGAGCGCATGCTGCATCCCGGCATTGGCCTCGTACAGCAATCCAACCTGGGCGATGCCCCAGATCAGCATGACCAGCACCGGCACAGAAACGGCGAACTCAACCGCGGACGTGCCTGCCTGGTCGGCGGCCAGTTTGCGCAAGCGGATCATTGCACACGCACCCCTGCTATAGCGGTTACGGTAAAGGTCCCGTCGGCATTGGCCCCCGGGAAATATTGGGTGCCGAAGATCGGCGTGAACGGCTTGGTGATCCTGATGTTCATGTGGCGCGAATAGGGCTCGGTTCCAGAACAGCCATTGGTGTACGTCAACTTTGTCGTGCTGCTCCCGCATTCGAGCCAGGCCGTTACGGTCGCGTCGGATCCGGTGCCGGCGACCATTTCCGCTTCGGTTTCCAGCGCGGTCATGGCGGCCGTGGAGTAAGTGAAGCCCGATCGTTGCACGTTCTCTACGGTGCGCTGCGCGGCTTGAGCCAGCTTGAGCTTGGTCGACACGCCGCGGCTGATATCGACCATGCCCATCAGCAGCCCGATGATGATCGGCAGCGCGAGCGCCATCTCGATGAACGAGTTGCCCCGGTCGCAGGTGATGAGCCGCCGGATCATGCGATCAGCCTTATTTTCTTGTGCTGTACCTGGGTATTGGCGTCGCAGTCGTCAGTGTCCGGATCGCCGTCCCCGTCCTGGTCGTTCTGGATGTCGGTGCTGCCGGTGAACGTCACGGTATAGCCGACGATCATGGCGCATTGGAACGCCTGGGCGCTGCTGCCGCTGTAGTCCAGGTCCCCCTTGGGGAAATAGATAGCCCCGTCGAGAACCGTACCGTTATTGCCGTTGATGGTATTGTCATTGCCGACCGCGGCGTTGGGCGCCTGGATCAGCAGCATATTGGCATAGGTGCCCGTCGTTTGTGCGGTCAGTTCCATGGACGAGTTGCCGGTCATGGAGATGCTGCCAGGACTGCTGCCAGTAAGAATGATCGTGACGCCGTCGCCGACGAGCCGCTCGTGCCCGGTGAGCTGAATGCTGGTGCTGTTGAGATAGTAGGTGCCCGGGCTGAGAGTGACCGTTCCGCCACCGAGATTGAAACTGTTGTAGCAGCCGGGCTTCATCGTCCCGTTAGGGTTAGTCTTCGAAGGATGGTTGAAGTTGGTGCAGGGCTCTGTGGGCGGAATGGCGGTCGGCAGCGAGGCGTACGGGTCCTCCATCTTGAGGGCGTATGGTTCCGTGTTGGGCGAGCCGTTGACCGTCCCTTCGATGCCACCGGCCGCTGCCACCGGATCGGCTTTGAACCAGTGCGAGTTGCCGGCGATGTCGACCGCATCGATCGGATCGCTCGAGTTGGAGATGGCGCCGCAGCCCATATCCACATTCGCGTTGCCGCCGATCTTCAATGCCTCGCCATCCGGCGCCAGCGCGACGACGCAATATTTGTCCCCCAGAACCAGCGCGGCGGTGGCGGAGGTGGTGATCGTCGGCGGGGTCGACATGAACAGCGAGGAGAAGCCGAGCTGCTGCTGGATCGCGAGTGTCACCCGAACGGCGTCGGTATAGCTGGTCCCGGTCGGGTAGGCGATCTGCGGATAGCCGCTCAGCAGGGCGATTTTGGTCGTATTGTTCTTGGTGAGGTCATTGGCGACGGCCTGCGCCGCCGACATGCTCGCATTCTCCTGGGCCTGCGCATAGACGCCTGCGAATGCTGCCGAGTCCGCAGCGCGCTGCAATTCGCGCTTCCACAGGGTCCATTGGATAGTATCACTGGCCAGGCCCGCCGCGCCCATGATCATCGGCAGGGACGCGCCAAAGATTATCAGCGCGTTGCCGCGCTCGTCGTTCCAGAGCTTCTTGAACAGCTTGCGCATCTATTTTCCCCGCCGGTCTGGGACGCTTTGGACTGTTCCTAGGCCCGACAAGGTAAGCGAACCGTTCCGAGGGATGGTTGACCAATCCCTAACCATGATCCGGCGTATGGAGCTTGAAGCAGCGCGTCTTACCCCTATAATACACTTTATAGTCTCTTGCGTGGGAGGCACGGGCGTTCCACCCTTCCGCGCAACAGGGAAGAGAAGGACAAGAGATGGCCAGCGAACCCCAATCGGAGACGGCGACTGCCACCGCGACCAAGATCAAGCTGGAGCCGCCCGCGGCGCTTCAGTCGATTACCGTGCAGGAAGCTTCGGGCCTGGTTCCCCTCAAGAATGAGGAAGTCAGCGAACTCGACCACAAGGTCGCCAAGTTCGTCGACGAACTGGCTGCACTCGACTCGAACAGCCCCGAGTTCGGCAAGAAGGTTGATCAGCTGACCGCGATGGGGCGCAAGGAGATCGCCGAGGCGGCCGGCGCGTCGAACCGCTTCCTCGACCGTCCGGTCAAGGCGATCGACAGCGACACCGGCATCGGCGCCGACCTAACCGAGCTTCGCCGCACGGTGGAAGAGCTAGACCCCAAGGAGAACAGCAAGTCATTCAGCACCCGCAAGTTCCTGGGCATCATCCCGTTCGGGCGGCGCATCAACAATTATTTCGACAAGTACCGCAGCTCGCAGACTCACATCTCGGCGATCCTGTCGCGCCTCGCCAACGGCAAGGATGAGTTGCTGATGGACAATGCCGCGATCGACACCGAGCGCGGCGGCCTGTGGAAGACCATGCATCGGCTCGAGCAGATGATCCACATTTCAAAGGCGCTCGACAAAAAGCTGGAAGACAAGGCCAATGAGCTCGACGCGACCGAGCCGGCGAAGGCCAAGGCAATCCGCGAGACGGCGCTGTTCTACACGCGCCAGCGCGCCACCGACCTGCTGACGCAGATGGCGGTGACGGTGCAGGGCTATCTCGCGCTCGACCTGGTGAAGAAGAACAATGTCGAACTGGTGAAGGGCGTCGACCGCGCCTCGACGACCACCGTCGCGGCGTTGCGCACCGCCGTTACGGTCGCCCAGGCGATGTCGAACCAGAAGCTGGTGCTGGAGCAGATCGGCGCGCTCAACACCACCACCGCCAACATGATCGACACCACGGGTGAAATGCTGCGGACCCAGACCGGCGCGATCCACGAGCAGGCGGCGAGCTCGACGATCCCGCTGGAAACGCTGCAGCGCGCCTTCCAGAATATCTATGACACGATGGACCAGATCGACCAATTCAAGCTGGCGGCACTGAGCAACATGAAGCAGACGGTCGATACGCTGGGCAAGGAAGTCGAAAAGTCGAAGGGCTATATTGCCCGCGCGGAAGGCGTCGCCCAGGCCAAGCTGGAGGCACCGGCATCGCCGTTTGAAACCATTGAACAGAAATGATCCCGGACAAGACCACTCGGGCAATTGATCACGCCAACGCCATCTTCTCCCGCCTCGACGAGCGGGATGGCGCGGTGCGCGAGGCGGCCAGGCGCGAACGGCAGCGGCTGAACAGCGGTTTTGTCCGTGCGGTGGGGCGGTCCGGAGTTGCCATTGGCATCATCAGCCTGGCGACGATCGCCTATGGAGTGCTGATTGGCCCGATCGGCTTGTTCGGCTTCCTCGCCGCGGTGGGGCTGGCGATCGGGGTGGCAGCCCTTTTGCTGGTCACCGGCACGCAGCAAATCGCGGCGCCTAACGTAACCCCCGACCTGCCCAACGGGCAGATGGTCCAGCGCTTCGATTCCTACCTGTTCCGTGCGCGCCGCGCGCTGCCCGCGCCAGCTCAGGCCGAGCTCGATTCGCTGTCATCCCAGCTGCCATCGCTTCGGCAGGTGCTGGAGCGCATTCCAGACCTCGATCCCAATGCCCAAGACGCGCGCCGCCTGATGTCGGTGCACCTACCCAATCTGATCGACCGCTATCTGCATGTCCCGCAATCCTATCGAGGCCAGCTCGACGGTGAAGGCGTCAGCGTCGACCAGCGGCTGGTCGAAGCGCTGGCGGCGGGGCGCGTGGCGCTCAAGGACATTAGCGAGAAGCTGGCGCGAAACGACCTTGCCGCGTTCGAGACGCAGGGCCGGTTTATCCAGAGCCGTTACAAGGACCCCGACGCACTGCGCTGATCCCTCCGGGTCAGTAATTCACCCAGCGTGGTAGGGGATCGACCCGGCCTTCAACGCGGACATGGGCGACCGGATCGGAGAGCTCTTCACCCGCATTGAACCGGCGCGGAAGCGTCCCGCGGAAGGCAAACCGCATGGCATCGTAGCGGCTCGCAGGTGCGGTGATCTCGAAGTCGGCGTCGAGCGATCCAATTTCATCGCCGTTCCATACCGACCGGAACGGTGATTTCAGGGCCAGGCCGCTGACTTCCACCTCGACGAAGGAGGGACGAAATGCATCCCCCTCGCGAACAAAGTCGATGCGCAGCCTCGCCCGATCAACCGTGTTGAACGCATTCGCGAGATCGAGCAGCGAGGACGGCGACTCATAGGGCGCGATGCCGCACATCACCATCAGCAGCAGTGATGTTGGCGGCTCCGCTTCGCCGCCGGGCAGGCCAGAGCGCGGATCCGGATCGCGCCAAGCACCCATGTACATGTGCCGCGGCGAGCGGATGCCATTCAGCAGGCTACCGAAGCTATGGAGCGCGAGCTGCTCGACCTGGCCAAGTTGCTCCGCCGGGACGGGCGGATAGGCGTAGAGCGGATTCGCGACCGGGAGATCGTGCGTGAAGGTGGCGATGGGATCGAGGTCGAGGACGACGGGCTGGCTCAACGCGCTTCCGCTTCCCGTTCGACAAGTTCGGCGATCACTTCATCGGTGTGCTCGCCGAGCGCGGGCGGCGGCAGCGTCGCATCCAACCGTTCACCGTCGATGCGCACGGGGCTGCCAACCATCGGCACCTCGCCCAGGGCCCCACCCCCGGCACTGGTCCGCGCGCCGCGATGGATCGCCTGCGGATCGGCCAGCGCCTGGCTGACGCTATTGATCGGCCCGGCGGGGATGCCCGCCGCCTCCAGTTGCTGGAGCCACTCCGCGGCGGACCTGGCGGCAATGATGGCCGCGATCATTGGCACCAGCGTTTCGCGCGCCACGACGCGCGCGGCATTGGTCCGGAACCGCTCGTCTTCGGCCCATTCGGCATGGCCGAGGATCGCCGCCAGCCGGGCGAACTGCCGATCGTTGCCGACCGCGATGATTATCGGCTGGTCCGACGCGCTAAAAGGCTGATAGGGAACGATATTGGGGTGACCCGCGCCCTGTCGTCCCGGGTCCCTGCCGCTGACCAGAGTATTGGCCGCTTGGTTGGCGAGCATCGCCAGCTGCGTATCGTACAGCGCCAGGTCGATCGTTGCGCCCTCGCCGGTCCGGTCGCGACGGTAAAGCGCGGCGAGAATGGCGTTGGCGGTATACATGCCGGTGAACAGGTCGGCGACGGCGACACCAGCGCGCACCGGGCCTCCGCCCGGCTCGCCGTCGGGCAGTCCGGTCAGGCTCATCAGCCCGCCCATCCCCTGGATGATGTAGTCATAGCCCGCGCGCTGGGCGTAGGGCCCGTCCTGGCCGAAACCGGTGATTGAGGCATAGATCAGCCGTGGATGGGCGGCACGCAGGCTCTCGGCGTCGAGCCCGAATTTCCGGAGCCCGCCGACCTTGAAATTCTCGACGACCACGTCTGCGCCGGCGGCCATGCGGCGGACCAGCGCAGCACCTTCTTCGGTCGCGAAATCGATCGCTACGGAACGTTTGCCGCGGTTGGCAGCAAGGAAATAGGCAGCGACCTTCTGATCGCCATGCTCGAGCCAAGGCGGCCCCCAATGGCGCGTGTCGTCGCCGGCACCCGGCTTTTCGACCTTGATGACGTCCGCCCCGAGGTCGGCGAGTAGCTGGGTCGCCCAAGGCCCGGCCAGCACCCGGCTGAGGTCGAGGACCCTGACCCCCGCTAGAGGTTTCACGCCACACGCCGCCCGAAGAAGCGCGGCTTCACATCGGCGAGGATCGCCTGTGCCGCATTATGGCCGGGAGCGCCGGTCACACCGCCGCCCGGATGCGCGCCGGAACCGCACAGATAGAGGCCCGGCAGCGGCATGCGATAATTGGATGCGCCAATCATCGGCCGGGCGCTGAACAGCTGATCGGACCCCATCTTGCCGTGGAAAATATCGCCGCCGATCAGCCCGAAGCGCCGTTCCAGATCGAGCGGTGAGTGAATCTGCCTAGCAATTACCGACTTGGCGAAGCCCGGCGCATGGGCATCGACCGTGGCGATGATCGTGTCCGCCGCCTTTTCACGCTCGTCGTCCCATGAACGGCCATCCGGCAGCTGGTAGCGGAAATGCTGGCAAAACAGGCTCGCGACATGCTTGCCCTTGGGCGCCAGGCCTGGATCGAGCGTCGACGGGATCAGCATCTCGATAACCGGCTGCGATGACCAGCCGTTGAGCGCAGCATCGGCATGGGCGCGGTGCATATAATCCATGCTTGGCGCCATGATGATGCCCGCCGTCAGATGATCGCCACGCCCGGGAAGCGCGGTGAAGTTCGGCAGCTTGTCGAGCGCCACATTCATGCGGAAGGTCGCGCTCTCGCAGCCCCAATGGTGGAAATGATCCTCGACCTGGCGGCCGACCGCGCCCTTGGGCACCAGTCTGTCGAACAGCAGCTTCGGATTGACCCCGGCGACGATGGTCGGCGCACGCCAGCTCTTGCCGCCTGACACCAGGCCTGCCGCACGACCCTTCTCGACGATGATCTCGCTGACCGGTGCATTTAGCACGATATCGACCCCGGCTTCGTGACAAGCCTTGGCCATGGCCTGGGTGATGGCGCCCATGCCGCCGATGGCGTGGCCCCAAGCTCCCGGAACGCCGGCCGCTTCACCGAACAGATGGTGGAGCAGGACGTAGGCGGTGCCCGGCGTATAAGGCGATGCGAAATTGCCGACGATGCCGTCGAATGCGAACAGCGCCTTGGTCAGATCGCCTTCGAAAAAGCGGTCGAGTATGTCGCCCGCGCTCTTGGTGGCGAATTCATGGACGATCCGGACCTCGTCGGTCGACAGGCCGATCAGGTCGCGGCCCAGGCTGGCAATTTGTAGCAGGCCCCGCAGGCCCGCTCCCGCTTCCGGCGGCGCTTTCAGGATCCATTTCTGGATGAGCGGGACGACTGTTTCCAGCTCCTCATGATAGCGGTCGTAGGCAGCGCCGTCGGCCGGAACGTGACGGGCAATTTCCGAGCGGGTCAGGCCGTCGCGGCCGGCAAGCAGATAGGTGCCGTTCGGGCCAGGCAGGAAATTGTCGGTCTTGCGCAGCACCACCTGAAGGCCGTGCCGCTCAAGCTCCATGTCCTTGATCACCTTGGGCTGCAGGAGCGAGACGGTGTAGCTGGCTGCGCTGTTGCGGAAGCCCGGATGGAATTCGTCCGTCACGGCGGCTCCGCCGACCTTGTCGGCAGCCTCGAGGATCGCGACCTTGAGGCCTTTCTTCGCCAGATAATGGGCACAGGTCAGGCCATTGTGGCCGGCCCCGATGATCAAAATGTCATGCATCAACGCATCAATACCAATTCTTCGGACATGGTGGGGTGGAGCGCGACGGTGGCATCGAAGTCGGCCTTCTTGAGACCGGCTTTGACCGCCACCGCAGCTGCCTGGAGGATTTCGGGCGCATCGGGCCCGATCATATGGATTCCGACCACCCGGTCGGTCGCAGCATCGACCACCAACTTGTAGAGCGAGCGTTCGTTGCGGCCGGCCAGCACATTCTTCATCGGCCGGAAGTCGCTGGTGTAGGTGCGCACCTGGCCCAGTTTGTTGCGAGCCTGGCCCTCGGTCAGGCCGACGCTGGCGATCGGCGGATGCGAGAAGACCGCGTGCGGCACGCAATCATGGTCGACGGTCCAAGGCTCGCCGCCAAACTCGCTGTCGGCGAAAGCATGGCCCTCGCGGATCGCGACCGGGGTGAGCTGGATGCGATTGGTGACATCGCCGACCGCAAAGATGGACTGCACGCTGGTCCGGCTGTGCTCGTCGACCTTGATCTCGCCATTCTCGCCAATGGCAACACCGACTTCTTCCAGGCCCAAACCCTCGGTATTGGGCGTGCGGCCGACGGCGAACAGCACTGCGTCGGCCTCGATATCGTCGCAGCCCTCCATGTCGACGAACAGGCCGCCGTCTTCCCGTTTCTCGATCCGGTTGAAGCTCGCGTTAAAGCGATATTCGATGCCTTTGGTCATGGAGATCTGCAGCAACCGGTCGCGCATCTGCTCGTCATAGCCGCGCAGGATGACGTCGGACCGATTGACGACGATCACATGGCTGCCGAACTGATGGAAAATCCCGGCGAACTCGTTGGCGATATAGCCGCCGCCGGCGATGACGATGCGCTTGGGAATCTGGTCGAGGTGGAAGACTTCGTTCGAGCTGATGGCATGCTCGATGCCCTCAATGTCGGGCATGTTCGGCCGCGCGCCGGTAGCGATGAGGATCTTGCCGGCGGTGATGGTTCGCCCGCTGGCAATCCTGGCCTCGTTCGGCCCCGCTAAGGTGGCGCGCTCGTGAAACACCTCGACCTGATGATTGGTCAGAGTCTGGGTATAGAGCCCTTCAAGCCGCGTCACTTCCCTGAGCACATTGTCGCGCAGCACCGGCCAGTTGAAATTGCACTTGGGAACGTCCCAGCCGAACATCGCGGCATCGTTGAGATCCTCGGCGAAGTGGGCGCCATAAACCAGCAGCTTCTTCGGCACGCAGCCGCGGATGACGCAGGTGCCGCCAACCTTATGCTCCTCGGCGATGGCAACGCGAGCACCATGTGCCGCGGCGATCCGCGCTGCGCGGACGCCGCCCGATCCCGCGCCTATCACGAACAGGTCATAGTCCGACATCAAGACTTCCGAAAAAGGCTGATGTCGCTGTCCCCGGCGCAACGGACCAATCGAATTTCTGCATCATATCAATCGGGCGCCTCATAGGCCCGCTCGTTCGATCAGGTCGCGAGTCGACGGATCGAGCTTTGCCCGCCCCTCTGGGTCGTCCAAGGCCCGCGCCATTTCCTTGCCGAGCTCGACCCCGAACTGGTCGAATGGGTTGATTCCGAGCAGCACCGCGTTGGCGAAGGTCCGATGCTCGTAGAAGGCAATCAATGCGCCCAGCGACCGTGCGTCCAAACGCTGGAGCAATATGGTCACTGACGGCCGGTCACCGGGATAGGCGCGTGCCCCATCCTCATGCTCTCGCCCGGCCAACAGTGCCGCCCCCTGGGCGAAGCAATTGCCGAGCAGCAGCTGATGATGACGCGGATCGACGCTGTCTTCATTTTCGATCACCGCAACGAGTTCGACCGGTACCGCCGCAGTACCCTGGTGGAGAAGCTGGAACACTGCATGCTGGGCGTCGGTGCCGACCCCGCCCCAGGTTACTGGTGCCGAGGGTCGGCCCAGCGGCTTGCCGTCGGCGGTGACCGACTTGCCGTTGGATTCCATTTCCAATTGCTGGAGATAGTCGGGCAGCAGCCGCAGCCGCTCGTCATAGGCGAACAGGGCCCGGCTCTGGGCGCCGCGGTTCTGGGTATAGAACAGGTCGGCAAAGGCCGCGAGTAGCGCGATGTTGGCGGTGCCGTCGTGCAGCTTCACATGCCGGTCCATTTCCGCAGCGCCCTCGAGCAATTCCTCGAACGCACCCCAGCCGAGCGCCAGCGCGATCGAAAGCCCGACCGACGACCAGAGCGAATAGCGGCCGCCGACCCCTTCGCTGAAGGGCAGGACGCGGGTTTCGTCGACGCCGTACTGAACCGCCTTGTCGGGGGCAGCCGTGACGGCGATCACCTGTCCAAAGGGATCGGCGACACCAGCCTCGCGCAGCCATTCGAGCGCGGCTTCCAGGTTGGTCAGCGTTTCGGTGGTTGTGAAGGTCTTGCTGACCGCGACCACCAGGGTCGAGGCCGGATCGAGGCCCCAGGTCGCCTCGTCGAACGCCTCGCCGTCGATATTCGACAGCACCCTCACCTCAAACCGGTCGGCATCGCGGCCCAGCGCGTCGATGACCAGGTCCGGGCCGAGCGCGGAACCGCCGATCCCGATATGCAGGATCGAATCGATCTCGCCGAACGCGCCGCCCTCGATTGCGTCAATCAGGCTGCGCGTCCGCTGGTGGCGCTCGGCGGCGAGGCGATTGTCCTCGGGCTTGCCCTCGCCGCGCTCGGCAACATGGGTGGCGGGGCGATTTTCCGTCTCGTTGACGATCTCTCCCGCGAACAGACAGTCGCGCGCGCCGCTATAGTCGACCTCATAGGCCAGCACCGCGAATTGGCCGAGGATGTCCTCGTCCAGATGCGTCTTCGACCAATCGAAATGGATTCCCGCGACGTCGCGGGATAGCTTGCCCACGCGTTCGCGATCCGCGTCGAACAGCTCGGTTAGTTTTTTGGCCCGGTGGCCCACGATCGCCTTCCAGGCGCCTTCACAATTCAGAATCGGCATGGTCGAGCGTCATAGTCGGGCAATCGTCATTTGGCATCCCCGCTTGACCTTCGCTGCTTGAACCTCAAAAGCGGCCGGACATGGCCCTCTCCCTGTTCCGCCGCCGCGCCCATTATGCCGATCCGCCGTCCGAGGAGACGAAGGAAACCCCCGGCAGCTTCTTCAAGTCGCTGCTGATCCTTGCGTTGGCCGCGTGGGCACTGCGGAGCCTGATCGTCGCGCCGTTCAGCATCCCCTCCGGCTCGATGCTGCCGACGATGATGATCGGCGACTATCTGTTCGTTTCGAAATGGCCTTATGGCTATTCGAGCGCCAGCTTCCCTTTCGAATTTCCACCATTCGAGGGCCGGATCCTCGGTTCGCTGCCCAAGCGTGGCGACGTGGTGGTGTTCGAAGGACCTGAGGGACAGGATGTGGTCAAGCGCGTCATGGCACTGCCCGGCGACACCGTTGCGGTGGATGGCGGACGCGTAATTCTCAACGGCCGCATGGTCCGGCGCGAACGCCTGGCGGACTATCAGATGACCATGTCTCCCAACAGCCCGTGCCGCGTAGTTCAGCCGGCTGAGCCGATGACTCGGCCGGGGCCGGATGGCCGGCCAGCCTGCATTTATCCCCTTTACCGCGAGACGCTGCCCGGCGGGCCGAGTTATGACGTGCTCGACCAGACCGACACCAGCTTCGCCGACAATTTCGGGCCCGTGCGGATTCCCGAAGGTCACATCTTTGTCATGGGCGACAATCGCGACGACAGCCTCGACAGCCGCTATCCCACCATTGCCGGCGGCATGGGCTTCGTGCCCGTCGATCGCATCGTCGGCCGCGCCGAAGTCGCCTTCTGGTCGACCGACGGCAGCGCCTCGTGGGTCAACCCGCTCAGCTGGTTCTCCGCGCTTCGAACCGACCGGCTCGGCACCGACTATCATCCATGAACGAAATTCCTCCCTTCGTCGGCGAGGCGCTTGGTGGCGAGCCGAAGGAACCGCAGCTGTTCGAACGGGCGCTGACGCATGGCAGCCATGGCCGCGATACCTATGAACGGCTCGAGTTCCTTGGTGATCGGGTGCTCGGCCTGGTCGTCGCCGGCTGGCTATTCGAGCGTTTTCCCGATGAGCCCGAGGGCAAGCTCAGCCGCCGCTACAATGTGCTGGTGGCGCGCGAAACCTGCGGCGATATCGGCCGGGCGCTCGATCTTCCAAGGTTCATTCGCCTTGGGCCCCAGGCGCGCGAGGACCGCGCCAATATGAGCGACAATGTCATCGGCGACGTAGTCGAGGCGATGATCGGCGCAATCTATCTCGAAGGTGGGTTGGAGCGGGCCGAGGGATTCGTGAAGACCCATTGGGGGCCCTTCCTCGATGGCCAGCGCAAGGCGCCGATCCACCCCAAGTCAGCGCTTCAGGAAGTGGCGGCGGAAAAGCAGCTCGGCGTGCCGTTATATGAGGTTGTCGCCCGATCGGGCCCGCATCACGCACCGCGGTTCAGGGTCAAGGTCAGCCTTGGGAGGCACGGCGATGCCGAAGCGGAAGGCGCCTCCAAGCAGGACGCGGAAACAGCCGCCGCCGCCGCACTACTGGAGAAAATTTCATGAGCCGATGCGGCCTGGTTGCGGTGCTCGGCGCGCCCAATGCCGGCAAATCGACGCTGGTGAATGCGCTCGTGGGGCAGAAAGTGGCAATCGTCAGCCCCAAGGCACAGACAACGCGCGCGCGCCTGATGGGCATCGCGCTGGAAGGCGACGCACAGATCTTGCTGATCGACACGCCAGGGATTTTCGTTCCCCACCGTCGGCTCGACCGGGCGATGGTCAAGGCCGCCTGGGAGGGCGCCGAAGACGCCGACCGCGTCGTGCTGGTGATCGATGCGGCGGCCAAGCTGGGAGGCAAGGTCGAGCAGATGATCGAGGGGGTCGAATCGCGGCCCGAACCGCGCATCGTTGTGCTCAACAAGGTGGACATTGCGAAGAAGAATGACCTGCTGGTCCTCGCGGCGCGGCTTTCCGAACGGTTGAACCCTGAGGCCATATTCATGATTTCGGCGTCAACCGGAGACGGCGTACCCGAGCTCAAGGCCCATCTCGCAGCGGCCATGCCCGAGGGTCCGTGGCACTTCCCCGAGGACCAGCTGACCGACGTGACCGACCGGATGGTGGCGGCGGAATTGACTCGCGAGCAGCTCTATTACCAGCTTCACGCCGAGCTGCCCTATGCCAGCGCGGTCGCCACCGAGAAGTGGGAAGACCGCAAGGACGGCTCGACGGTCATCCACCAGCAGATCTTCGTCGAGCGCGACAGCCAGAAGGCGATCGTCGTGGGCAAGGGCGGATCGCGGCTCAAGCAGATCGGCGCGGCGGCGCGTGAAGCCATCGCCGAGCATCTCGGCCGCAAAGTCCACCTTTTCCTGCACGTCAAGGTCAACCCGCGCTGGGGCGAGGACCGCGGGCTTTACGAGGATATCGGGCTGGATTGGGCTGACTAAATCCTCCCCGGCACGGGGAGGGGGACCAGCGAAGCTGGTGGAGGGGGCCTACCGACGTTGCAGAGCTCGACGGTGGGCCCCCTCCGTCAGGCCTGCGGCCTGCCACCTCCCCGGTCCGGGGAGGATTTGAGCATCTCCTCGACCCACCTCGGCACTTCCACGCCGGCCAGCCCATATCGCCGCTCGTCGAAAAACAGGCTGCCCTGGCTCGGCTCGAGATTGATCTCCAGCGTGCGGGCGCCGCAGTAGCGCGCGGTCTGGACGAAGCCCGCGGCGGGATAAACAGCGCCCGAGGTGCCGATCGACACGAAAAGGTCGGCATCCATCAGCGCCTGGTCGATCCGCCCCATTTCATACGGCATCTCGCCGAACCAGACGATGTCGGGCCGGACGCGGCCGGTGACCTGGCAGGCGGGGCAGATGTTCGGATTTCCGTTCGCCCCGAGCGAAGTCGAGGGGCCATCCGAGGTGCCTCGACTTCGCTCGGCACGAACGGAGTCGGGGGACATGGGGCCACTCCAAGGAAAGCGCTCATCGCAGGCGAGGCACCAGCCGTTGGTCAGCTCGCCATGCATGTGCAACAGCCGCTTGGCGCCGGCGCGCTCGTGCAGATCGTCGACATTCTGCGTGACGATCAGCAATTCCCCGGGCCACTCGGCATCCAGCTTCGCCAGCGCCCGATGCGCGGCATTGGGCCCGACTTCGCCAAGCCGGGCCCGCCGCGCGTCGTAGAAGCTGTGGACCAGCGCGGGATCGCGCACAAACGCCTCCGGCGTCGCGACATCCTCGACCCGATGCCCTTCCCATAACCCGTCAGGCGCGCGAAAGGTCGCCAGGCCGCTTTCGGCGCTGATTCCGGCGCCGGTCAGGATGACGATGTTGCGAAGCACCTGCATGCTTACAGCATATTGGCTTCGCCCGATGCCCGCTACCGGCTGTCGGGGAATGGCGATTTGTTGCCCGCAAGCGATCCCGCGGCCCCTTGTTGCCGAACGATCGCAATGCGAAGCATCCGGCAATCAACCGGAGCCCTGCAATGATCCCCACCATCACCGCCTTTGAAAGCTCGCCCGATCGCGGAAGGGGGCTGGCGCGGGACATGCCGGTTCGCTGGGCGCTTGAGGAAGTGGGCCAGCCTTACGACGTCCGGCTGGTTTCATTCAAAGCGATGAAGGAACCAGCCCATCGCGCGCTGCAGCCGTTCGGGCAGATTCCAACCTATGAGGAAGGCGACCTCGCCCTGTTCGAGTCCGGGGCAATCATTTTGCATATCGCGGAGCGCCATGCCGGCCTGCTCCCGGACGATGCCAATGCCCGGGCCCGCGCCATTGCCTGGATGTTTGCCGCCAAGAGTACGGTCGAGCCGGTGATCGTCGAAGGCGAAGTCGCCAAGCTGTTGGAAGGGGACAAGAGCTGGACCAAGGAGCGGCTGCCGATGATCGAGGATCGGATCCGCAGCCGGCTACGTGACCTTTCCGCACGGCTTGGCGATGCCGACTGGCTCGACGGAGAATTCTCCGCCGGTGACCTGCTGATGGTCAACGTGCTTCGCCGGCCTGCGGGAGCGGAAATCGTCAAGGAATATCGGAACCTGGCCGCCTATGTCGCCCGCGGCGAAGCCCGGCCCGCCTTCAAGCGCGCTTTCGACGCTCAGTTGGCGGTTTTTACCGGCGGACAGCCGACGGGCTGACGGCCGATTACCGGAACAACTGCCCGAATTCTGCTTTGATGAGGATACTGGCCGATCAAGCAAGGGAGATGCACTCATGTCCCATCATTCCACGCTGTTAATCGCTGCCGGAGCCGCCCTGCTTGCCGGCTGCGAGACGGTCGAGCGGGCTGCCACCGAAGTGCTCGGCAACAATTTTGCGGCGAACATGACCGGCGCCAATGAAGTTCCGCCGGCCGACCCGGACGGTGTCGGCACCGCGCGCATCTCGACCGACGACGCGACCAATCGGATATGCACACGTCTGGAAGTCCGCAACATATCGGCAGTTACAGCAGCCCACATCCACCGCGGTCGCGCCGGCGTGAACGGGCCTCCGGTCGTCACGCTGGATGCTCCAGATGACGACGACAGCGATGACTGCGATGACGTCCCCGACGCGCTGCTCGACGAGATCCGGCGGTCACCAGCCGACTTCTATGTCAACGTGCACACGGCCGAACATCCGGACGGCGCCATCCGCGGCCAGATCTTCAACGTCCAGGGCTAACCTAAGGCGGCCATTGCCCCGTCGCAAATTGCGGTGAAGTCGGCTGGTAATGATATTGACATCATTGTCAGCGACACTCATCCTCCGACCATGGTAAGCGAAGCCTTTCATCATCCGATCGGCATCGTGCCGGACGACATCGACCATATGGGTCATGTCAACAACAGCGTGTACCTGAAGTGGGTGCAGGAGGCGGTGGTCGACTTTTGGGAGAAGGTCGCTCCGCCCGAAGCGGTCGCCAAGCACCTGTGGATCGCGCTCAGCCACGAGATCAATTATCGCCGGCCGACCTTCCTCGATGACCTGGTCGTCGCCGATGTCATCGCAGAGAAGGTTGAGGGCACGCGCGCCTTTTTCACGACTGTCATCAAGCGTGGCGAGGAAGTGCTTGCCGAGGTCAAGAGCACCTGGTGCTGCCTCGACGCCGTTTCACGCAGGCCGGCACGGCTGGCGCGTGAAATTGCGGCACGATTCCTAGCCGACTGATCCACGTTAAATTTTCGTTTACGCAAGGTGTGCTCGGGTGCATATTCGGTGACGGAAACGACGCCGCTACTGCAGGCGTCTCGCCCAACCAGCGACGCCGTTCCCACAGACAACGGAAGCCCGAGGTTTTCCGCAATGAGGGAGGTCGAACATGCGTAATGCGATGCTAACCGCGCTTGGCGCGGCGACTATGCTGCTTGCCGCTCCGGCGGCGGCGCAGGAGGTTCCGCTGATCCCTGGCGATTTTTGGGAAGTGGCCGAGATCGACGTCAATGACGGCCAATTCAGCAATTATGCGGACTATCTCGCCGGCCGCTGGCGGCAGAACCAGGAGTTCGCCAAGTCGAAGGGCTGGATCAAGGACTATATGATCTTCGCCGTGCAGAACGCCCGCGCGGGCGAACCGGACTTGTACCTGGTCACCATATTCGATCGAATTCCAACCGCTGCCGAGAGTATGGCGCGCGAGAAGGAATTTGATGCCTTCCTGCAAACCAATGCGCGAAAGGAGGACGCGGCGTTTGCCGCACGCGGACCAATGCGCAAGGTCGGCGGTTCGATGCTGATGCAGCGAATGCTGTTCCGCAAGTAAGGGGTGACCGGCAACGGCGCCCGATTGAACGGGCGCCACCGCTGGGCCAATAGGAGTCGGTGACCGACTCTCAAATCCGCATCGGCATCGGCGGCTGGACCTATGAACCGTGGCGCGGGACCTTCTATCCCGACGGCCTGCCGCAGAAGCGCGAGCTCGAATATGCCGCCCAGACATTCGGCGCGATCGAGATCAACGCCACATTTTACGGCCGCCAGAGTCCGAAAAGCTGGGAAAGCTGGGCAAAGGCCGCGCCGGAAGGCTTCCAATTCAGCCTCAAGGCCTCGCGATATGTCGTTACCCGGCCGCACCTGGCCGATGCGGGTGAAGGGATCGGCAATTTCCTGGCACAAGGACTGACCGCACTTGGGCCGAAGCTGGGACCGATCTTGTGGATGCTGGCGGCACGGCGCAAGTTCGACCGGGAGGATATTGCAGCCTTCCTCACATTGCTGCCCGCCAAGCATGACGGCATTCCGCTCCGCCATGTGATCGAGCCGCGCCACGAAAGCTTCCGCGATCAAGCTTTCATCGACCTCTGCAGGGACCATAATGTGGCGATCGTCTACGGCGATGACGACGAATTCCCGCTGATTGACGCGGATACCGCAGATTTCCGCTACGCCCGCCTGCAGCGGATGAATGAGGAGGTTCCAACCGGCTATGACGGCAAGTCGCTCGACCGCTTTGCCGACATGGTGAAAGGTTGGGGCAAGGACAGCTATGTCTTCATGATCAATGGAGCCAAGGTCCGTGCCCCCGCCGCCGCACTGGCACTGCAGCAGCGGCTTCGCTAAGCAGCGGGCCATGCGCACCGACCAGCAGCCCGTCCTGATAGCCCTGTTCGCGCCGGGCGGGCGCATGGGGCAGGCGATCCAAGCAGCGATCGCCGAAGATGCCGGCTTCGAGCTCGACAATGACCATGGCGAAGTGCTGGTCGATTTTTCCGCGCCTGATGCCCTGCGGGCCAGCCTCGACCGGGCCGTGTCGGCAAGCGTACCGCTGCTGATCGGCACGACCGGCCTGATCGACGAGCATCACGAGCTGATCGGCGAGGCGGCCACAACCATCCCGATCCTGCGCGCGGCAAACACCTCGCTGGGCATCGCCCTGCTCGCCGACTTAGTCGAGCGCGCCGCGCGGGTCCTTGGACCGGATGCCTGGGACATCGAGATCGTCGAGGCGCACCACAATCGTAAGGCCGATTCACCTTCCGGCACCGCGCTCCAACTCGGCGCCGCGGCGGACAGGGGGCGCGGCGGAACCGCTCCGCAGGAGCGCGGTCGGGACGGAACCGGGCTCAAGCGTGAACGCGGCGCAATCGGATATGCTGCCATCCGCGGCGGCACCGTCGCCGGCGACCATGACGTGATGTTCCTCGGGCCGGACGAGCGGCTGATCCTGTCACATCGAGCGGAGAACCGCATGATCTTTGCCCGCGGCGCGCTGGCCGCCGCTCGCTTCCTCAAGGGCAAGCCGGCCGGCCTCTATTCGATGCGCGACGTCATCGATTCGCTGTGAAAAAGGCGGATGTTTTCGAGTTTTTCCGGCGGTTGGCGGAGAGTAATCCCGCGCCGGAAACCGAGCTCGAATATGTAAATCCCTATACGCTGCTGGTCGCGGTGGCGCTTTCGGCGCAGGCGACCGACGTTGGGGTCAACAAGGCGACGCGTTCCATGTTCGCCAGGGTCAAGACGCCGCAACAGATGCTGGAGCTGGGCGAGGAAGGCCTCAAGCAGCATATCAAGACCATCGGCCTCTACAACACCAAGGCGAAAAATGTGATCGCCGCGGCGCGCATCCTGGTCGATGAGTTTGGCGGCGAGGTTCCGCAGGAGCGAGGAAAGCTGGAAAAGCTGCCCGGGGTCGGCCGCAAGACAGCCAATGTCGTGCTCAATGTCGCCTTCGGCCAGCCGACCATCGCGATCGACACCCATATCTTCCGCGTGTCGAACCGGACCGGCCTGGCGCCGGGGAAGAATCCGCTGGAAGTCGAACTGAAGCTGGAGAAGGTGACACCCGAGCCGTTCGTCACCCACGCCCACCACTGGCTGATCCTGCACGGCCGCTACATCTGCAAGGCGCGCACGCCCGAATGCTGGCGATGTCCTGTGATTGACCTCTGCGCCTATCAGCCCAAGACGCTTGCGCCAAAATCCCTCTCCCTCGGGAGAGGGAGGGAGCGGTCAAGGGCCGCGGAAGGGTGAGGCCGATCAACCTCGCTCCGCTCGCTCCGCGAGTCGAG
>JALYNQ010000036.1 GCA_030773115.1 Pseudomonadota bacterium
GAGCCAGAGGCGAAGACGCCGCAAGCCGGCCTGGGCATACGAGCTGATGCGCTCAAGCCCTTTAGCAGTTGTCGGCCCCCGGCCTCCCGCTTCTTGCGGTCAATGGCTTAGTGGACGAACCGGGCCACGACGTCGCGATAGGACCGGCTGACCTTCACCTGCGCGCCGCTGTCGAGCACCAGGAAGCATTCGCCGTTGGTGTGCGGCTTGACCTGCCGGACCTGGTCGAGATTGACGATGGTCGAGCGGTGGACGCGCTGGAAGCGGCGCGGGTCGAGCCGTTTCTCGAGATCCTTCATCGTTTCGCGCAGGATCAAGGTATTGTCGCCGGTATAGATGCACATGTAGTCGCCGGCGGCGTCGATCTTCTCGATCGAGTCGACGTCGACGCGGAAGATCTGGCCGCGATCCTTGATGTTGATCATCTTCTCGTAGCGGTTCGCCGCGTGCGCCGGGTCCTCGCCGCCGTCGACATTCTCCATCGCCTCGGGCGCGACCTCGGCGAGCACCTCCTTCAGCCGGTCGACCTCTTCGACTCCGCGCTTCTCTGCCAGCCTTATCCGTACCCGCTCGAGCGTGTCGGCGAGCCGCGCCTCGTCGACCGGCTTCATCAGGTAATCGACCGCCTGCGCCTCGAACGCGCGCAGCGCATGCTCATTATAGGCGGTGACGAAGACAAACAGCGGCGGCTCGACCTCCATCAGCCCTTGGATGACCGAAAAACCGTCGAATCCCGGCATCTGGATATCGAGGAATACCAGGTCGGGCTTGTGCGTCTTGATCGCCCGGATCGCTTCGCGGCCATTGGCGGCGGTGGCGACAATGTCGACGTCCTCGTGCGCTTCAAGGCGTAGACGAAGCCCCTGCGTAGCCAGCGGCTCGTCGTCGACGAGGATAGTGCGAATGGTCATGAAAATTCCTTTTGGTCGGTTTCGAGCGGGATCTCGATAATAACGCTGAAGCCCCCATGTTCGTTCGTTCGCGTGGAAAAGCCATGTGCCGGACCATAGGCCTGCGCCAGACGGTCCTGTATGTTGGCCAAGCCGACCCCGGTTGATTGGGCATCGACCGGCGTTCCCCCCGGCCCAGGCCCGCTGTCGGCTACCTCAATCCTCACTGCGCGTCCCTCCCGCTGGGCAGTAATCCAGATGTCGGCGCCATGTTCCGCGGGAGTGACCGCATATTTGATCGCATTCTCGATCAAAGGCTGCAGCAGCAGCGACGGCAGCCGCGCCCCGATCGTGTCGCCGTCGATCTTGAAATGCGGCCGCAGCCGGTCCTCGAAGCGCATTTTCTCGATCTCAAGATAAAGCTTCAGAGTTTCGGCTTCCTGGACCAGCGTCACTTTCGCCGTCGGTTCATTGACCAGCGTGTAGCGCAGGAATGACGAAAGCCGCGACAGCATCGCATTGGCCCGCTCGGTCTGCTTGAGCAGCACCAATGTCGAGATGCTGTTCAGCGTATTGAACAGGAAGTGGGGATTGAGCTGGTAACGCAGCATCGCCAGCTGCGCGGTGGAGGCCTGGCTCTCCAGCCTGGCCCGCTGGTCGATCTCCTCCTCCAGCAGCAGATAGTAGTTGATGCCGTAATAGAGCGCCGACCAGGCCGCCAGGATCGAGAAATCGAGGATCAGAGCCCCGAAATATTGCGGTCCGGCCGGCTTGAAGTCGGGATTGATGAAGGTCGCCAGGCTCCACGTCTCGATGAACGAGAAGGCGGCCGAAGCGAGGACGACGGTGCCGAGGCTGATGATCACCGTCCAGATCGCGCGCATGGTGATCAGCCGCCGATAGAGCGATGCCATCAGCAGGGTCAGCGAATAGCCGGTAGCGGTCAGCAGCAGCGTATGAACGACGAACATCGCGCCGAGGGCATTGGCCAGGCCGGAGATGGCCCGGAGGAAGAAATAGCCGCTCCAGCCGATCGACTGCAGCACCCAGAAGGCGCGGTTCTTGTCGTCGAAGAACGGCCGGTCGAGCCCGACCCCAGCGAGGATCGGTTTCGCCGGCCCCTTGCTGCGGGCGACGATGCCATTGCCTTGCGCGGCCGCCTCGGCCAGCGCCCTGACGCTGTCCCTCGCTATTTCCGCCTGGCTAGGTGCTGCCCGGTCCATCGGGGCGATATAGGGGGCTATCCGCGATGCGGCCACCCTTGGCGTCCCGCCCTGCCGGGTCTAGGCTTGCCCCGAGGAGAGATGAGATGAGCGAGCAGCGCGCCGGCTTTTCGTCGATGAAGGAAGGCACGGCCCGGGATTGGGCGATCATCGGCTCGCATTTCATGCCCTATGCTGCGCAATTGCCTGATCGCGTCCTTGCCCATTTGAGGCTGCTCGATGGCGACTATGGCGGCTTCCCGATCGACCGGCTGCAGCATAGCCTGCAGACCGCCACCCGCGCCCATTGTGCCGGCGAAAACGAGCCCTATGTGGTGATGGCGCTGCTGCACGACATCGGCGACACGCTCGGCAGCCACAATCATCCCGACATTGCCGCCGCCATTCTGAAGCCGTTTGTCGACGAAAAGCTTCACTGGATGTGCCAGAACCACGGCGTCTTCCAGGGCTATTACTTCTTCCACCACCTGGGGATGAACCGCGACATGCGCGAAGCGTTTCGCGGGCATGAGCATTTCGAGGATACGGCGCGCTTTTGCGAGCTTTACGACCAGAGCGCTTTCGATCCGGCCTATGAAAGCGCGCCGCTGGAATATTTCGAGCCGATGCTCCGTCGGGTCTTCGAGCGGCCGATCAACAGCATCTACAAAACCGTCGACGAGGCCGCCTGAGCCCAGATTCCGGAGAAACTGATTGTTGCGTTCCCTGACCGCCGCTTTCGCGGCCCTGCTCCTCATCTCCTGCCGGGGCGGAGAGGCCCCGCCGGCCGAACCGCGCGACAGTGCCGGCCAGGTTGTTGCGCCAATCCTCGCAACGCCCGACGCGGTCGATCCCCATAGCTATGCCAGGCCGCTCGAGGCGCGGGTTGCCAATATCGACCTGGACCTGGCGCTCGATTTCGACGCTAAACGAGTCAACGGCGTCGCCGGACTGGACATTGTCGCCGCGCCTACGGCCCGCCAGCTGGTGCTCGACACCAAGGGGCTGCGGATCAACTCCATTGTCGCCGCCGGGGGCAAGCCGCTGACCTGGAAGCTCGGCCCGGCCGATCCCGACAAGGGCGCGCCGCTCACCGTGACGCTGCCTTCCGGCGGCAAGCAAAGGATCATCATCAACTATCATTCGGCCCCGGATGCAGCTGCGTTGCAATGGCTGACTCCGGAGCAGACCGCCGGCAAGAAGCATCCCTATCTGCTGAGCCAGGGGCAGCCGACCCTCAACCGCACCTGGATTCCGACGCAGGACAGTCCCGGCATCCGCCAGACCTGGAACGCCAAGGTCACGGCGCCCGAGCCGCTCAAGGTGGTGATGTCGGGCGAACGGCTGACTCCCGACGGCGAGCCGGCCGGACCGGGACGACGCGCCTATCGCTTCCGAATGGACAAGCCGGTGGCGCCCTATCTGATTGCCATCGCCGCCGGCGACATCGCCTTCCGCGAGCTCGGACCGCGAACCGGCGTGTGGACCGAGCCGGTCATGCTCGATCGGGCCGCGGCCGAGCTGGCCGACACCGAGAAGATGGTCGAGGCCGCGGAGAAACTCTACGGGCCCTACCGCTGGGGGCGCTATGACGTCATCGTCCTGCCGCCGTCCTTCCCCTATGGCGGGATGGAAAATCCGACGCTGACCTTCCTGACCCCGACCTTCATCGCCGGCGACAAGAGCCTGGTCGGCCTGGTCGCGCATGAGCTGGCGCACAGCTGGTCGGGCAACCTCGTCACCAACGCCACCTGGGCCGACAGCTGGCTCAACGAGGGCTTCACCTCCTATTTCGAAAACCGGATCATGGAGGCGATTTACGGGCCGAAGCGCGCTGCGCAGGAAGCCGCGCTCAGCTTCGACGAGATGGAAAAGGCGCTGGAGGAAGAGGGCAAGAACGCCCCGATCACCAGGTTGAACCTCGCAGCGGCCGAAGCGAACCCCGACGGCGGCTCCAGCGGCATCGTCTATGACAAGGGCGCGATCTTCCTCCGGACGCTGGAAAAACTGGTCGGCCGTGAGCGGTTCGACGCCTGGCTGCGCTCCTACTTCGACCGCTATGCCTTCCAGCCGATGACATCGGCCAAGTTCCTGGCCGATTTCCGCCAAAATCTGGTGAAGGGCGATCAGGCTCTGGAGGCAAAGCTGCAGCTCGACGAATGGGTCTATCAGCCCGGCCTGCCCGCGAACGTGGTGCGGCCCGATCCGGCTGCATTCGCCGAGGTCGATAGGGCGGTTGCGGACTTCGTCGCCGGAGGCGCTGCCCCGGCTGAGTTCGGCGACTGGACGACTGCGGAAAAAATTCGCTTCATCAACAGCTTGCCGCGCAAGCTAGCCCCAGCGCGGCTTCAACAACTCAACGCCAGGCTTCGCCTGAATGACGCCGGCAATAATGAAGTGCTGTTCGCCTGGCTCCAGCTTGCTGTCGCCAACCGCTACCAGCCCGCGGTTCCGGCGCTCGAGCGCTTCCTGATAGCCCAAGGCCGGCGCAAATTCGTCCGGCCGCTGATCGAGGCATTGGCCAGGGACCGGCCATGGGGCCGGCCGATCGCGGTCCGGATCTACGCCAAGGCCCGCCCATCCTATCATGCCGTGACCACCCGCGACCTCGATAAATTGGGGCTCACCAAGACCTGAAAAACAGGCATCTTTAACCGCGAAGTAACCCAATTTGGCCTAGGTTGACCGCTCCCGAAGCAGCGGAAGACCGGATGTACGAGGCTCCAGACCGTTACAAGCGTATGATTTCGGCGCGTCTTCCCGACGGCGAATCGCTGGGCGTCGCCTCGCAGGCCGGGGACGAGGGCAGCAGTCCGCTGCGCGATGCGCAGCTGATCGCGCGGGGACAATTCGCCCCTTTCTTCGCCGCGGTGAACAGCATCGCCGCCCTGTTCATGGCGATGATCCTCTACGGCCACGTCTCCGCCACCTATCTTGGCGGTTGGGCGCTGGCGGTGATGGTCGCCAACCTCGGCGCAATGCAGCTGGCGCGGACCCAGGCGGTGACCCATGTCGGCCGATCCGGCCGCAAGGTCCCCAAATGGCAGATGATCGGCGATATCGTGCTGCGCGCGCTGGTTTGGCTTTCGCTGCCCGTTGCCAGCTTCACCTCGCTGGCGCCGGACAGCCAGGCCGTCGCCGCGACGCTCATCGCCGGCCTTGGCATCGCCGCCATCGGCCTGGTCGTGGTTCCGGCCTGCGTCACGGCATGGATGGCGGCATTCACCGCCGGCCTTTGCTATTCGCTGTTGGTCGCCCGCCACGGCGTTCCGTTCGACGCGGTGCTGTCGATCATCTTCACCCTGGGTGTCGCGGTGGTCGGTGTCCTGACCGTTGCCCGCTGGGCATTCGGTCAGCTGAAGACCAATGCCGATTTCGGGTCCCAGTCTGAAAGCGCCAGCCTGTTGCTGCAGGAATATGAGCAGCGCGGCGTGGGCTGGCTGTGGCAAGTCGATGGCGAAAATCGGGTGAGCTACATCTCAAGCCGCATGACGTCGCTGCTTGGGCGCCCGGCCAGCGCGCTCCTTGGCCATTCCCTGCCGTCGCTCCTGGGCGGCCACGCCGAGCTCGGCCGCGTTCTGCTGGAGAAGCAGCCCTTCAACAATCTGGAAATGGAGCTGCAGACCGCGCGCGGCACCCGCTGGATTTCGATCGCCGGCGACCCGATCATCGACACCGCCGGCCGGTTCGAAGGTTTCCGGGGCGTTGGCAGCGACATCACCGAGATTCGCCAGACCCAGGAACGCCTGACCCACCTCGCCAACGTGGACGTGCTGTCGGGCCTGCCTAACCGTGGCCGCGTGCGTCAGCTGCTCGGCGAGGCGCTGCGCACCGCCACCACCAGCAATGTGCCCTGCGCGATCATGTTCCTCGACCTCGACGGGTTCAAGCCGGTCAACGATACCTTCGGTCACCCGAAGGGGGACGCCGTGCTTCAGGCCGTGGCCAAGCGGCTGTGCGACCAGGTCGGCCCCGACGGCAATGTCGGCCGCATGGGCGGCGACGAGTTCGCCATCGTCATTGCCGATGCCCAGTCGCGCAAGAAGGTCGAGCAACTGGCCGACAGCATCATCCGGTCGATCAAGGAACCATATATGATCGATCAGACCGAGATCCGGATCGGCGTGTCGATCGGCTGTGCGTTCGGACCGATCGATGGCGCGACGGTCGATGACCTGATCCTCAAGGCCGACCTGGCGCTGTATGAAGCCAAGGGCGCCGGCAAGGGAATCGCCAAATATTTCTCGTCGGAGCTGCAGGTCGAGCAGGACGACCGGGTCCGGCTCGAAACCGACCTGCGCGGCGCGATCGCCGCCAAGCAGTTCCACCTCGTCTTCCAGCCGCTGGTCAGCGCCAAGACCCAGAAGCTGGTCGGCTTCGAAGCGCTGATCCGTTGGAACCACCCGCAGCGCGGCTTCGTGCCGCCCAATGTGTTCATCCCGGTCGCCGAGGAAAGCGGCCTGATGCCGGTGATCGGCGAATGGGTGATCGAGGAGGCGATTCGTGCTGCGGCCACCTGGCCCGAGCCGATCACGGTCGCACTCAACGTCAGCCCCAAGCAGATTATCCTTCCGTCCCTCCCCAATGTCGTCAGCCAGGCGCTCGCCCGCTTCAAGCTGCCGGCAAACCGGATTGAGCTGGAAGTGACGGAAGGCGTGTTCCTTGGCGGAGAAGGCGCGACCCTCGACGTCTTGAAGCGGCTCCGGGCGCTCGGCGTCGGCATTGCGCTCGACGATTTCGGCACCGGCTATTCGTCGATCGGCTATCTGAACAAGGCGGTGTTCCACAAATTGAAGATCGACGGCAGCTTCGTGCGCGAAGCCGGCTCGCGCCAGGAGAATGTCGCGATCATCCAGTCGATCGTCCAGCTTGCCAAATCCTTCCGCATGTCGGTTACCGCCGAGGGCGTCGAAACGGCGGAGGATTTCGAGCGGATGCGCGATCTCGGCTGCGATACCATCCAGGGCTATCTGTTCGGTCGACCATTGAGCTACGAGCGAGCCAACCAGATGGTCCTCGGCCTCGGCGCCAAGCGCATGGCTGGGTAGGCCGCAGCGCGCCATTCCGGGGGAATGGTGTGAACGGCCCACCGACCCGGCGCAGCCGGAGAGTGGAAGGCCATAAGGCCAGCTTTTCTATCAACGGCCAAATTTTGGCGACGGCCGGGCTGACGGCAGGTTCCCTATTCGTTCCGTATCTGGCAACCGTGCGGAGCGCGAGTGGCGTATTCAACCGCGCGGCCCAGGGGAATGAAGTGCCTCGCCGATTGCCCGCTCGCCTTGCCGCGATTTCGATCGCGGCCAGCGTTCTTGCCACCCCCGTCCTCGCTCAGCGAACCGGCGAAAATGCCGTGACCTCGGCCGACGACGCGTTCGGAACCAGCGTCGGCAACGAGACGATCGGCCTCTACAGCACCGATGAAGTGCGCGGGTTCAGTCCCGCCGCGGCCGGCAATATCCGCATCGATGGGCTCTATCTCGGCGGGATCGTCATCGGCAACCAGCGCATCCAGTCCGGTTCTAACGTCCGCGTAGGCTTGTCGGCACAGGGCTACCCTTTCCCCGCTCCGACCGGCATCGTCGAGCTGTCGCTGCGGCCGGCGGGAACCGAGCCAACGCTGTCAGGGGTGCTTTATGCCGGCCAAAGCCAGCTGGGCATCGATCTGGATGGACAGCTGCCGGTCAGTGACACGCTGAGCCTGGCCGGCGGCATCGCCTTCAACCGCTCCATCGATTTTCCGGGAGGCGACGTCGGAGATTATTTCGACTTCGGAATCGCTCCGGCGTGGCGGCCGCGCGAAGGGACCGAGGTGCGCGCCTATTATGGTATCCAGATCGCGCCGCAGGACGTCAGCACTCCTTTTACCTTTGTCACCGGCACCGAGCTTCCGCCGCATCTGCCCAACCATCGGCACGGGCAAAAATGGGCGGAATGGAAAAACCGATTCCACACCATGGGGCTGTTCGGCCACACCACCTTTGGCGATTGGCGGCTTAGTGGCGGCATTTTCCGTCACGTCATCGATAGCAAGCGCAGCTTCAATACGCTGTTCGTCAATGCCCAGGCCGACGGGAGCGCCGACTTCCTCGTCAATATCCATCCTCCCCGATTGACCGCGTCCAACGCCGGGGAAGTCCGGCTGTCGCGCTCATTCGAAGAGGGACCTCGACGCCATATTGTCCATCTGAACGTCCGCGGCGGCACAAGGCGAGGCGATTTCGGCGGCGAGGAGGTCGTCGATCTCGGCCCCATCAACGTCGGCGAAGTGCCGCCGGATTTCCCCGAACCGGACGTGGAATTCGGCGAGGAGACGATCGACAAGGCCCGTCAGATCGGTGTCGGCCTGGCCTATCATGGCCGATGGCAGGACCGAGGCGAGTTCAGCGTCGGAATCCAGAAGGTCCGCTATCGCAAGACCATCGATGCTCCCGACGAGCCAGAGATCGTCACGCGCGCCGAGCCCTGGCTGTGGAATGCGACGCTGGCAATCAACTTGGCCAAGGGTCTGGTCGCCTATGCCGGATATACCAAGGGGCTCGAGGATAGCGGCGTCGCCCCTGAAATCGCGGTCAACCGCAGCGAGGCGCCGCCCGCGCTGCTAACCTCCCAGCGCGATTTCGGACTTCGCTACGCGTTCGGGCCCATGCGCCTGGTGCTTGGGGCGTTCGACGTTCGCAAACCCTATTTCAACCTCGATCCGGGCCTCGTCTTCACCCAGCTCGGCACGGTTCGCCATCGCGGCGTCGAGATTTCCCTGACCGGAGAACCCATCAAGGGTCTCAATGTCGTCGCCGGCGCGATTTTGATGAAGCCGCGCGTGTCCGGCGAAGCCGTCGATTTGGGGCTGATCGGTCCCAAGCCGGTCGGCCAGCCCGAGCGCACCGCCAGCCTCAACTTCGACTATCGCCTGCCATGGGATGAGAAAATGTCGGTCAACCTCGGCATCCAGCATCTCGGCAAGCGGGAAGGAAACACCGAAAACACTTTAACCATTCCCGGCCGGACCCTGGTCAATGTTGGCGGACGCTATCGTTTCCAAGTGGCCCGCCTCCCGGCCACATTGCGCTTGCAGCTCAGCAACCTGTTTAACGACTATGCCTGGAATGTTACCGGCAGCGGGGCCCTGAGGCGAGTTCCTCCCCGGCGGCTCAACGCCACCCTGTCGGTCGATTTCTAGGAGCTGGTCGGCAGGAGCGCCGCTCGCACCGCATCTTCCAGCGCCGCGGCGCGAAACGGCTTGGCCAATATGTTGGCATCCGGGGCAACCCGCCGGATCGCGTCGGTTTCGTTGTAGCCGGAAACGAACAGGATGGGCTGATCGGCCTTGGTCGCGAGAATGTGGTCGGCGACCTCGGCACCCGACAGGCCGGGCATGATGTAGTCGATGATCACCAGGTCCGGCATGTTCGCGGCGAACTTTTCGATGCCATCGGTGCCATCCGCGGCTTCGATGACCTCATGGCCATATTCCTCCAGCCCCGCGGCGATGAAGTGGCGCACGTCGGCGTCGTCGTCGATCACCAACACTGTCGCCGCGCCTCGCGCCCGGCGCAGCTCGTCGCCGGACTGGCCGCCGCTGGCCGGAACTTCGGCGTCGCGGTCGGCCCGGCGGAAATATAGCCTGACGGTGGTTCCCCTGCCTGGCTCGCTTTCGATCTTCGCCCCGCCGCCGCACTGGCGCGCCATGCCATAGACCATCGATAGGCCAAGCCCTGTGCCCCGACCTACTTCCTTGGTTGTGAAGAACGGCTCGAAGGCGCGGCTCTGGACGTCGGGTGTCATGCCCGAACCGGTATCGGTGATCGACAGCTCGATGTAGGTGCCGGGCTCCAGCTCGGGATCATCCCCGATGCGCCGCTTCCGGCTGCTGATGGTCAGGGTTCCCCCATCGGGCATTGCATCCCGGGCGTTGATCGCCAGGTTGAGAACGGCGACCTCCAGCTGGGTCGGGTCGGCCAGCACCGGCGTCAGGTGCGGATCCAGGTCGAACTTCTTCTGGATGCCCGGGCCAAGCACGTTGCGCAGCAGGGGCCGCATCTCCTCGATCAGCGGCGCGACATAGGTCGGCTTCACTTCGAGCCGCTGAACCCTGCTGAATGCCAGCAGTTGCGCGGTCAGCCTGGCACCCCGTTCCGCAGCGGATAGGGCGTTGGTGGCGAAGCGCAGGAGCCGCTCGTCCTGGACCTGCTTGACGATCAGGTCGAGCCCGCCGACGACGACCGTCAGCAAATTGTTGAAGTCGTGGGCGATTCCGCCGGTCAGCTGGCCCAGCGCCTCCATCTTCTGCGATTGGCGGAGCTGATCCTGGGTCTCGCTAAGCTCCGCCGTCCGCTCGTCGACCTGGCGCTGCAGCGCAATCTCGGCTTCTTTCGCCTCGGTAATGTCGCTCGCCGCCCCGACCATGCCGATCGGTTGCCCTTCGGAGTCGAGGCGGGGCACGGAGACGGCGCGAACCCAGCGCCATTGCCCGTCACGGCGTCGAAAGCGCCCGATCAGCTCATAAGGTTTGAGATCAGCAGTCGCCTCAACTTGCGTTGCGACAATCTGGTCCCGGTCCTCCGGATGGACCGCCTCGATCCAGTCGTGCCAACCCTGCTTGTCCGGCGAAAAGCCGAAAAACTCGACGAACGCCTGGTTGACGAAGTCGCGGCTGCCGTCGGGGCCGGTGACCCACATCGGCACCGGGGCGGTGTTGGCAATCTGCCGGAATCTGGCCTCACTCTCGCGCAGCGCCATTTCGGTGGCGCGCTGCTCGGTGATGTCGGTGGCCACGCCGATGAAGCCCGACAATTTCCCGTCCGCGCCGAACCGCGGCTGGGATACCGAGCGCAGCCAGCGCCATTGCCCGTCGTGGCGGAGATAGCGAGCCTCGAGCGCGAATGGCTTCAGGCTGGCCTCGCCGGCGACGCTTTCGGCGACCAGTCGTTCGGCATCGTCCGGATGAATCCGCGACCGCCAGTCCAGCACCCGCGCCTCCTCGCGGGACAGGCCGGTGAATTCGGCGTAGGCATCGTTGACGAAGTCCCGTGTCCGGTCGAGCCTGGTGACCCAGATCATCACCGGTGCGCTGTTGGCGATCCGCCGGAACCGCGCCTCGCTCTCGCGGATCGCCATCTCCGCGGCGCGCTGCTCGGTAACGTCCTGGATGACCAGGATCAGGCCGAACACTTCGCCCGATGGCGATAGATGAGGCACATATTCGGTCTGGACCGTCAGCGTTCCCCGCGTCGGGTGTTCGAAGTCGGCGATGAACCATTGCCTTTCGCCGGCGAAGGCGGCTTCGATCAGCGGTTTGCGGAATTCGTACGCCTTTTTACCGATCACCTGGCGCATGGTCCGGCCGAGGATCGACTTGCGCGGCTGCTCAAGCCATTCGGCCAGCGTCCGGTTCAAGAACATGTAGCGCTGGCCGCGATCGAGATAGGCGATCATTACCGGCAATGAATCGGCGATCGCCAGCACGCCGGAGAAATCGACCGGTCCGGGCAGCGAAGCGAGGCTCGCCGCGACCGCCTTCAGGTCCGCTGCATCCTGCCCGGGCTCGACGCCTGATTCGCCCCTGGGCGACTCAACTTCCCCCAAGTCCGCCATGGCGCCAAGCTGCTCCGAATCAGCGCCCGAGTCACCCAACTTGTGGATAACCAAAGCTAGGTATCCGAAATCTCAATCGAAATGCAGGCGGCGGTAGCGGCCCCTGAAATAGAGCAGCGGGTCGAGCCCGGGCTCGAACGTCGCTTTTTTCACCTCGCCCACCAGGATGAAATGATCGCCGCCGTCGTGGATCGCATGGCGAGCGCATTCGAACACCGACAGCGAATCGAGCAGCACCGGCACGCCATGCTCGCCCATGCTCCAGGCGGTGCAGCCGAACCGATCCTCGACCCGGGTCGAAAAGGTGATCGAGGCCGGCTGCTGCTGGGTCTGGAGCACATTGACGGCGAAATGCCGGGCCTCGCTCAGCGGCCCGGCGCTGGCCGCACCCTTGGCCACGCAGACCAGCAATAGCGGCGGATCGAGGCTCAATGAGGTGAAGCTGTTCGCGGTCAGGCCGATCGGCAGACCCGCTGGATCGAGGCAGGTCACGACCGTAACCCCGGTCGCGAAGCAGCCCAGCGCTTCGCGCAGCGTGCGCGGGTCGGAGCCGGTGCGATACTCGCGGGAAAGAGGCGCGTCGGTCATCGCCGTGGCAATAGCGAGGCGTCACTCCTACTGCTACCCACAAGGCCGTGAACTAACCTCCGTTCGTCCTGAGCGAGGTCGAAGGGCGCTGGCGGAACGCTTGTGCAAAGCGCCCTTCGACTACGCGCTTCGCGCTACGCTCAGGACGAACGGGCAGGGACGAGACCCGCAAGTCCCTCCAAGTCCAGTGCCTCCAACTCTGACGCAACCCCTTCGAGCGAGTCAGAGACGAAATAGAGCGGCTGGAACGCATCGCTGCGATAGGCGGTCGCGGCGGCGTCGCGAAGGGTGAAGCGCGGTCGCGGCACCTCGGCCTCGATCGCGAAATGCGCTTCGCCCAAGCTGGAAGCGAGGCCGGCACCGAGAATCTTGATCTCGCCGGCTTCGAGCGCCAGGCCAAATTCGACCGTGTGCCAATAGAGCCGCGAAATAGTCTCGCCGAACCCGCCAGCGACCGCCGCCATCCCGAGCCGACCCATGGCCTGCATCAGCCGCGCGACCGGCGGGTGCGCCAACATCGGCACATGGCCGAAAATGTCGTGGAAGCAGTCCGGCTCCTCCAGATAGTCGAGGCTGTCGGCGGAGCGGATGAAATTGCCGATCGGGAAGCACCTTTCGGCCAACATGGCGAAGAAGGCGTCGTCCGGCACCAGCCCCGGCACCGAGGCGCAGCGCCAGCCGGTCAACGGCTCCAGCCGCTCGTTCAGGCGGTCGAGATCGGGAATCCCCGGCTGGTCGAGCCCCAGCATGGGGATGCCTTCGAGGAAAGGCGTCACGATCCGCGCGCCGAGGTACGGCACTTGGCGCACGAACAGCGTATCCCAAACGCCATGCTCCTCGGCGGTGAATTGCTGCCAATCCTGTGCGACCAGGTGCTGGCGCCAGTCGCTCCTCCCTGCCGGCGTAGCCGGTGGGGAGGGGGAATGAACGCGTGCAGCCATGCCGGGGGCATGGCGAACCCGTTCATCGGCAGAGCTGAGCGGTGGAGGGGCCAATTCTTCAGTTTCTCGAAACATGTTTCATTCCTTTGCGGGCAATAAAAAACCCCGCCGAAGCGAGGCTTGGCGGGGCGGTGGTCCGGTTGCTGGGCGCGCGAAGAGCCTCAGCCGGTCTCCACCGCATATCGATAATAACGGACCGCGGCCGACGGCACGGTCGGCGAGGCAAGGGTCAAGGTGAAATTCGCGGTCATCAGGGGTCCGTTAGATCATAATGCTTCTGAACGGAAGATGGCCGCTAATGGCAGCTTTCGAGCCATGGCCGACCAGCCCGCTACAGGAAATGCTGACGGCAGCTTTTGACCGTTGTGGACTTTAGCGATGGTTGGCAAGTACTGTCTGTTGGCGCTGTGAGAGGCAAATGTCAGAGAGGTATCAACTCGTACTGCAGTGGCCCGCCTCCTCGATTGAGGACTATGACGCACTCGTCTCGCTTGAGGACGTGCTAATCGAGCAGTTGCCCGATGGAAGCGAGCTCGATGGTCACGACATGGGCCTCGGACAAGCGAACATCTTTATTGATACCGACTGTCCGGAAACGACATTCCAAACTATTCAAAGGCTCCTAGAAACCCCGTGTGCACGTCCTGGTCTGAAGGCCGCGTATCGAGAAGCTGGGTCGGATCGATACAAAGTCCTTTGGCCAGCCGGTTCAGAGACGTTTGAGGTCCTTTAGGCCCTTGGCTGAAATTTCTGCTTTCCACCCCAAGCGGCCATAACCGACCCATTGCGGGTACTTAACTTCGAACGAGAAGTTGGTGAGTCAGAAACGAGGGTCTGATGCCCGGTTCGCGGCAATGGATTTATGGACGCCGCTTCACCTGCTGGAGCTTGGCTCAGCCGTAATCGCGGCCATAGGCGATTTCGCCGCGGGCCGTAGCGGCATCAGCAGATAATCCACCAAGTTGGCGGGCGGCGGCTCATCAATCCCGACCTGTGGCCATTCGCCTGGCCTAGGTTTGTGCGCCGTACCGAACATTCTGTCCCAAATCGAAAAGACGATGGCGAAGTTCTTGTCGAAATGGTCCGGCTCGACCGAGTGATGGATGCGGTGCCAGTGATTGTCGACCAGCAGCCAGCGCAGCCTCGACAGGTGGAGGTTGATCGGCGAGTGGATGTAGAAAACCCAATCAGCAGCTCCGACTCCGCCAGCACCCTAAGCCTTAAGCTCCGCCGCTTTCATTTCTGCTTCGCGCTCGAACAGCCGGGCCATCTGCGCCATGCCTCCAAGATATTGCGGCGGCACCCACTGGTCGCGGTAATTGGCCTGCGCCGCGGCGCGTAGCGTCCACATCGGATCGACCAGATGCGGACGGGCCAGCGCGACCAGATCGGCGCGGCCGGCGGTGAGGATCGCGTTGACCTGGTCGGGATCGGTGATGTTGCCGACCGCCATGGTCGCCAGCCGGGCTTCGTTGCGGATCTTGTCCGAGAAGGGCGTCTGGAACAGCCGGCCATAGACCGGCGTGGCGTCCGCCCAGGTCTGGCCGGCGGAAACGTCGATCAGGTCGGCTCCCGCCTGGGCAAATGCTTCGGCAATCCTGACTGCCTCGTCGGGCGTGACGCCGGCTTCCCCGGCCCAGTCATTGGCCGAAATCCGGACCGACATCGGCCGGTCGGCGGGCCAGGCCTCGCGCATCGCCGCGAACACCTCGAGCGGGTAGCGAAGGCGGTTGTCCAGGCTGCCGCCATATTGGTCCGTGCGCCTGTTCTGCAGCGGCGTGATGAAGCTCGACAGGAGATAGCCGTGGGCAGCGTGCAGCTCGACCATGTTGAAGCCGGCCTCCAACCCCATGCGCACCGCGGCGACGAACTGGTCGCGAACCTCGTCCATGTCGGCCCGGCTCATCGGCTTCGGTTGCTGGTTGGCGGGGGACCAGGGGGTGTCGCTCGCGGCGATCACCGGCCAGTTGCCCTCGACCAGCGGCTGATTATCGCCCTCCCAACCCAGCCTGGTCGAGCCCTTGCCGCCCGAATGGCCGAGCTGCAGGCAGATCCTGGCCTTGCTATTGGCGTGGACGAAATCGGTGATCCGCCGCCACGCCGCTACATGCTCCTCATTCCACATGCCGGTGCAGCCGGGGCTGATCCGGCCGGTCGGCGAAACGCACGTCATTTCGGTGAAGACCAGCCCGGCGCCGCCCTTGGCCCGCTCGCCGAGATGAACGAGGTGGAAGTCGTTGGGGGTGCCGTCTTCCGCCGAATACATGGCCATCGGCGAGACGACGATGCGGTTCTGCAATTCCATCTCGCGCAGGCGGAACGGCGCGAACATCGGCCAGGCGGTCTTGGCAGTGCCGGTCGCCTTTTCCCAGAATGTTCGCTCGGTCTCCTCCAGCCAATTCTGGTCGCGCAAACGCAGGTTTTCATGGCTGATCCGCTGCGAACGGGTCAGTAGCGAATAAGCAAATTGCCACGGCTCGAAATGGAGATAGCGCTCGACCGTCTCGAACCATTCGGTCGAGTTGCGGGCGCTATTCTGCAGCTTGAGCACTTCGAGATTCCGTTCGGCCTGATATTCGGCCAGCGCCTCGGCGCGGTCGAGACCGGGGCGGTTCAGCACCTCGGCCAGCTTGATGGCATCCTCGAGTGCCAGCTTGGTCCCCGAGCCGATCGAGAAGTGGGCGGTGTGCGCCGCATCGCCGAGCAGGATCAGCCGGTCGTAATGCCAGCGCTCGCAAATGATCCGGCGGAATTTGAGCCAGGCGGCCGAGCCGCGCAGGTGCGCCGCATTAGTGAGTAGCGGCTGTCCGTCGAGATATTTGGCAAAAATCTGTTCGCATCGGGCGATGGCCTCGGCTTGCTCCATGCGGTCGAAGCCGAGGCCGCTCCATGTCTCCTCGGAACATTCGACGATGAAGGTCGAGCAGTCCTCGGCGAAGCGATAGGCGTGTGCCCAGATCCAGCCGGCCTCGGTCTTGTCGAAGGCGAAGGTGAAAGCGTCGAACGTCTTGGGCGTGCCGAGCCAGATGAAGCGGTTGGCCCGCTCCTGCACGTCGACCCCGAAATGGTCGGCGTAGGCTTCGCGGAACCGGCTGTTGATCCCGTCGGCTGCGACGACCAGGTCCCATCCCTTCCAATCGGCAAGATCAGGTTCGCACTCCCGGCCGTAGTGGATGGCAACGCCCAGCTCGCCGGCGCGATCGGCCAGGATTTCAAGCAGCCGCTTGCGGCCGATGCCGATGAAGCCATGGCCCGACGAACGGACGCAGCTGCCATGGATATGAACGTCGATGTCGTCCCAATGGGCAAATTCATCGGCGATGACCTGCCCCGACACCGGGTCGTTGGCCATCAGATTCTCGACCGTCTGGTCGGAGAAGACCACGCCCCAGCCGAAGGTCACTCCGTGGGCGTTGCGCTCGAAGATCGTCACCTCATGGCGGGGGTCGCGGAGCTTCATCGAGATGGCGAAATAGAGACCCGCCGGGCCGCCGCCGATGCACGCGATCTTCAAGCTCAATCCCTCCTTTCGAGCGCCAAGCTAGCCGAGCAACGCGACCGATGCATCAGCGAACCGCAAAGGGCGGGCGAGTCGGGCAGTCGACGCCCAAAATTTGCGAGTCGCGCTTGGAAGCAGTCATCAAGGATGGCCATTTTTCCCAAAGCGGGACGGCCGCATCACAATTTTTCGGCAAACTTTGGCGGGTTGGGAATCGCCGTTGAATCGCGATCAACACCCCGATTTGACCCATGTTAACCTTTTGCTAACCAATGGCGTAAAATTAACACGAATTAACTTTTTGCCTATTGGGCGAATCTATTCGCAAAGCTGCTCTGCCGGTCTTCAGCCAAAACCACGAACAAATGGTACCAATTTCGTAACGTTTCGACAGATCGGTGCAATGAATACTTCGACAAACGCCGAACGTTAACCATAGTAACCTTCGGATGCCGTCGAAGAATGATTTGGTTTGACCATGCTGTAACATGCCCGTGCTTGAAAATTGTCAAATTGCAGTGTTTGTTTTGCATTGTGAGCGCGGGGGCGGTCTCCATTATTCGCGGTTGCGTTAACCGAATGAGGTTAAGCGCCTGCCCCCGCCACAGAGATGAACGCGTCGCGATTCAGTCGCGCGCAACAGGGCAGAGGTGGTTATGCGGTACGAAGATGCATCGGGTGCGTTCCAGGCTTCAGGGCCGATCGCCAATGACGACGCCGACACGCTGAGCGCAGGTCAGCGCGGGCCAGCCACGGGCAATTTGATCACTGGCGAGGGCACGCAACATGGCTCCGCGGGCGCGGACAGTGCTGCCGGTGCTCAGGTTGCAGCCATTGCCGGCAAGGGCGGCGAGGACACCAGCTTCTCCGGCGGCAAGCTCAGCGTCGCCGGCGAGCATGGCCAGCTGACCGTCGATGCCGACGGCAATTATAGCTACCTTGCCAACGGCAATGTCGAAAACGTCCGCGACCGCTTTACCTACACGCTCGCGGACAATCAGGGGAACAGCGATACCGCGTCGCTGATCGTCGAGATCGGCAAGACTCCGGCGGTCATCAAGGCCGACGCGCAGCAGATCGTCCCCGGACCGGACGGCGTCGTGACGCTCCCGCCGGGCGTCGAGCTCAGCGATGTTCGCGTGGTCGGCCGCAACCTGGTCGTCGATCTGCCCGACGGCACGCAGCTGATCATCCTCGACGGCGCGATCTTCGTCCCTCAGCTGGTGCTGGGCGGAGTCGAGGTGCCGGCGACCAACGTCGCGGCCTTGCTGATCGGCCAGGAAGTGCAGCCGGCAGCCGGCGAGATTCCGCCGTCGGGTGGTGGCAGTTTCGCGCTGCCGCCGCCCCCGCTGGATCCTGGCATTCCACTCGGCGACCTGATTCCGCCGACGGAATATAACTATGTCCCGCCAGAGCCGCAGGAAGTGCTCGACATCATCGACCGCGATCCGGAGATCTTCGTTCAGCCGGACGGACAGCCGGCCAGCGTGGCAGCGGTCGACAGCGTCGATGAAAGGGGCTTGCCGACACGAAATGGCGGGGAACCCGAGGGTTCTGGTGAGGAAGCTGCCGCGGGCGCCAACGGCGACGCGAGCGAGGCTACAACCGGCACGATCATTTATGATTCGCCCGACGGCGTCGACAGCATCGCGCTCAATGGCGTGGTGATCACGTCGGTCGGCCAGGTAATTGCCGGCGCCTTTGGCAATCTGACGATTACCAGCATCGCGCCTGGTGCGATTGGCTACAGCTACACGCTGCTCGACAACACGTCGGGCAACGACACGCAGGACGATTTCGAAGTCGTCCTGACCGACGACGATGGCGACACCGCCACCGCGACGCTGACGATCGACATTATCGACGACGTGCCGACTGCGCGTCCCGATACTGATTCGATCGCGGCCGGCCAGTTCGGCCCGGTCACCGGCAACGTCATCACCGACGCGTCCGCCGGCGACGCCGGTGACAGTGACAGCGGCCGCGACACTGTCGGCGCTGACAATGCCAGCATCACCGCGGTGTCGAGCGCCAATGTTCCGGCCAACAGCGACAATGGCGCGCCCTTCGTCGTCAACGGCCAGTACGGCGTGCTGACGCTCCAGTCGGACGGCAGTTACAGCTATGTCCGCAATCCGGGCACTCCGGGCGGCGTCAACGACGTGTTCAACTACACGCTTACCGACGGCGATGGCGACACGTCGACCACGACCCTCACCATCAGCATTGCCGACACGCCGCCGACGATCGACGTCCCGGTCGCGGGCGAAGACGGCACGCAAGTCAGCGAAGTTGGTCTTCCGACCCGCAACGGCGGCGAGCCGGCCGGTTCGGGCGAAAGCGCCGACGGCAATGGTGCCGACAATGACGACACGAGCGAAACGACGTCTGGCGTTGTGAACTTCACCCCGGGCGACGGCCCGGCGACGATCCGCATCGACGGCGTCGCCGTGACATCGGTCGGCCAGACGTTCAACGGCGACCACGGCGTCCTGACCATCACCGCGATCAGCGCGAACTCGGTCAGCTACAGCTATACGCTGACCGACAACACGTCGGGCAATGCGACGTCGGACAGCTTCGGCTTCTCGGTCACCGATCAGGACGGCGATGTGGCCAACGGCAATCTGGTCATCGGCATCGTCGATGACGTGCCGACGGCGGTGAACGACACCGACCTGGTGCCGGCCGGCACCTTTGGACCGGCCACCGGCAATGTCGTCACCGACGCCGCTGCAGGCGACGCCGGCGACGGCGACAATGGCGCCGACACGGTCGGCGCCGACAATGCCACGGTTAGCGGCCTGGCCAGCAACAACGTTCCGGCCAATGTCGACAACGACGCGGCCGGTGGCTTCACCGTCAACGGCCAATATGGCGTGCTGACGATGCAGGCCGATGGCAGCTACAGCTATGTCCGCAATCCGGGCACCCCGGGCGGCGTCAATGACGTCTTCACCTATACGCTTACCGACGGTGACGGCGATTCCGACACGGCGACGCTGACGATCAGCATCGCGGACTCGCCGGTGACGCTCGACGCGCCCGACCAGGGCGAAGCCGGCACGGTAGTCAGCGAAGTCGGCCTGCCGACCCGCAACGGCGGCGAGCCCGCCGGTTCCGGCGAAAGCGCCGACGGCAATGGTGCCGACAATGACGACACCAGCGAGACCACTGCCGGCGCGATCACCTTTACCGCGCCCGACGGCCCAGCGACGATCACGATCGACGGCGTTGCCGTTACCGCAGTCGGCCAGACTTTTGCCGGCTCGTTTGGCACGCTCACCATCACCAGCATTGCCGGCGGTTCGATCGGCTACAGCTATACGCTGGCCGACAACACCAGCGGCAACGCGACTTCCGACGACTTCGCTATCTCCGTCACTGACGCGGACGGCGACGTGGCCAACGACACGCTGGTGATCAACATCATCGACGACGTGCCGACTGCGGTGAACGACACCGATACGGTGCCGAGCGGCCAGACGACAGCCACTGGCAATGTCATCACCGACGCTTCTGCTGGCGATGCCGGTGACGGCGACACCGGCGCTGACACGGTTGGAGCCGACAATGCGACCGTCTCCGGCGTGTCGAGCAACAATGTCCCGGCCAATTCCGATAACAACCCGGCCGGCGGCTTCGTGGTGGCAGGCCAGCACGGCACGCTGACGATGCAGGCCGATGGCAGCTACAGCTATGTCCGCGCGGACGGCGCGCCTGGCACCTTCCAGGATGTCTTCACCTACACACTGACCGATGGCGACGGCGACAGCGACACAGCTACGCTGACGATCGACATTTCCGACGCGCCGACGAGCCTAGACGTCCCGACTCAGGGCGAAGCCGGCACGCTGGTCAGCGAGCTTGGCTTGCCGACCCGCAACGGTGGCGAACCGGCCGGTACCGGTGAGGCAGCCGACGGCAACGGCGCCGATAATGACGACGCCAGCGAGACTACGGCTGGGGTAATCAGCTTCACCGCACCCGACGGACCGGCGACCGTCACCATCGACGGCGTGGCGGTGACCGGCACGGTCGGCCAGACGTTCAACGGCGCCCATGGCGTGCTGACCATCACCAGCTACAATGCTGGCACCGGTCAGATCGGCTACAGCTACACGCTGACCGACAACACGTCCGGCAATGCCACCTTCGACGACTTCGCCGTCGTCGTGACCGACAATGACGGCGACAGCTCGAACGCGACGCTGACCATCAACATCGTCGATGACGCGCCGATCGCCGTCAACGACACCGACAGCATTCCAAACGGCGGTACGACCGCGACGGGCAACGTCATCACCGATGCTTCGGCTGGCGACGCTGGCGACAGCGACACTGGCGCCGATACGGTCGGTGCCGACAATGCCGCGGTTTCGGGCGTGTCGAGCAACAACGTGCCTGCCAATAGCGACAACGACGCGGCGGGTGGCTTCGTGGTCGTGGGCCAATATGGCACGCTCACCATGCAAGCGGACGGAAATTACAGCTATGTTCGCGCTGACGGCTCGCCCGGCAATGTCCAGGACGTGTTCACCTATACGCTGACCGATGGCGACGGCGACACGACCACGGCCACGCTGACCATCAGCATTGCCGATGCGGCTCCGAACCTGCCCGATCCGGCGGCGGTGCTGCTCGACGATGATGCGCTGGCTGGCGGCAATGCCGGCGGAACGGGCGACGACGTCAACTCGGCTGGAACGCCGGGTCAGCTGCTCGGCACGGGCGGCGACGGCGATCTCGACTATGCCTTTACCGGCGTCAACACGCTGCCGGCCGGCTTCACGGTCAACCCGGTCAACGCTGGCCAGATCCAGATCCTGCAGGGGGCGACGGTGGTCCTGACGGTCACCCTCAATACGGAAGATGGCAGCTACACGGTTGTCCAGAACAACCCGATCGACCACCCGGCGGGCAGCAACGAGAATAATCTGCCCTTCTCGATCGGCGTGCAGGTGGTCGATGCCGACGGCGATGCCGAAGGCGCGACGATCAGCATCAATGTTGACGACGATACGCCCGTTGCGGCCAACGACACCGACACGATTGCCTCGGGCGGCAATACCGCCACCGGCAATGTCATCACCGACGCTTCGGCCGGCGATGCCGGCGACAGCGATACTGGTGCGGACAGCGTCGGCGCCGACGGCGGCGCGGCGATTGTCGGCCTGGCCAGCAACAATGTCCCGGCCAATGTCGACAACAACCCGGCCGGCGGCTTTGTCGTGGTCGGCCAGTTCGGCACCCTCACCATGCAGGCGGACGGCAGCTACAGCTATCTGCGGGCCGATGGTTCTCCCGGCAATGCGCAGGATGTCTTCACCTACACGCTGGTCGACGGCGATGGCGACACGACCACGGCGACGCTGACCATTGGCATCGAGGACGCCGCACCGAACCTGCCCGATCCGGCGGCGGTGCTGCTCGACGATGATGCGCTGGCTGGCGGCAATGCCGGCGGTACCGGCGACGACGTCAACTCGGCCGGAACGCCGGGCCAGCTGCTCGGCACGGGCGGCGACGGCGATCTCGATTATGCCTTCACCGGCGTCAACACGCTGCCGGCCGGCTTCACGGTCAATCCGGTCAACGCCGGCCAGATCCAGATCCTGCAGGGGGCGACGGTGGTTCTGACCGTCACCCTCAATACGGAAGATGGCAGCTACACCGTTGTCCAGAACAACCCGATCGACCACCCGGCGGGCAGCAACGAGAATAATCTGCCCTTCTCGATCGGCGTGCAGGTGGTCGATGCCGACGGCGATGCCGAAGGCGCGACGATCACCATCAACGTCGATGACGACACGCCGGTTGCGGCCAACGACACCGACTCGATCCCGGGCGGATCGAATGGTCCGGCGACCGGCAACGTCATCACCGACGCGGCGGCGGGGGATGCTGGCGACAGTGACGCCGGCGCGGACAGCGTCGGCGCCGATGGCGGCGCGGCGATCGTCGGCCTGGCCAGCAACAATGTTCCGGCCAATGTCGACAATGACGCGGCGGGCGGCTTCGTCGTGGCCGGTCAATTCGGCACGCTGACGATGCAGGCCGACGGCAGCTACAGCTACCTCCGCAACGACGGGCAGGGCGCCGGTCAGAATGAGGTGTTCACCTACACGCTGACCGACGGCGACGGCGATACTACCACGGCGACGCTGACCATCAGCATCGCTGATGCGACGCCGACCCTGCCCGATCCGGCGGCGGTGCTGCTCGACGACGATGCGCTGGCTGGCGGCAACGCTGGCGGTACCGGCGATGATGTCAACTCGGCCGGAACGCCGGGTCAGTTGCTCGGCACAGGCGGCGACGGCGATCTCGATTATGCCTTCACCGGCGTCAACACGCTGCCGGCCGGCTTCACGGTCAATCCGGTCAACGCCGGTCAGATCCGGATTCTCCAGGGGGCGACGGTGGTTCTGACCGTCACCCTCAACACCGAAGATGGCAGCTACACGGTCGTCCAGAACAACCCGATCAGCCATCCGGCGGGCAGCAACGAGAATAATCTGCCCTTCTCGATCGGCGTGCAGGTGGTCGATGCCGACGGCGATACCGAAGGCGCGACGATCAGCATCAACGTCGACGACGATACGCCAACCGTTGCGATCAGCACGGCGGGACTGTCGATCAGTGTTGACGAATCCGCGGGCAATCAGGCCGACTCCAACGATGTCACGGGTCCGCTTGCGGTCTTCAACGGAGTAGCCAACAAGGGCGACGATCCCGACGTCTCGGGCACTGTCATCCAGTTCGCAACGAGCACAGGCGCCGTTTCCTCCACTGGAAGTTCGGTCGGCGCGGATGCGCCGGGTTCGGTCGTCAAGAGCCTCGACGTGTCGAGCGCGGGTGTAGACTCCGGCCTCAACACGACCGACGGGACGGACATCCTTCTCTACAACGAAGGGGGCATCATCGTCGGCCGCGTCGGCAGCCAGGCGGGTGCGGCAGCATTTGCGATCGCGATCGATCCGGTCACCGGCGTCATCAGCATGGTCGAATATTTGTCGATCCAGCACCCGAACGCGGCCAATGCCGATGACTCGGTGGCGATCGCCAATGGGGCGATCCTCGCCGTGGTCACGGTGAGCGACGCGGATGGCGACAGCGCGTCGACCTCGACGCCGATCGGCAGCCTGATCAGCTTCCAGGATTCTGGGCCAGTCATGACGGCGGCCTCGGACATCAACATCCAGAACAGCGGCGATGTTGCCCACACCGGCGCCTTTGCCTTCAATTTGGGTGCGGACGGAGCGCCGACCAGCAATGACGTGATCAAGCTCGTCACCGGCAGCGCCACGGTCAATGGCAACCCGGTCACCAACTACTCGCTGGTCGCCGGCGCTGAGAACGCAACGACGGCGTCCTATACGTTCAGCTTCGACTACCCGACTGGATCTGGGAACGCCACCGCCACCGGCACGCTAGTGTTCGACAAGGTCGCCGGCACCTACACGGTGGATCTTGCCAATCCGATCCAGGGTGTCACCACCATCCTCCAGACGGCCCAAGGTACGCTGTTCCAGGGCTATGAGTTTGGGACGTCGACCCCCGACGGATCGCAGCCGGCTATCTCGGTAACCCAAATCCAGGACCTGGCCGGAACTGCGAACGACATCTACGTGCAGTTCACCGGCGTTAGCGAGCCAAGCTCAGGCACCGGCGATGATAATCTGGAAGTGGCCAACTGGGTTCCGGGCGCCGATAACCCACCGCCGGTCAATGGTGGTGGGGACACGGCATGGAACGCGGGTCAGCTGTTTAATCAGACGGATAGCTGGGTCTCGACGTCCAATAGCGCCAATGGCGTTGCGGGTGACACCATCCAGGGCGGCGAGGTGCTCGACTTCAGCCTGGTCCAGGGGGCCAACCCGACCGGCAACCTGGCTCAGCCGGCAACGTTCGCCCAGGCGTCGGCCATGTTCCTGAAGTTCGACGGCATCGGCTCGGGTGAGGACATGATTGTCGTCCTGAAGCTCTATGATCCGAACACCAACACCTACACGACCCGAGCGATAATGATTGAAAACGGGGACATCCAAAAGGGGCCGGGCGCAGGTCCAGGCCAATTCTCCGGCGTCACGCTCGACAATAACGACGGCCTCGTGATCATCGAGTCCAACGATTACAATCAGCCCGGAGAGAATTGGGTGATCGTCGGCGCGCAGATTGCGGGCTCGGACGAAGGTGTCACCGGTACGGCGATCAATCTCAACAGTGCGATTGGCGCTGCGGGCGACAGTGACGTTGACAACAACGGATCGTTGGACACCGACGCTCTCGGGTTCCAGAGCGACACCAACGACGGGCCGTTCAAAATTTCGTCGATCGGTTTCCTGACGACGTCGACCACGCCGCAGAACGCGGAGCTGACGTTCAACGTTACCGTGCAGGACGGTGACGGCGACACGGTCACCCAGACCGTCGTCGCGGACATCACCGCCAGTGCGGACTCGTCGACTCCGATTGCGCTGAGCCCGGCGGTGACGACGATCAGCCAGGCTCCGCTGAGCAGCAAGAGCACGGCAGCCGTTGCCGAAACCTACCAGCCGTCGCAGCAGACGGCGGCCAACAACAATGTCGGCAACACCGGTATCGTCTCGTCGATGGTCGCGGCGTCCGGTTTGGCGATGATGTCGGGCTCGCTTCAGGGCTCCAACGATCCGTCGTCGGGCCATGTGGTGCAGAACGACTTCCAGTCGCTCAGCATCCAGGCTGCCGGGCGCGAAGGCATGGATAGCTCGCTGGCCAGCATCTCGCTCGGCAGCGAGCTGGGCGGGTCGGCGGTCGATGCCGTGAACCTGTCGAGCTCCGGCTTCAGCTTCGACGACCATGGCTTCGGCGGCGGCAGCCTCGACGCCAGGTCGTTCGGCGATGCCGAGCCGGCCTATGCGCCGAGCTACGCTTCGGGCGAGGCCGCCGTCAGCATTCCGGCCCTGGCTGCGAATGTACCAACGGTCAGCATGGCTTCGGCCGAGATGCTGAAGGCGGTCGGCCTCGAAGGCAATGTGCAGCACGGTGGCTCGGTCGAGCAGGTGCTTGCCGATGCGCTGGGCAGCGGCGCGCCGACCATCGACGGCGTGCTGGCCAATCTGCCGGGTGCAGTCGCCGAACTTGCGGCGATCGCAAACCTGGCAAGTCCGGACGGAGCCGGCGTGCCGGCATGGGACATGGGCATGGATGCAGGTTTCGCGCCTGCGCAGGACATGCTGATGAAGGTGGCAGCTGTAGCGTTCCACCAAGACGCGGTTCAGCCGGCGTAATTCGGCTGAACGGGGGCACGGCCCTCCCTGGTGGACGGGGAGGGCCTTTTTCTGCCCGAGACCAGAAGGGGGAAGACATGAATAGGAAGCACTGGACGTTACTCGTTCCCGGGGCGGTGCTGTTGTGCGCCACTCCAGCATTCGGCGTAGATCTGAGGGAAGCGGTTCAAGCCGCCCTCAACACCAATCCCGAAATCCGGCAGGCGGTGCACAACAAGCTGGCCACCAAGGAAGAGCGCAAGCAGGCGGAAGGCCGCTGGATGCCGACGATTTCGGTCGAGGGATCGGCGGGAGTGCGCAAGTTGCGCAATCCGACCCGTCGGTCGCTGGGAATTGCCGGCGATACGCTCCATCCGGTCGAAGGCTATATCATCGCCGACCAGCTGCTGTGGAACTCGGGCGGCCGTACTGCAGAGATCAAGCGCCAGGCGTCGCGCACCGATGCCGCCGCGGCGCGCATCGAGGAGCGCAGCGAGTTCGTCGCGCTGAACGTCAGCCGCGCCTATATCGACTATCTGCTGCAGCAGCGGCTGGTGGCGATCGCGCAGGACAATGCGACTTTCCATGAGCGGCTGGCCGGCGATCTTCGCGAAGGCGTTGCCCGGGGCTCGATCTCGGTTGCCGATCAGCAGCAGGCCGAGGAGCGTTTGCAGTCGGCTCGCGCCCGGGTCACCGAGGCGCAGGAAGACCTTGATACGGCGGGGATCCAGTTTCAGACCCTGACCGGCGTTCCGATCGATGCCGTCAACATGCCGCCGGATCTGTCGGCGCAGATGCCGGCGTCGCTCGCCGAAGCCGAGGAAATGGCGCGCCAGAACAATCCGCGTGTCCAGGAAGCGCTGGCGGACCTCAACACCTCTCGCCAGGAGATCAAGACGGCCCAGGCCGAGCTTGGTCCGCGCTTCAATGCGGAAGCGAGCGCCCGCTATGGCGACGACATCGACGGCTTCCAGGGCCGCACCAGCGACTTGCAAGCGCGGGTCGTGATGCGCTGGAAGATCTTCGACGGCTTCGCCAACACGGCCAATGTCCGCGAGCAGAAGCAGCGCGAGAATGAAGTCCATTCGCGCCTGTTCCAGCGGACCCGCCAGGCGGAAGAGGACACGCGCTCGGCATGGAGCCGCCTGACCAACCAGACCCGGTTGGCCGGCGAGCTCGAAACGCAGAGCCGCGTCGCCGACGACCTGCTCCTCTCCTATCGCGAGCAGTTCAACGTCGGCCGCCGTTCGTTGCTCGACGTGCTCGATGCGCAGAACACGCGCTTCAACGTCCAGGCCTCGCTGGAGACGGCGCGGATGGCCAGGCTTTATGCCCAATATCGGGTACTGGCCTCGTCCAACCGCCTGATTGAGGCCCTCGGCGTGCAGATGCCGGCCGAGGCGGTGATGAACCAGCGCGACAAGTTCGGGGTCAACCCGATCCCGCCGGCGGACCGGCAGGAGAACAGCTTCCCGTATCCGGTGATGGGCCCGCCCGCACCGGCCACCACGGGCGGCCAGTAAGAGTAGTGAAGGGGACAGGCGTTGAGCGTCATGCATTGGCTGGATTCTACGCCGTCGCGTGAGATCGACCCTGTCCTCGATTGCCTGACCTTCCTCGCGCGCCGCGCAGACAGGCCGTCTTCCCCGGTCTTGCTGCGCGCGGGGTTGGCTCTTTCGGCCACGGGCACGCTGCCGTTCCACCAGGTCGAGCCAGCGCTCGAGCAGGTCGGAATGCGCGGCGAGCCCGTGTCCCGCCGTCGCTTTGCCGGATGGCGCCTGCAACAGCTTCCGGCGATCGTCGAGCTGTCCGAGGATCGGGCGATCGTCCTCCTAGAGTCGAGGCGGGGCGACGCCCTCATCTATGCGCCCGGCACCGCCGAGCCGATGTGGGTGCCGGTCAGCGAAATCGAACCGGCGTTCACGGGCAATGCCATAGTGGTCGAGGCCGACCCGACGCAGGAGCGGGCGGGGGAACGGCCCTGGGACAAGATCCGCAAGACCCATTGGTTCTGGTCGGAAGTGTGGAAGGTTCGCAAGGAATTCTGGCCGGTCCTGCTTGCCGCCTTGATCGTCAACCTGCTGGCGCTGGCGGTCCCGCTGTTCACGATGAACGTCTACGACCGGGTGATCCCGAACAAGGCCGTGCCGACCCTATGGGTGCTGGCGATCGGCGTGTTCCTGGCGCTCGGCTTCGACTTCCTGTTGCGCCTGGCGCGGTCGCAGCTGGTCGACGAGATCGGCCGCCGGCTCGACGCCAAATATTCGCAGAAACTGTTCGAGAAGGTGATGAACCTGCCGATGGCCGATCGCCAGGGCAGCACCGGAGCCTTCGCCAAGCGGGTCAGCGAATATGAGGGCGTGCGCGACTTCTTCGCCTCGACCTCGGTCGTGCTGATCGTCGACATACTTTTCCTGGCCATTTTCCTGGTCCTGATCGCGGTGATCGCCGGGCCTCTGGTGTTCGTGCCGATCGTCGGCATTGCCGCCATGCTCTCGCTCGGCGTCATCCTGCAGAAAAGGATGGCAGGAGCGGCGCTCGACGCCCAGGCCGACAGCTCGCTGCAGCACAGCGTCCTGGTCGAATCCATTTCCGCCATCGAGACATTGAAGGCCGCGCGGGCCGAGGGCCAGATGCTCGGACGTTGGCGCCGTTATTCGGCCATGTCCGCCGCGACGCAGGAGAAACTGCGCCGGCTGACCTCAGTTGCGGTCAATATGGCGTCGGTTTGCCAGCAGGCGATCAGTGTCGGCCTGGTCGTGGGCGGCTTCTACCTGTTCCAGGAGGGCAGTATCAGCATGGGCGCGATCATCGCGATCGTCATGCTGGCCGGCCGCGCCATGTCGCCGATCGGCCAATTCGCCTTCCTGCTGACCCGCGGCAAGCAGTCGATGACCACGCTGGATTCGCTTCAGCGGATGATGGAAGCCAATGACGAGCGGCAGGTTGCGGCGCGCAGCATCGTGCCGGAAATCCGGGCCGGCCATGTCGAACTGAATAATATCAGCTTCCGCTACCCGGGCGCGAGCGTCGACAGCCTGAGCGGCATCAATCTGAAGATCAATCCGGGCGAGCGGGTCGCCATTATCGGCCGCGTTGCTTCGGGCAAGTCGACTCTTGGTCGTTTGATGTGCGGCCTCTACGCCCCGACCGATGGTGAGATGTTGGTCGATGGCCTCGACAGCAGGCAGTACCATCCGCACCAGCTTCGCGAATCCTTCCGTTTCGTCGGTCAGGATGCCGAGCTGTTTTCGGGCACGGTGCGCGACAATTTGATGCTCGGCGCGGCGAAGGCCGACGACCAGCAGCTGATCGATGCGGTGGTGCGCTCCGGCGCCGATATTTTCCTTTCCCGCGATGCCGCCGGCTTCGACCGTCCGGTTGGCGAGCGCGGCGCACTGCTGTCGGGCGGGCAACGTTCGCTGCTGGTCCTGGCCCGGGCGCTGGTGAGCCCATCGAAGCTGCTGTTCCTCGACGAGCCGACCGGCGCCATGGACACGCAGACCGAGCTTTACTTCATTGAGAAGCTGAAGACCGCGCTGGCCAAGGACCAGACGCTGCTGGTGTCGACGCATCGCCACAACATGCTGTCGATTTGCGATCGGCTGATCGTGATCGACGCGGGGCGGATCATTGCCGACGGGCCGCGCGACGAGGTGCTGGCCAAGCTTCACGGGATGGGAAAGCAGGAGGCGGCGAAATGACCGCGCATTCCCTACCCCTTGCCCAGCCTCGTCGGAACTTGTCGTTTGCGGCGGTGGCGCTACTCGGCGCCATTGTCGGTGGCACTACGATCCGGCCCGACGATAATGGCGCGTCGAGTGCGACGATCATTGTCCCGCCGGCAGCTGCGGCTTCGCTGATTGCCGCGACATCGGGCGAAGAGCTGATCCATAACCGCGCCGTCGGCGATCAGGCCAAGCTGATCAACGCAGCATTGCCGTTCAGCACTGCACCGATCACCGCCTCGCGGCCATTCGACCTTTCGGGCTCCGATCCACTCGACCGCCGCCGGGCACTGCTGTGCATGACGCAGGCGATTTATTATGAGGCGGGCTTCGAGCCACTCCAGGGCCGCCGTGCGGTTGCCCAGGTCGTACTCAACCGGATGCGCCATCCTGCCTTTCCCAAGTCGATCTGCGGCGTGGTCTATCAGGGCGCACGCCAGCCGGTTTGCCAGTTCAGCTTCACCTGCGACGGTTCGCTCTACCGGCGTCCCGCGCTCGGCGCATGGCAGGAAGCAGAAAAAATCGCGGCGGCGGCAATCGACGGCTTCGTCGAGAAGTCGGTCGGTGCGGCAACCCATTATCATGCCGACTATGTTGCACCTTATTGGGCTCCGCGGCTGGCCAAGCTTGCCCAGATCGGCGGACATATATTCTACCGCTGGCCCGGCGCCTGGGGTTCGACCGCGGCCTTCACCGGCCGCTATATCGGCGAGCCGTCCGACCCGCTGGCGCTGCGCCCGCCCCTTCGCCAGGCGGTCCTGACAGATGGCACGCTGCTCCCGGTCGAGGGTCCGGCGCCGGCTGGGCCGCCCGTCCCGCGCGCCGAAAATGACGTGGGCGGCCTGCTCGATACGACCAAGGGCTGGACGCTGAACATTCCGATGCCGTCCGAAACTGGATCGGCAACCAAGTCAATCGCGGCGCAGCAGTCGAAGCCGGAAGAAGCGGTCGAAGCTGTCACGTTGGCGTCGCGGGAGTAAAATCATGGCAACGATTCCCTTCCTTCCGCCGGCGACGCACCGCCATCGTCAGCCATTGACGGGCGCGCGGCTGATTATCGTGTCGGTCGCCATCGGCTTTGCGGTGTTCCTGCTGTGGGCGGCGCTTGCCCAGGTCGATGAAGTGACGGCCGGCACCGGCAAGGTCATCCCGTCGAGCAAGGTCCAGCTCATTCAGGCTTCCGAGCCGGCGACGGTTGCCGAGCTGCTGGTCCGGTCGGGACAGCGGGTTTCAAGGGGCCAGCTGCTGGCCCGGCTCGACAATCCGCAAAGCCGCCAGGTCCAGGCCGAAACCGAAGCGCTCGAAGCCCGCTCTGCCCGACTTGCCGCCGAAGGAGGGGGTGCCTCGTCGTCAGCCCTGGCCGGCGAGGAGGCGGCGCTGAGCACGGTTCGTCGCCAGGCACTGTCCAGCCGAGTGGCCGCGCTGCGTTCCTCGGCGGAGCAGCGGCGGCGCGAAGCGGCGGAGGCTGCCGCAACGATCAGCTCTCTGACTCGCAGCCTGGCGCTGGCACAAGAGAATGTGGATCGCCTCGAGCCGCTGGCGGCCAAGAATATCGTCCCGAAGACCGAGCTGGCGACTGCCCAGCGCGAGGTCGTCGACCTGCAGGGCCGGATTGCGGCCGCGCGCGAGCAGCAAGGCCGGGCGATGGCCGCGGTCAGCGAAGCACTGAGCCAGGCCAGCGAGGCCTCGTTCACCTTCCGCCAGGACGCGCTCAACGAGCGCAGCCAGGTGCAGCAGAAGCTGGCCGTCAACGTAGAATCGCTGCGCGGCTCGCGCGGGTTCGAGCTGCGCTCGCCGGTCGACGGTGTGGTCAACGACGTCCAGGTCACGACCATCGGCGGCTTCGTCCAGCCCGGCGAGAAGGTGATGGAAGTCGTGCCGATGGGCGACAAGCTGCTCGTCGAAACCCGCGTCAAGCCCGCCGACATCGCGTTCATCAAGGTTGGCGACAAGGCATTGGTCAAGATCACCGCCTATGACTTCTCGACCTACGGCGGCCTCGACGGCAAGGTCGTCCAGGTATCGGCCGACAGCATCTATGACGAAGTCGAGCGTGAGGCCTATTTCATCGTCATCGTCGAAACCCAAAGGGCCTATCTGGAAAAGGCCGGCCGCCGGCTGCCGATCACGCCTGGCATGATGACCGACACGCAGATCATCACCGGCCGCAAGAGCGTGCTCAGCTATCTGCTGAAGCCGGTCCTCAAAGCCCGCAGCGACGCGCTGCGCGAACGCTGATCAGAGTGATATAGTCGAAGGGACGAGGCTGGCGGTCTCGCGGACGACGTCGGGCAGCTCGCTGTCGCCCGAGGAAGGTTCAAATCGCGTTTCGGCCAAAACCACCGCAGGCGTGACGCGTTTGGCGGCATAGGTAAGCGGCGGCACATCGCGGCGATAGCCATGGGTGTAGCTTCGGCCGGCGGCCGCAAAGGTGATCATCGGCTTATAATCGGCGACGTCGGCGGAATCGACGATACGGTCGGTGCCATTGTCGAGCACCAGGAAGCGACCGGCGGCCCGGACGACCAGCACCGCATGGTCGGCGCGGCGGCTAAGATCCCTCAGCACGACCAGGTAAAGATCGCGCTCTGGCACGCCCGCAGCGCGGAGCATGGCGCGCTTGGCCAGCGCGAAATCCTCGCAGTCGCCGCGCCCGCGGCCCAGCGTGTCGGCGGGGGCCAGCCAGCGATCGGGAACGCCGAACTGGACCCGGTCGTCGACGAAGCGGACGCGGCCGTTGACATAGCCGTTCACCGCCTCGAGCTTGGCCAGAACCTCCTGGCCGCGGAGCGACGCGGCGAAGGCGCCGGCGTTGCTGCCGACGCCCGCCCCCGAAACCTGGTTCCAGCGCGCATCGAGCGGGCTGCGGCCGATGGCCAAGGCGACGCTGTTGAACACGTCGGGCCGGTCGGCGGATACCGGCTGCCGGACATAGTTGGCCATTGCCGGCTGAGCGCTGACGTTCCGGCTCGCCGGCACAACAAACGAGCTGTAGAGCGCCCGGCCGCCCTGCTGAGTGGTGATTGCCGCCAGCGCGCTGGATGATCCGCCAAGGATCGCTTCGGTCTTGGTCATCGACCGGTATGACCCGCTCGCCACCTGGGCCTGAACGGGCATGGCCAGCGCTACCAGGGCAAAGCCGGGCAGGATGCGGCGGGTGAAGCGGAGAGCGGCGCTGTTCATTGCCCCGCTTTTCGCAGGACAAGGAAAAAACAGCCTTAAATCACGTAGTTAACAGGTCGCTAACGCTGTTCGGAAATTAAGGATTCAATTGCCGCATTAAAGGCTTCCGGCCTCTCGATATTGGCCAAATGTCCCGCGGCCGGAATGAACGCAAGATCCGATCCGGATATGATTTCATGCAATTCTTCGGACAGCGTGGGGGGCGTTATGCCGTCCTCCTCGCCGACCAGAATCAAGGTCGGCACATGGATCGCCAAAGCCCGTTCGCGCTGATCGGCCAGCCAGACCGCTTCAGCGCCAAGCCGATAGGCGGCAGGGTCGATGGCTGCCATCGTCTCGATCACCTCGGCACGAAGCTCGGGCGTGGCAGCCGAGCCAAGCAGCAGTCCGGTCCGGGCCTCGGCCAGTTCGCGCATGGTCAACGACTTGCTGGCGGCAATCGAGCGATCATAAATCGCCCGGCCTTCGGGATGGACCGCGAAACTGTCAGCAATGATCAGCGAGGCGCAACGGTCGGCGGCTGCAGCATGCATGGCGATGGCGATCACTCCGCCCAGTGAAAGTCCGCAGACATGGGCTCGTTCGATACCGAGGGCGTCCATTGCCGCAAGGATGGCGCCGGCATAGTCGTCACGTGTCGCGCCTTCGACAAACTCGCTTTCGCCATAGCCGGGATAATCGAAAGCAATCGCCCTCCGCGACCTGCCGAAATGAGTTAGCTGAGGCCGCCAGACGCTCTTGTCCGATCCGACGCCGTGCAGGAAAATGATTGGCGTGGCATCGCCGCTTCCGCCTTCCAAAAATCCGATGCGTCCCCGCGCCGTGGCGATGCTCCCCATGGGCCGCATCATGGTCTCGCGTACCGTCAGTTTGCAAGCTAGGCTCGCGCCATGACCCGAATGACCGTCAACGGCGAAGCGATCCGCTACAAGCTCGATCCGGCAACGCCGTTGCTATTCGCGCTGCGGGATGCATCCAACCTCACCGGAACCAAGCATGGCTGCTACAGCGGCGATTGCGGCAGCTGCACGGTGATCGCCGATGGGCGGGCAGTGCTGTCGTGCCAGCTGACGATCGCCTCCGCCGAGGGTGCCGACATCATCACGATCGAGGGCCTTTCCGTCGATCGCGCGCATCCGCTGCAACAGGCCTGGGCCGCCGAGCAGGTGAGCCAGTGCGGCCGGTGCGATCCCGGCTTCATCATGGCGCTGGCAGCGCTAATGCGCGCCACCCCAAGTCCGACACCGGAGCAGCTTTCCGCTCTTCCGAACATCTGCCGCTGCGGAGCAACGCCGCGAATATTGAAAGCCGTCGCCAGGGCGGCTCAGACGGCGGCACCATTGCCTGCGGCCCACCCGGATCCTGGCCAGCCGCCGCCGCATGAACCGGGGAATTCGTCACGGTTCAGCAACGGCTCATTGAGCGACGCGCAGCCTCCGCCCAACGACTCATGAAGTCGCATTGCTTGTGGAGTTTCGGTGATGCGTAAGTTTTTGGTTCCATTGATGGCTGCCAGCATGCTTGTGCCGGCGGCCGCCTATGCCGACGATGGCGGCCTCGTGCGCGGCATGCGCAACCATGCCGAACGCGCGAGCAAAGGTGACAGTAAGTTGGATGACGGCCCCACGCGTTCGCAGCGCAGCGAGCGGTCGAACGGCGACCGTCCGGCCCGGGCCGAGCGTGCACCGCGCGGCGAACGTGCTTCCGGCGTTGACCGGGTCCAGCGCATAGAGCGCGTCGATGGCGAGGATCGCGGCGTTCGGCGGATCGAACGGGCGGATCGCGACGATCACGGCGTTCGACGGATCGAGCGCGTTCGCCCGGGCGATCGCGACGTGCGGCAGATCGAGCAGGTCCAGGTGATCGAGCCGGTCCAGCCTATTCAGCAGACCGAACGTCGCCGCGAGGGGCTGGCAGGTGCATTCAGCCAGATTGGCCGCGACGGGGCCGATGGGCGCAGGGGCGACCGGGATGATGATCGCGACTGGCGTCGTGACCGCGATGGCCGCCGCGACAATGACCGCGACTGGCGCCGCGACCGTGACGGCCGCCACGGCTGGTCGCGCGATTGGCGCCGCGACCACCGCTACGACTGGTCGAACTATCGCAACCGCTACCGGACGCTGTACCGGCTCGGCCGCTACTATGACCCCTATGGCTATGGCTACCGCCGCTTCTCGATCGGCCTCAACCTGTGGCCGAGCTATTACCGCACCAACTATTGGCTGGACGATCCGTGGCGGTATCGGCTGCCGCCGGCCTATGGGCCGTACCGTTGGGTCCGCTACTATGACGATGCGCTGCTGGTGAATATCTACAGCGGCCAGGTCGTCGACGTGATCCACAACTTCTTCTGGTAGCCGGCAGACCCGGATTAGCCGTTGGTCGAAGGCGCGTTGAGCAACCCGCGCAAGCTCGTTTGGGTGAACGAGCGCACAGGTTGCTCTTGTCGCGGCGCCCGAGCTGTTTTATGGCGTTAATACACCGCATCGTAGGGGTCTCAAAATTGTTCTGCCGCAAGACGACTGTCACCATCCTGCTATCCACAGCCATGTTCTCGATCGCGCCGGTGGCCGCGCAGACGGCGCCGGCCGCGCCTGCCACGGCCGCCGCCGAAACGCCGCGTGACCGGCTGTTCCGCCTGTTCAAGGAAAGCGATGAGGCACAGCTCAAGCGCAACCCGCTGTTCGGCATTTTCCGCGGCGACCTGCGCTACGCCGACCAGTTCGGCGACTATATCACCGAGGAATATCTGGCGAAGGAAAAGGCCGCCAACGAGGCGGACCTTGCCGCATTGCACGCGATCGACCGCGCGTCGCTCAGCCCGACCGACCAGCTCGCCTATGACGTGTTCGAATTCGGCATCAAGGACACGCTCAAAGGTTATGAGCCCCAATATCTGAACGTGACCAAGGTTCGCCCGCTGAACCATTTCTCGGGCTTCCATACCTTCTACCCGAGCTTCTCGAGCGGCAGCGGCGCGGCGCCGTTCAAGACCGTTGCCGACTATGAGAATGCGCTGAAGCGCCACGCCGGCTATGTGGTGCTGCTCGACCGCTCGATCGGCCGCTTCAAGGAAGGCGAGGCGGCCGGCGTGTTCGAGACCAAGCTGACGATCAAGAACGTCATCGAGCAGCTCGACACCCAGCTCAAGCAGCCGGTCGAGGAATCTCCCTTCTATCAGCCGGTCAAGAAATTCCCGGCCGATTTCAGCGAAGCGGACAAGAAGCGGTTCGAGGCCGCCTACCGGGCAGCGATCGCCAACGACATTTACCCGGCGATGACTCGGCTTCGCGACTATCTGAAGACCAGCTACCTGCCCAAGGCCCGCGATGGACAAGGGTTGATGTACATGAAGGGCGGTGACCCCCTTTATCGCTACATGGTGCAGTCGACGACCACCCTGCAGCTCACTCCCGAGGAAATCCACCAGACGGGCCTCAGCGAAGTCGCGCGGATCACCGGCGAGATGGAAAAGGTCAAGCAGGAGGTCGGTTTTCAGGGCACGCTGCCGCAGTTCTTCGAGCATCTGCGCACCGACCCCAAATATAAGAAGCCGACCCGCGAGGCGCTGACCCAGGGCTATTACGACATCGGCAAGTCGGTCGATGCGAAGCTCACGACCTATTTCTCGACCATTCCCAAGTCGAAGCTCGAGATCCGGCCCTATGAGGAATTTCGCGAGAAATTCCAGGCGGGCGGTAGCTATGAGCAGGGGACGCCCGACGGTACGCGGCCCGGCATCTTCTATTTCAACGCCTATGACCTGCCGTCGCGGACCACTCCCGGCATGACCACGCTCTACCTGCACGAAGGCGCACCGGGGCACCATTTCCAGATCATGCTAGCCCAGGAGAATCAGGATTTGCCGCCGTTCATGCGGTTCGGCGGCAATACCGCCTACGTCGAGGGGTGGGCGCTCTATGCCGAGACGCTCGGTTACGAGATGGGCTATTACAAGGATCCCATCCAGCGCTTCGGAACGCTCAGCGATGAGATGCTCCGGGCGATGCGGCTGGTGGTCGACACCGGCATCCACAGCAAGGGTTGGACCCGCGAGCAGGCGATCGATTACATGATGTCGCACAGCGACATGGGCAAGACGGACGCCACCGCCGAGGTCGAGCGCTACATCGCCATCCCCAGCCAGGCGCTGGCCTACAAGACCGGGGCGATGACCATCCAGAAGCTGCGGCGCAAGGCCGAGGCCGAGCTTGGCAACAAGTTCGACATCCGCGAGTTCCACGCCCAGGTACTGATGACCGGTTCGCTTCCGCTCAGCATTCTCGAGCAGAAGATCGACCGCTGGATCGCGAGCAAGAAGGCGGCGTGAAGAATCTCCTCCCCTGCATTTGCAGGGGAGGTGGCAGGCCGAAGGCCTGACGGAGGGGCTCTTCAGCTTGACGCTTAGAACCCCTCCACCGCCTGCGGCGGTCCCCCTCCCCAGCAATTGCTGGGGAGGAGTCAGCTTTGCACATCCCTCTCATCCAGCCGGATCATCGGCCGGTTCTTGATCTCTTTCTTGACGAAGCTGGTGACGTAGCGGCGGACCACCGGGCTGGCCGCCAGCTCGGCATCGGCGAAAGCGTTGAACTCGGCCATGTCGCGGCAGGCCACCAGCAGCAGCAGATCCTCGCTGCCGCTGACCTCCAGGCAGAGCTGGACTTCGTCAAGCGACTGCATTCGATTCCGCAACTCGGCGAGCCCGCCCTTTTCGGCATGTTCGTTAAGCTGAACGCTGACCAGCGCGCGAAGGCGCCGGTCGACAATCGAGGCGGGCAGCAAGGCCACTGTCCGGGCAATCGCGCCAACCTCCCTCAACCGGCGCAACCGACGGGCGATGGCCGAAGGCGACAGGGCGACCAGCTCGGCGAGCTGTTCTGCGGTGCGGTCAGCATCCTCCTGCAAGGCATTGAGGAGCTTCAGGTCGAAACTGTCGAACATCCCCCGAACCTTGCCAAATTTTGGCACGAGCGCCAGCGCAAATGCCTACGCAGCGCTCCCTGAAAGGAGTATGAAGGAGGGGGGATCAGGATCGGAACCATGTCCAAGCTTCTTGCCAATGCGGCCATCGCCATGTCGCTGATGCTCAGTGCGTCGGTTTCGGCACCTGTCTGGGCGGGCAAACCCCACGACAAAAAATGCACGGCCGCCAAGCACGATCACGCCAAGCGCACGACCACCGCTGCCAAGGCGCAGCCCGCCCGCGGGACGATGTTGGTCGATCATCGCAAGATCGACGTGCAGATTCTGAGCTTCGGGCCCTAGCTTCACGGCAAAATCTGGCATTGCCTCGCATCAAATCGACGAGACTTGGTGAGCCTCTTTTCCTACCGTGTTGACAGGACAACACAGTAGAGGTTTTGACGTGAGAATAAGCTTGTTTCTGCTCACCACCGCCATCATCGCGGCGGCCGCCACCGCACAGCAGCAGGCGGCGCCGGCTCCGACCCCCGTACCGGCCTCCCGCCCATTGCCAGCCGGCGCCGATGAGCCGCTGGCGCAGGGCGAGGGGCGGGCCGTGGCCGAGAAGCTGGCGGGCGAGCTTGAGCTCAACTTCGTCTATCCGGAGCAGGCCAAGCGCTATTCCGCGATGCTTCGATCCAACCTCGCCACCAGCCGATATGACCGGGGCAGCCGGATCGAACTGGCCCGCAGGCTGACCGACGATCTCCAGGCCGTCGAGAAGGACGGACATCTGCGCATCGAACTGCGCGGACCGGAGCGGCAGCGCGGTGGTGGTGGCGGTCCGCCTAATGGCTCTCCGCCGCTGATCCAGTCAGCCAGGGAGATCGCTCCGGGCGTGGCCTACATCCGCTTCACGGCCTTCATGGGCACCGACGAGGAAGTGGCGGCAGTCCGCAAGTTCATGGCGGACAATAGGCAAGCCAAGAGCATCATCTTCGACCTGCGCAACCATCATGGCGGCGGCATGGCGGAGATGGACGAAATCTTCCCCTATCTGTTCGCGGCGAAGACGCCGCTCGTCACGCTGGAACTGCCGCGCTCGACCTTCGACCGCCATGGGTCGCCATTCCCGGAAGCCACGGCTTTGGAAAGGGTCAAGGACGACCGTTTCGTCCGCACCACTCACTATGCGCTGCCCAACGATACGGCTTCGCTGCGTGACGCCAAAGTCTATCTGCTGGTCTCCAACGTCACCGGCTCGGCTGCCGAACATTTTGCTTTGGCGTTCAAGTCGACCGGCCGCGGCACTCTGATCGGCGAGGCCACCGCGGGCGCCAACCATTTCGGCGGCCCGGCGCCGCTCAACGACAATTTCTCGGTGTGGATGCCGGTCGGTCGAACCTTCGACATCAAGACCGGCAAGGACTGGGAAGGCACCGGCGTCGCACCGGACATCGAGGTCGATCCGAAGCTGGCGTTGGTCGTGGCGCTGGAAAAGGCGGGGTTAAGCCGCGAAGAGGCGGTAAAACTCGACGCGACAGAGGTGCCGGCAGAGCCGGTGCACCGCGATCGCGTGAGAGCGCGCTAGGCACGGGACGGCGCGCTACCCCAACTTTCGTCATTCCCGCGAAAGCGGGAACCCAGCTAAGCAAATAGTCATGAGCCGAGACTTCAGTCCGACCGTCTACATCCTCGCGTCAAAGCGAAACGGCACCACTCTACACCGGCGTCACATCCGTCCCGCTATCCCGTTGGTACCAACATCGCACCGGCCAAGTTCGCGGCTTCACCAACGATTATGGCGTCAAACTACTAGTCTGGTTCGAACAGCATACAACGATGGAAGAGGCGATCCTCCGCGAAAAGCGGATCAAGAAATGGAACCGCGCCTGGAAGCTTGAACTGATTGAGGCAACCAACCCGACTGGCGCGATCTCGCCGAAGACTTCGGGTTGGAGCTGTTGGATTAGTTTGCTGGGTTCCCGCTTTCGCGGGAATGACGAATTGGGGGGGCAGGTTCCAGTGTCCGCAATGGGTCGGTTGTGGCCGGAACAGGTGGAAAGCGGTCATTTAGGTCCGGAAGGTTATCTCGCGCGCCAACGACTTCACCGGGCAGTTGTCGATCGATGGACAAGGGCCCATCACGTCTATGTAGGCGGGCCAATCAAGCTGCGTATCGAAAATGAGACTTCCTTCTCTGTCCCCGACGCGCAGCGTTCCGGCCCTATTACGGGGCAAACCAACCACGGTGCCGCCTGCATCGTCATTGCCCTCCGGATGGTTGCCCTCGTAAATCGTGAACCGAGAGCCGCGCCATGCCACTTGGTAGATGTTGAAGTCCTCCACGGGAGTGCGCTTACCCAACAGCTTGGCATCGGCCGGAACGCAGAAGCTTTCCCCGCACGACCCAACCGATTGCACTTGAGTGCAGGCAACCAAAGGCAGCAGCGCCGTCAACGATAGGAGGTGCAATTTCATTGCCGGATGATGTCAATGCATTTGAGCGTCCGCAATGGGTTGCCGTCTCAGGCGGTCGTCAATGCCTCCGCAATCAGCCGCCTGCTGTTGTCGATTCCGTAAAGCGCGATGAAGCTGCCCATGCGGGGGCCTTGGCTGGAGCCGAGCAGCGTCTCGTAGAGCGACTGGAACCAGTGGCGTAAGGACTCGAACGGGTGGCGCTTGCCGACCTCGAAGACGACGTTCTGGATCTCGTCGCCGGGGGTGTCGGGGGGCAGCTTGGCCAGCTCGGCGTCGAGGTCCTTCAGCGCCTGGACCTCATGCCCCTCCGGCGATCGCCGGTGCAGCGTCGGCGCGACGAAGTCCCGGGCATAGTTGACCGCCAGACGGATCAGCTTGTCCAGCTCGGGATGCATTTCGGGTGAGGTTTCCGGAGCGTAACGCTGGACGAACTTCCAGGCCGTTTCCTTGTCGCCCACGCCCGGTAGCGAGGCGAGGTTGAGCAGCAGGCCATAGGTCAGCGGCAGCGTAGCGGTCGGCACTTTGCCGCCATGGATATGGTGGACCGGATTGCCGAGCTTCTGCTCGATCGGCTGGTCCGGATAATTGCCGCGGAACTGGTAATATTCGTCGACCGCTCGCGGAATGACGCCGATGTGCAGGCTCTTGGCCTTCCTCGGCTCGCGGTAGGCGAAGAAGGCCAGGCTTTCCTCATTGCCATAGGTCAGCCATTCCTCGAGGCTGAGGCCGTTGCCCTTTGACTTGGAGATTTTCTCGCCCTTCTCGTCGAGGAACATCTCATAGTTGAAGCCCTCCGGCGGGCGGCCGCCGAGGACGCGGGCGATCTTGCCCGACTGGATGGTGGAATCGATCAGGTCCTTGCCCGACATTTCATAATCGATGCCGAGCGCGACCCAGCGCAGAGCCCAGTCGACCTTCCACTGCAGCTTTGATTGGCCGGAGAGCGCGGACTGCTCGACTTCGGCTCCATCCTCGTCGGTGAAGGCAATGGTGCCGGCCTCGGCATCGACCACGCGGACCGGCACTTGCAGCACCTTGCCCGTGGTGGGAGACAGCGGCAGCACCGGCGAATAGGTCTGGCGCCGCTCCTCGCGCAGGGTGGGCAGCATTACCCCCATCACCTCGTTCCACTTGCGCAGCACTTGGCGGATGGTCTCGTCGAACAGGCCACTGGCGTAATATTCGGTCGAGGAGACGAACTCATAATCGAAGCCGAAGCGGTCGAGGAAGCGCCGGAGCATCGCATTATTGTGGTGGGCGAAGCTGTCATATTCGCCGAACGGGTCGGGGATGCTGGTCAGCGGATGGCCGAGATATTGGGCCAGCATCTCCTGCTGCGGCACATTGTCGGGCACCTTGCGGAGACCGTCCATGTCGTCGCTGAAGGCAATGAGGCGCGTGGGGGCTCCGCCGGTCAATTCCTCGTAGGCATGGCGGACCATGGTGGTCCGCAGCACTTCGTTGAAGGTGCCGATGTGCGGCAGGCCCGACGGGCCGTAGCCGGTCTCGAACAGCATCGGCTCGCCGTTCGGTTTCCCTTCCGGCCAGCGCTTCAACAGCTTGCGCGCTTCCTCATACGGCCAGGCCTTGCTGGTCATGGCAGCATTCTGGATCGCCTCGTCGCTCAAGCTGTTGCCCTTTCGTTCTCACGAAGTCATTGAATATATTGCCGTGGCCGCTCCTTTGCCTCTTCCCGCCCTCCATGCAACCCATGCCGGCATCTGGATCGCCGGTGGTGGCGAGACGCGCGAGGCGTCGCGCGGCGAGGCGATCGCCCGGCTGGCCGACACTCCGCACATCATCCTGAACGCACCGCTGGTCGGCCAACGCCTTGGTTATGCCGATGTGTCCGGGCTCGACCTGCTCGAGCTGTTCGCCTTCATCCATCCCGCCCGCTTCGCCGTGCCGACCGTGGCCGGACTGGCGCGGGCCGTCGGAGTGGCGCCTCCGGCGGGCGACACGGAGGCTGCCGCCGCCCTGGTCGCGATCGCCGACGCGCTGCTGGCAACGCTCGCCAGTCCGGATTGGCCCGAACGCGAAGGCGCCTGGACCTCCAACGCGACGCTGTACCGGCTCGGCTGGGGCTGGGCGCCGTTCATCGGCCAGCGGCTGCCCAAGCCCGAACGGGGTGAGCGGATGCTCTTTTCCCGTCTCGAGCAATGGGAAGAGACAGCCGATCGGCCCCAGCCCAGGCCCATTTCGATACCGCCCGATGAGGCGATGGCGAAGCTTACCGAACTGACCGGCAAGGGATCGGAACCGCGCGAGGGGCAGCGGGCGATGGCCGGCGAGGCCGCTTCGATTTTCGCGCCGCGCCGCGCCGCCGGCGAGCCCAACATGCTGCTGGCGGAGGCGGGCACCGGGATCGGCAAGACGCTCGCCTATCTGGCACCGGCCTCGCTGTGGGCGGATCGCGCGCAGGGCACTGTGTGGGTGTCGACCTTCACCAAGGCGCTGCAGCGGCAGCTTGACGCCGAAGGGAAGCGGCTGTTTGCCGACGCGCAAGAACGCAAGCGACGGATCGTGATCCGCAAGGGCCGGGAGAATTATCTCTGCCTGCTCAACCTCGAGGACGCGATGCAGGGCGCCTTTTCGGGCCGAGCCGCGGTGCTGGCGCAGCTGGTCGGGCGCTGGGCGGCTTACAGCAAGGATGGCGACATGGTCGGCGGCGACCTCCCGGGCTGGCTGCCGAGCCTGTTCCGCAAGGCCGGCTCGGCCGCGCTCACCGACCAGCGCGGCGAATGTGTCTATGCCGGCTGCCCACATTACCGGAAATGCTTCATCGAGCGGGCCGAGCGGGCCGGGCGCGAGGCCGACCTGGTCATCGCCAATCATGCGCTGGTGATGGTCAATGCCGCCCGCGGCCGGCCCGACGCCCCCAGCCGAATCATCTTCGACGAAGGTCATCATCTGTATGACGCCGCGGATTCGACCTTTTCGGCCGCGCTGACCGGGCGTGAGGCGATCGAGATGCGGCGTTGGATCGTCGGACCGGAAGGCAAGTCGCGGGGGCGGCGGCGCGGCCTGGCGGCGCGGCTGCTCGACGTCGCCAGCTATGACGAGCAAGGCAGCCAGGCGCTCGACGCCGCGGTCGAGGCGGCGCGGTCGCTGCCGTCCGAGGGATGGCTGGCGCGACTCGCCGAGGGCGATCCCTTTGGTCCCGTAGAAGCCTTGCTGTCGGAGGCGCGCGGCACGGTCTATGCCCGGGCCAAGGCGCAGGAGGCCGGCTATGGGCTGGAGACCGAGCTGGCCGAGCCTGACGGCAATCTTGTAACCGCTGCAGCGTCGGCAATGGAAGCTTTGGAAACGCTGGCCAGGCCGCTGGCAGCGTTGACACGACGGTTGGAGGCGATCCTCGAAGACGCGCCCGACTGGCTGGATTCCCAGGCGCGCGCACGGGTCGAAGGCGCGATCAGCGGGCTCGCCTGGCGGCGCGAAACGCTGGCGTCCTGGATCGCGCTCCTCGGCCGGGTAGGCGGCGTCGGAGATCCGGATTTCGTCGATTGGCTGGCGATCGATCGGGTGGAGGGGCGCGAATATGATGTCGGCCTCCACCGCCACTGGCTCGACCCGACTCGGCCGCTGGCCCGGGCTGTGCTGGAGCCGGCGCACGGCGTGCTGGTCACCTCGGCAACCTTGCGCGGCGCCGAGGGCTGGCCGAGTGCCGAGGCGCGAACCGGCGCGCTGCATCTGCCCGGCTCGACCGGGCATTTCGAAGCGGCCAGCCCGTTCGATTACGGTCGGCAGGCCGAAGTGCTGATCGTCACCGACCTTGGCCGCAATGATGTCGGCGCACTTGCCGGCGCCTACGCCCGGCTGATCGAGGCGGCAGAGGGCGGGACGCTCGGCCTGTTCACCGCCATCCAGAGACTTCGTGCGGTTCACGCTCGCATCGCCGACCGGCTGGCGCGGGCCGGCCTGCCGCTGCTGGCCCAGCATGTCGACCCGATCGACACCGGGACGCTGGTCGATATTTTTCGCGACGATCCGCACGCCTCGCTGCTCGGCACCGATGCGTTGCGCGACGGAGTAGACGTGCCCGGCGAATCGCTCCGGCTGGTGGTGATGGAGCGGGTGCCCTGGCCGCGGCCAACCGTGCTTCATGCGGCGCGCAGGCTTGCCAATGGCGGCAGCGCCTATGACGATCGGGTGGTTCGTGCGCGGATGGCCCAGGCGTTCGGCCGGCTGATCAGGCGTCAGGGCGACAGGGGTCTGTTCGTCATCCTGTCGAGCGCGCTGCCCTCACGACTGCTGTCCGCCTTTCCGCCGGAGGTGTCGATCTCGCGGGTTCCGCTTGACGCGGCACTTGAGCGGGTGCGGACGAAGCTATTCGGCCAAGCCAGCGTTGGGCTGGCGGAGACGGTTTCATGAAAATTCTGACCCTTTTTCGCCACGCCAAGACCGAGCGCGACTCCACAACAGGTCGGGATTTCGACCGGCAGCTGGCGGAGCGGGGCGAGCGCGACGCCGCGCGGATGGGTGAGGAAATTCGCAAGCTTGGAGCAGATTTTGACTTGATCCTGTCGAGCCCGGCCGCGCGGGCCGTCCAGACGGCCGAACTCGCCGGTGTTGCACCGCGCTTCGACGAGCGGATCTACGACGCGCCGGTAGGGCAGTTGCTCACCATCGTGCGGGAGGTGGACGCTTCCGTCCGGCGCCTGTTGATGATCGGCCACAATCCGGGGTTCGAGCGGCTCGCCTCGCGATTGAGCGGCGGCGAGATTGAAATGCCAACTGGCTCGCTGCTGGAAATCGAGCTGCCTGGCGACCGATGGCAGGATGCTGGCACGGGGGACGGGAAGCTTGTCCGTTTCCTCAAGCCGAAAGAATTGGGCTAATCTTCTAAGGCCGCCACGAGTTGGTCCCGGACCGATTTGAGCCGCTCGATATCAATCGGGCCATGCGTCGCGGAAACTGGCCTTGTGATGACCTGTGCCCCTGGCGTTGCCTTCACCGCTGACGGTGGCTCTATCCCGTCCGCTGCCTCCTTCGACCTGAGCAGCTTCTGCACGCCCTTCACCGTATAGCCCTCCTCGTTGAGGAGGCGGTGAATGCGTTTGGCCAGGGCAACATCCGCCGGGCGATAATAACGGCGATTGCCGGCCCGCTGCAGCGGTTTCAGCTGCGGGAATTTTGTCTCCCAATAGCGCAGGATGTGCTGCGCCACCCCCAAGTCGGCGCTAAGTTCGCCGATGGTTCGGAAGGCGTCCGGAGCCTTTTCGCCGGTCGCCAACGCCCTGCCTATTTCGCAATCCGGTCGCGCATGATCTGGCTCGCGCGGAAGGTCATCACGCGCCGCGGAGCGATCGGCACCTCGACGCCGGTCTTGGGGTTGCGGCCGACTCGCCGGCCCTTGTCGCGAAGGATGAAGGTGCCGAAGCTGGAGATCTTCACATTCTCGCCGACGGAGAGTGCGTGGCACATGTGGTGCAGCACCCGCTCGACGATCCCGGCGCTTTCGGCGCGCGATACGCCCAGCCGATTGTGGACGATGTCGGACAGATCGGCGCGGGTCAGCGTGCCCGCGTGCATAATGTCCGTCGATCGGGCAACACCCGCGTCTGCCATAGTGTGAATCTCCGCCCCGTGATTGACCAGCTAATCCGAGCAGCTTGTTACGCTATCGCAAAGCTTCGCTGTCGGCAATTCGACTCTTGCCCGAATTTCCTTGGCTTTCAATAGCGAAGCGCAGCTGCGCCCCAAGTAAATCCACCGCCCATCGCTTCCAGTACCAGAAGATCGCCGCGCTGGATGCGTCCATCACGCACCGCGACGTCAAGCGCCAGCGGCACCGAAGCTGCCGACGTATTGGCGTGGCGGTCCACCGTGACCACCACCTTTTCGGGCGGCAGTCCCAGCTTCCTGGCAGTGGCATCGAGAATCCTGGCGTTGGCCTGATGCGGAACCACCCAGTCGATGTCGGTGGTCGTCAGCCCGACTTCCGACAGAACCTCCGACAGTACGTCGGCAAGGTTGATCACGGCATGGCGGAACACCTCGCGCCCCTTCATGCGCAACTTGCCGACGGTGCCGGTAGTCGAAGGCCCGCCATCGACGAACAACAGCCCATTATGGCGTCCATCGGCATGCAGCTTGGTCGACAGGATGCCGGCTTCGCCCTCCTCGGCCTCCAGCACGACCGCGCCGGCGCCATCGCCGAACAAGACGCAGGTCGTCCGATCTTCCCAATCGAGGATCCGGCTGAAGGTTTCGGCCCCGATCACCAGTGCGCGCCGGGCATTGCCGCCGCGCAGCATCGCATCGGCAACGCTCAGCGCATAGAGGAAACCGGTGCAGACCGCATGGACGTCGAAGGCGATGCAATCATTGATGCCAAGTATCGCCTGGACCTTGGTCGCCGAAGAGGGAAAGGTCTGGTCGGGAGTCGCCGTCGCCAGCACGATCAAGTCAATGCCATTCGGTTCCAGTCCGGCCGCTTCCAGCGCCTTTCGGCAGGCTTCGACCGCCAGCGTCGCCGTGGTCTCGCCGTCGGCGGCGACATAGCGGCTGCGGATTCCGGTGCGTTCGACGATCCACTCGTCGGACGTATCGACCTTGTCTGCCAGCTCGGCATTGTCGACGCGGCGTTCGGGGAGAGCGGAGCCGGTGCCCTTGACGACGGAACGAAGGGTCATTCGGCAGCTTCCCCGGCAAATGCGTGGGCGCGGAAATTGTCGAGATCCTCGCCAATCTTGCGGGTGATGTCGTTGCGGACCATCGATGCCGCGACGCCGATCGCGTTAGCGACGCCCTTGTAGTTGGCGCCGCCATGGCTCTTCACCACCAGGCCATTCAGACCCAGAAAGACCGCGCCATTATGGTTGTTGGGATCGAGATGGGTCTTCAGGAGGTTGAGGGCCGGCTTGGACAGGGCAAAGCCGGCCTTGGACCTGAGCGACGAGGTAAAGGCCCGGCGCAGCAGGTCGGTGACAAATCTCGCCGTGCCCTCCGCCGTCTTCAGGGCGATGTTGCCCGAAAACCCATCGGTCACGACCACGTCGATATCGCCACGGCTCAGCTTGTCGCCCTCGGTGAAGCCGTCGAATTTGAGCGGCAGGTAGGTCGCCTCGCGCAGCAATGCTGCTGCTTCCTTGAGCTCGCCGGTGCCTTTCAGCTCCTCGGTGCCGATATTGAGCAGCTTGACCCGCGGCTTGGCGATGCCGAGGACTGTGCGTGAATAGGCCGAGCCCATCACCGCGAACTGGACGAGATTCTGGGCGTCGCACTCGGTGTTGGCCCCAAGGTCGAGCATCACGCAGTCGGTCGTGCCGAGAGTTGGAAGAAGGGCGGCCAGTGCGGGGCGGTCGATTCCCGGCATGGTTCGCAGGGCCAGCTTGGCCATGGCCATCAGCGCGCCGGTGTTGCCGCCGGACAGGGCCGCGTCCGCTTGCCCGTCCTTCACGGCATTGATCGCCAGGCCCATCGAAGTGGTCTTGGCGCGGCGGATCGCCTGGCTCGGCTTTTCCGAGGCGTCGATGGCGTCTGTCGTGTGGTGGATGGTGACGACAGAGGCCAGCGGCTGATGCTTGGCCAGCTCCGGTGCAATCTTCCGCTCGTCGCCATAGACCTCGAATGTCAGCGAACGATCCTTGCGGCGCGCACGCGCCATCCCGGCGACCACCACCGCCGGGCCGATATCCCCACCCATGGCGTCAATTGCGATGCGGGGGCTCACGGCCATGCGTGTTTGCGCCCTCGTGCCGCTTTCGCCGCTCAGGCCTCGGTCGAAACGATCTCGCGGCCGTTATAGTGGCCGCAGGCCGAGCAGAGATTGTGCGGGAGCTTCAGCTCGCCGCAGTTGGGGCACTCCTGAAACGCTGCCGGACTCAGCGCATGATGGCTGCGGCGCATGTTGCGCTTCGAGGGCGAGGTCTTTCTCTTAGGGACGGCCATCTCGGCTCTTCCTTAAATCCATGTCCAAAAAAATAGGCGACTATCCTCGCCCAGCTCATCGGGTGAGACCCGCGGCGGCGGCAGGATCGTCGCGAACGAAGGCGCCCTATAGCGAAATGCGCGAACGACGCAAGGGCTTCAGGCCCGCTGAAGGACCTTGTCCGCGACAAAGGGATTGGTGGCCCGTTCATGGCCGAAGGTCGACATCGGCCCATGCCCCGGAACGAAGCGGGTGTCGTCGCCCATCGGCCACAACCGCTGGGTGATCGAATCCAGCAGTTGCTGATGGTTGCCGCGGGGGAAATCGGTCCGCCCGATCGACCCCTGGAACAGCACATCCCCGACCATCGCCAGCTTCGATTCGGGGTGGTGGAAGACGATGTGCCCAGGCGTATGGCCGGGGCAATGGCGCACGTTGAACGTCAAATTGCCGACTGTGACCGTGTCGCCATCGACCAGATATCGGTCGGACTGAAACGGCCTGCCGTTGATCCCGTACCGCTGCCCATCCTCCTGGAGGCGGTCGATCCAGAACAGATCGTCCTCGTGCGGGCCTTCGATCGGCACGCCCAGTTCCTCGGCCAAAATCCCGGCCTGCCCGCAATGGTCGATGTGACCATGGGTCAGCAGGATCTTCTCGATCGTCGCCCCGGATTGCGCGGCCGCCGCCCTCAGTTTGGCGAGATCGCCGCCGGGGTCGACAAATGCGCCGCGCATCGTCTCGGTGCACCACAGCAGGGTGCAATTCTGCTGCAGCGGAGTGACGGGAATGATCGCCGCGCGAAGCGGTGGTTCGCTCACTTGGCCGGTTCCAGCTTTGCCATGGAGGGAGCCTCGCCCTTCAGTCCGGCTGCGATCGCTTCGGCCCGCCGCAGCGCGCGCAGGACGTTCCCACCGGCCAGCTTGGCTAGATTCTCGTCGCTCCAGCCCCGCCGGATGAGCTCCGCGAACAGATTGGGATAGTCCTCGACGCCGTTGAGGCCGGTGACGGTCCGGTCGATCCCGTCAAGGTCGCCGCCGATGCCGACATGGTCATATCCTGCGAGCTTGACGACATGCTCGATATGGTCGGCGACGGTGGCGACATCGACCACCGGCGCCGGATGGGCCGCTTCCCACGTCTTGAGTCCGGCCTCCACCTTTTCCTTGCTGAAGGAATAGAGCGACTTCAGCCGGGCCTCCTCGGCCGACCGTTCCCGGCTCCAGGCCCAATCTTCCTTCGACAGGAATGTCGGCACAAAGGTCAGCATCATCACACCGCCATTCGAAGGCAGCAGGCGCAGCACCTCGTCCGGCACGTTCCTGGGATGAGGGTTGAGCGCATGAGCGTCGGAGTGGGAGAAAATCACGGGGGCCCGGCTCGCTTCAATCGCGTCCTTCATCGTTGCCGGGGACACATGGCTCAAATCGACCAGCATCCCCAGCCGGTTCATTTCCCTGACCACCTCCACTCCGAACGGGCTCAGCCCATCATATTTGGGCTCATCGGTGCCGGCGTCGGCCCATTCGGTCGTCTGGTTGTGGGTCAGGGTCATGTAGCGCACGCCGAGATCGTAGAAGCGGCGCAGCGCCGCCATCGACCCGCCGATCTGGCGCCCGCCCTCGATTCCCAGCAGCGACCCGATGCGGCCGCGGCGGTGGATCCGCTCCATCTCTTCCGCAGTAGAGGCGAGTTCGAGATGCTGCGGATAGGCTTCGATGATCCGCCGGGCGGTGTCGATCTGCTCGATGGTGGTGCGGATCGCTTCATCGCCAGTGATCGTGCCGCTGATATAGACGGACCAGAATTGACCGCCGACCCGGCCGGCGCGCAGGCGCGCCATGTCGGTATGCAGAGGCTTTTCGCGCTTGTCGGTCCCGCTTTCCAACCCCTCGACGCTCTGCCCATGGTCCTGGCGGAGCGCCCAGGGAAGGTCGTTGTGGCCGTCGACCAGCGGAGTCTTCTTCAAGATTCGATCGATCCTCGCCTGGACCTTGGGGTCGATGGGCTGCTGAGCGAGTAGCGGGGTGGCTGTGATCATGGCGGCAAGCAGAACGAACGAACGCATCAGCGGGAACCCTTGCAAGGAATGAATTGCCCAAGGCTTTACGAAGGGCCGCGATGGGGGGCAATGCCGGTCTATGTGGATCCTGTTCGATGATGCGCGGCAAGGGGGCGTGGCGCCACGGCTTTATCATGAGCCGAACGAGATCATCATTGCTTACGATTGGGACGGGGTCCTCGGCGCGCTGGAACAAGTCCGGGCAGGCCTTCGGGCTGGAATGCATGCCGCCGGCTATCTTTCCTACGAAGCCGGCCATGCTTTCGATCCCAAGCTTCGTGCCAGCGCGCGGCAGGGCGAGGGCCCCTTGCTTTGCTTCGGACTGTTCGACGGATTCGAAACGCCAGACCTCTCGGCACTGCTGCCGTCGCCGGACGGGGCCTATGTCGGCAGGCCCACACCGCGCCTGACACCGATTCAATATGCCAATGCGGTCGATAGGGTCCGCGAGCATTTGTTTGCGGGCGACTTCTATCAAGCCAATCTGACATTTGGCTGCGACATTGCCGTGGCTGGTGATCCGCTGGCGCTTTACGCGCGGCTCAGGCGCTCTGCGCAAGCCGGCTGGGGCGGGGTGCTGAAGCATGATGGCGGCGCGATCATTTCCCTGTCGCCCGAGCAGTTCTTCACCATCAGCGACGGGATGATCGAGGCCCGGCCGATGAAGGGGACCGCGCCGCGGCGACCCGATCCGGGTGCCGATCGCGCCGAGGCGAAAGCACTGGCAGCCGACGAGAAGCAACGCGCCGAGAATCTGATGATCGTCGACCTGATGCGCAACGATCTTGCGCGAGTCTCGGTGGCCGGCAGCGTCGAGGTGCCAGAGCTGTTCGCGGTCGAAACCTATCCCACCCTTCACCAGATGGTGAGCCGGATCCGTTCTCGCCTGAGGGTCGGATGCGACGCGGTCGACCTGCTGTGCACCATCTTCCCCTGCGGTTCGGTGACGGGTGCCCCCAAGATCGCCGCGATCGAGGCGTTGACCCGGCTCGAGCCCGAGCCGCGCGGCGCCTACACCGGCTCGATGGGCTGGATCGAGCCCAACCGGAACGGGGATCCTGGCAATGCCGCCTTCAATGTCCTCATCCGGACGCTCGAATGGCACCGCGGATCAACAAAAGCGCGGCTGGGACTGGGCTCGGGGCTTGTCGTCGACAGCGAGCCAAGCAATGAATGGGCCGAGTGCCTGCTCAAGGGGGATTTCGTGCGGCGAGAAGCCCAGGACTTTGATCTGATCGAGACCATGGGCTTCGATCCATCCGAGGGCATCGTCGAGCTCGATCGCCACCTCGATCGCCTGAAGGCGTCGGCTGACGATCTGGATTTCCAGTTCGATCGCCATGCCGCCCGCAACGAACTGCAAGCCGCGACCTTCGGCCGCAAGCATCGGGCGATGGTCCGGTTGCTGCTGTCGCGGACGGGATCGATGGCCATCCAGGTCAAGCCCTATGACGATCCGGAAGATGTTCCAGTGCGGGTCGCGGTGCGGCCGTTGCCGGTCGATCCGGGCGATTTCCGGTTGCGCTACAAGACGACCGACCGCCGCTTCCTCGACCTGACCCGGCAGCAGGCGGGCGAATTTGAAACCGTGTTCGTCGATCCCGATGGCCAGCTGACCGAGGGCAGCCGGACCAGCATCTTCGTCGAGCGCGACGGCCGGCTGCTGACCCCGCCATTGTCGCGCGGTCTGATGCCCGGCATCCTCCGCGCCAAGCTGATCGAAGAGGGCAGGGCGGAAGAGGCGGAACTGGCGCCGGCCGACCTGGAAGGGGGATTTTACGTCGGCAATATCGTTCGGGGACTGATCCCCGCGAAGCTCGCCTGAGCGACCGCAAAGATCTGCTCCCCGGCGACGGCCGGGGAACATTCAAGCAGCAATCGGAAATTTGAGCAGCCGTTCGGTAACCGGCACCAGGGCCGAAGCGCCTCGCCCCACCTTCCCAACAATTTCAGGATGCCCGGCATCGAGCCCGCCGGTAAAGGCGCCGTAAGCCGGAAGGATCAGCTTGGTTTCGCTGGCAACGAAGCAGCGGCGCGACACGCTGCGTCCCCTGAGGTTAAGCCGGAATTTGGGATGATAATGGCCCGACATTTCCGCGCGCGGATCGTGCGCGATCGCCTCGTGGCGCAGAATGATTCCTGCGACCTCACACTCTTCCTCGATACGACCGCCGCAATGGTCGGCGAAGCCGGCGTCATGGTTGCCGACAATCCAGATCCAGTCGAGCCGCGATGTCAGGCTGGTCAGCAGCGTGCGAGCCTCGCTCGTCAGCCGGTCGCAGCCGAACCGGTCGTGAAAGCTATCACCCAGGCAATAGAGGCGCGTCGCGCCGGTCCGGTCGATTTCCCTCTCAAGTGCCTGGAGCGTCGCCAGCGAATCATAGGGCGGCAGCATCTGGCCGCCTTTCGCGAACCAGCTGGCCTTTTCGAGGTGCAGGTCGGCGACCAGCAATGCGCTCTGCGCCGGCCAATACAGCGCGCCTTGAGGGCTGGCGAAGAAGTCATGACCGGCGAACGAAAGGGGAACCATCGATTCGGCTGTAATCGGTTTCCTGCGCCAGTGCGAGCCTTCCGGCGGCGAGCGTGAAACTACCCAGGGCCGAAGGGTAAGGGTTGCTTCGACCGGGCGAAGCCCAATGACTGCAATGGTTGGAAAGCGGACTTTGGGACGGTAATCAGGAAGTTGTTCCGCGCGCAAGGAAGGCGCCCAGCTTTAGCCAGGCGCCATCCTGCACCATTAGGCCATTACACCCGTCTTCTCCGGGATGATTAGGACTTGGCCGGGATAAATCTCATCGGGGTCACTCAGCATCGGCCGATTGGCCTCGAAGATCCGCTGGTAGGCATTGGCCTCGCCATAATATTTGTCAGCAATTGAGGAGAGCGTGTCACCGCTCTGTACCTCGTGCACCTTGGGTCGTGCTGCCTGCGGCTGGGGACTGCGCAGAGCACTGTCATCGACCGCCTCGATGTATTTGATGTTGCCGACAATCATGTTGAGTTTCTGCCGAGTAGCTTCATCGGGCACATCGCCCGTGACCTTCACACGAGAGCCTTCGACCTCAACGTTGATGTTGCCCGGCAGTCCAAGCCTGCGGATCTCCTGCCTGATCGCCTCTGCCCGCCTTTGCGCGTCAGCTTCGGCCTCGAATATCTCCTTGCCTTTGTCGCGTTTGAATATGTCGAACAGCGCCATGTTCTGGCTCCTTTGGGTTTCTTGGAGGCCCCACTCAACTGCGTTGGGACTGAACCATCCAACGCTCTAAGTGCCTGATTGATCTAAGGTTTGCGGTGGAAGGGGCGAAGACCGTGGCAGGAACAGCTTTCCACCGATTCTGTGGGTTGAAAGCCAACGGAGCGCGATTTCTCCATGAACCTAGCCCGCTCAAAATGGTTGTCGTCTTGGACCATCCCGTCAGCCGTTCGGGAGAAGGGACTTGAAACGCCTAAGCATCCTAATTGCCGCTGCCGTGATCGCTTGCGAGGGGCCTAGGGAGAACGCGGGTGAAAAGGCGGACTTCGAGTCGGGCGCGGTGAATAGCGAAGACACTCTGCGACAGGGGCCTGCCGAGCAATTGGGCGAGAAGCAGGACAGGGTCGCGGAAACCCGTGAACGCGCCAAGGATGCGGAAGCCGACGCCCTCGAGGCCGCCGCGGACGAGCGGCGGGAACAGGCGGATCAGGAGGCAGACGCGCTGGAGAACCGCGCCGACGCGATCCGGTCGCAATAGCTGCAGCGGTCGCTGCTCTCATGCGGCCAACCTGCTGTGTCGGCGAATGTCCGCAATCGTTAGTGGCTGCTGAGGGTGGAAAGCGGCCATTTAGTCCGCATTGACCAATCGCCCCCGACACGCTGGAATCGATGTTGGAAATGCGCCGGCGGGGACGATTTTTCGTCTCCGTCCGGCGCTTGTGGTTCAGATCTTCTGGAAGCTCAGCGTGCAGGCTCGCGTTTCGGGTCGGCTCCTACGCGACAGGCGACAAGCTGGCTGACCATCGGGATACCGTCATTATCCCAGGAAAATGCGCTGCGCTGAGGGCGAAGAAAGCTAAGCATGTCAACACCGGACTCTTGCCTCATCTGGCGGCGAACCATGATGGTGTCGAATGATTTCGCTGTTCCAAAAATCTTCATTGTGGGTTCCTTGTTGGCATGCGCCGAAATTGGCGCACTGCCGCTAGGAGACGTTAAAGATGGAGGAAGGTGCCACGTAGCGCCCAAGACCGTCGATTTCGACTGGTAGTGTCAATGTAAAACAAATGCGAAGTCTGGGGAGTTCCGTATATAGCAGAAAGATAACAGCGCGTTAGACTTTGAATCCTTCTCTATTCGATATCAGATTTGATGGGCAAATGTAGATTTTCGTTTCCTGCTGGAGATGCATGAATCTTAAATGCAATTTTCTCGAGCCACCTATTTGGTGTTATTATACTTTCGATACCCACCGCCAGAATAGGGGTCGGCGCTCTAGCGCATCGGAACGGCCGTAGAGAAAGCCAGCCCCGTAATCGTCAGGCTCTCCTGGAATTGGCCTAGTGGGATCGCTAGGCAGCGGGATCATTCCGGCCACACCTTCCCAGCCATCGCGATAGCCGTCATCGAAGTTGCCCTTCGACATGCTGGTCCAAAGCCCGACAGGTAGGAGCGTTCCGGCCTTCTCGCGTAGAACCAACATAGATCAGCCAGATTCGCTATTCGCGGTTAACAGGCGCATAACGTCGACATCGCCGATTCTGGTCTAAGCAAGTCGGCGCCTGAGAGAGACAAATCGTCGAGCTCCCGCTTGAGCATGGGGAGTGGCGTATGAAGTCCGAAGACATCGAATATTACCGCAAGCGTGCTGTGCGGCAGCGCGAACTGGCCCTGGCTGCAGAGAGCCCCGGCATTGCGAAGATCCATCTAGAGCTGGCGCTAAAATATGATGAGCTGGTAGAGCTCGCCGAGCCTCGCCCGACGTTGGGCGTAAATTGGGGCGACGCCGCACAGGCTTAACGGCCAGGGTTGCAAAACAACGCGAGCAAAAGTCGTTCCATGTCGGCTTGCCGACGGAAATCCGGACACCGATGCGCGTTTATACCGCTCGTGGCGCGCTACTTCTTCCATACTAACCACCCTGCCGAGCAGGGCTTGCAAGATGAAGGCATGGAGTTTGCCAGCATCCACGCACTAAAGTGTGGAGCGGTGAAATACGCGGGCGAGCGCCTATGCGATGTCGCCGAACACTTCTGGGACAGCCGACGATTTGAACTGACCGTAACGGACGATCAGGGTTTGACCTTATTCACCCTGCGCGTCGTCGCGATCGAGGCTGCCGCTTTGCTGCGGGCGAGATAGCCCTCGCCACCGCTGCTCGCGTCGCAAGCGAAATCCTACAAGTCAAAGGAAGAAGCAGATGCGGATTGAGCGCATGCTGGTCGATCTATCAAGCCTTAGGGAACTTGATCCCCTTCCTCGCTGGCGAACTCAACCCCACCGACGCCGACCGCGCACTCGATAAGGCCCAGGGGTATCGGAGCGATTTCCGCACAAATCGAGCGCGCTCTGATAATTTGAACAATAAGCAGCTGAAGTGTCGAGTTGGTACGGTCTGGCTAATGAAATCGGGCGCCGACTGAACCAACGAGCACGGCATCCTACGGCTCATCAAGTTCGAAAACGTCATTCACTTTAAGCGCGTCGGTGACGAATGTGTCCCCGCGTGAATCCGCCGGCTTTAGCATGCACCTAATGACCGCAATGGGTCGAAAGCTGCCATTAGCCGCCAATGATCCTTCAGGTCGAAAGCGGGCACTCGAACGCGGCAAAAATTCTCTGTCCTACAGACCGGCTCTTATGCTCAACACTTGCGGATGAATCGCCTCTGCCGCCCTTGCCCGCCCATCGCCGCATCCGCGCCGACGGCTGGACGCATGATCGGCTTGTTACCTTTTGTGTCACCCTGGCGGCGAGCGACAATGTTACCTTTGCGGGCGCGTCCGTGGGGCTCAGCGGCAAGTCCGCCTGCGCCCTGAAGAAGCGCGATCCTGCCTTCGCGGCCCTCTGGGATAGGTGCCTTGCGGGCGCCAAGGCGGCTCGCCTGAACGCCCTCCGCAAGGCTGCCAAAGGTGACGAAGTTTACGCCAGGCCGAATCCCTCTCGGCCAATCAACTTCGTCAATTCCAGGCGCGACGACTGGGGGCGCGGCAACGTCGCTTAGGGTTCCAGGGCCATCACATGAGCGCGCAATGCCCGGGCGTCGTGGAGCGCATTATGCGGCACCACGCTATTGGCCGCGGGCGAGAAGCCGCCGAGCGGAATCAGATGCAGGCTCAGCGGAGGCACCGGCAGCATCATGCCCGGGCCGGTGACCAGCAGCATGGCGAGCTGCGCCAGGTCCTCGGGCCAGTCGGCAACGATGTCGGGCGCCTCATCATGCGCGAGCCAGCCGGCGAGAGCTTCGGCCGCGACGCGGCGAGACAAGCGCGGATTCACCAGCCCGTCCGGAACCATATCGAGAAAAGGGATGACGTGGCGCTCGACCCAGGGGTCGATCGGCCCATCGCATTCCAGCGTGACGTAGAATTCCTCGCTGCCATCCTCCGGCACCAGGGCAAGGCTCAGCAAGGCTCCGCCAAAGCCGTTATATTCGGTGTCGAGGAAGTAGCGCATCGCTGGGATACTGGACGATTGCACGGCTTGCCGCCAGTCTAGTCAAGAAGCAGGGGATGGAGACTGGCAAATGCGTAAATTCTATCTGCTGGCGGCCGCCGCCATGGCGTTGGCGGGTCCGGTTGCCGCGGCGCCAAGCGCGCAGGATCGGGCCGCGCTGGAAGCGGCCGTGAAGGCCGACCATGGGCCAGCCATCAAGCGGCTTCAGGACTGGATCGCGCTTCCGACCATCGCGGCCGAAAAGCTCAACGCGGCCGAAGGAGCCGAGTATATGAGGCGCCTCGCGCTCGACGCCGGCTTTCAGCAGGCCAGCCTGGTGCCGACCAGCGGACTACCCGGCGTCATCGCCAAGCTGGATGCGGGCGCGAAGGACTGCATCGGCGTCTATTTCATGTATGACGTCAAACAATATGATCCGGCCGAATGGACGTCGCCGCCGCTCGAGGCGCGGATCGTCGATCGGCCGGGCGAGGGCAAGGCGATCGTTGGCCGCGGCGCGGTCAACCAGAAGGGGCCGGAGACGGCATTTCTGTCCGCCGTTCGGGCGTTCAAGGCCTCAGGTCGCAACTTGCCGATGAATGTGGTTCTGGTCGCGGAGGGCGAAGAAGAAATTGCCTCGCCCAATTTCCATCAGGTCATCGCTCAGCCGGCAGTGCGCCAGGCGCTCAGCAAGTGCGTCGGCGTGTTCATCCCGTTCAACGCTCAGAATCCGGATGGAAGCGCGAGCGTCAACCTCGGCGCCAAGGGCGCGGTCGAGCTTCAGCTGATCGTGGGCGGGGAGACCTCGGACCGCTATCCCAAGGCGGATACCCATTCGAGCAGCCATGCGCGGATCGAGAACCCCGCCTGGCGGCTGGTGAAAGCGCTCGACACCCTCGTCGCCGAAGACGGCCACACGCCGGCGGTCGAGGGCTGGTTCGAAAATGTGCGGCCATTGACGCCGCGCCAGAAGGAGCTGGTCGCCCAGCTTGCCAAGCAGGGCACGGAAGCGGACGCCAAGAAGGCATCGGGCGGGGTCGGCCGCTGGATCAACGATGAAAATTATCAGCAGAGCATCGAGCGGCTGATCAGCCAGCCGACCATCAACATCCAGGGCCTGGTCAGCGGTTACGACGGCCCGGGAGGAAAAACCGTCCTGCCCAGTCGCGCCGAGGCAAAGATCGACCTGCGCCTCGTCCCGAACATGACCAGGGAAGAGGCGCTGGCCAAGCTCGACGCGCACCTCAAGAAGCACGGCTTCACCGACGTCAGGGTGAACGTCAGCGGCGGCTATGGGCCGAACGAGACCGCCGAGGACAGCGTACTGATCCGGGCGCAGAAGCGCACGCTGGAGCGCTGGAAGGTTCCCTATGCGGTCAATCCGCGCCTCGCCGGCAGTTGGCCGGGCGTGGTGTTCACGGGTCCGCCGCTGAAGCTGCCCGCCGGGCAGATCGGCATCGGCCGCGGCGGCGGTGCTCACGCGCCGGACGAATGGTATCTGATTGAAAGCAGCAATCCCAAGGTCGCGGGGTTCGACGAGCTGGTGATGTTCTACATCGACTATCTCTTTGAGCTCGCCGACGAAGCGAAGCGCTCCGCGCGCTAGTTGCTCGTCGGGCAGTCGTCAGTCGGAAGGGGCCTGCCTTCGCGGCAGCGCTCGGCCATCGCCCGCGCCTCCCGCCCGGCTTTCTCCTCGGCCTTGCGGATCTCGCGGCCGCGCTTCTCGTCGGCTTCGGACTGGCTGGTGGTGGCGAGGTCGACGCCCTTGGCGGCGACGTCCACGGGCAGAGTGACGACATCGACCGCGGCGTCGGCGACGCTGGCGACGACGCAGCCGGACAGGGTCGGAACTAGGATCAAGGCAAGAAGGACGCGCATGACTACTCCATCGAGGCGTCGGCCTTAGCCCGGCCTGAACGTCGAGGCGATCCCCGATCAGTCGAGCCGCATCGCTTCCTCGGCCAGCGCCTCCGCCTCGATCAGCAACGCCTCGTCAGCCGCACCTGTCGGCGCGGCTTCTCGGCCGACAATGACCATCAGCGGCACCGCCATTGGCGTGATTCGATCGGCCTCGACGTGGACCATGGTCGCCGCCGCCCGATCGACCAGCCGCACCAGCCGGCCGAGTTCGGTCATCCGCGTGCGGGCATCGTCCCAGGCGGCCCGCAGCAGCAGGTGATCCGGCTCATATTTGCGCAGCACGTCATAGATGAGGTCGGTCGAGAAGCTGACCTGCCGCCCGGTCTTGCGCTTGCCCGGGTGCTGGCGCTCGACCAGCCCGCCGATCACCGCCACTTCGCGGAAGGCGCTCTTGAGCAGATAGGACCGTTCGACCCACTCGACGAACTCGCGTTCGAGGATGTCGGGGGAGAATAAGGATTGCGGGTCGGTGACCGGCTCGAGACCATAACAGGCGAGTCCATAGTCGTTGGCGACGAAGCCGAGCGGTTTCAGCCCGGCATTCTCCATCCGTTTGGTCAGCAGCATGCCGAGCGACTGATGGGCGTTCCACCCTTCGAAGCTGTAGGCGACCATATAATGGCGCCCCTCATGCTCGAACGTCTCGACCAGCAGCTGATGCGGTTCGGGCAGGATGGAGCGCTCCGACTGAACCTCCAGCCACTCCCGGACATCGTCGGGAAAACGGTGCCAGTCATTGCGGTCGGCCAGCATCTGCCGGACCCGGGTGGCAAGATGGGTCGACATCGACATGCGCTGTCCGCCGTAGGTGACGATCCGTGCCGATTTCTTCGAAGCATGGACGATGATGTCGGTGTCCTTGATCCGCTCGACCTCGAGGCTAAGGCCGGCGAAAAAGAAATGGTCGCCCGGCGCCAGGGTCGAGGCGAAGCCCTCCTCGACCGTGCCCAACCTGCGGCCGCCCTTGAACCGAACGTCCATCAGCGGCTGCTCGACAATCACCCCGGCGTTCATGCGGTGCTGAAGGGCGATCGCCGGCTTGGCCAGCCGCCAGCGACCCGGCGCTTCTTCGACGATCCGCCGGAAGCGGTCATATGCCCGGAGCGCATAGCCGCCGGTCGCGACGAAATTGAGGATCTCGCGAAACGTCTCATGCTTGAGTCCGGCATAGGGTGCGGCAGATCGGATTTCAGCTAGCAGCTGCTCTTCCTCGAACGGCCCCGCGCAGGCGACGGCCAGCACATGCTGGGCGAGCACGTCGAGCGTGCCCGGCCGGAAGCTATCCGGATCGAGCTCGCCGTCATCGATCGCATCGAGCGCGGCGCGGGCCTCGAGATATTCGAAGCGGTTGCCCGGGACGATCATGCCCTTGCTCGGCTCGTCGAGCCGATGGTTGGCACGGCCGATCCGCTGCAGCAGGCGCGATGACCCCTTCGGCGCCCCCATCTGGATAACCAGGTCGATGTCGCCCCAGTCGATGCCGAGGTCGAGGCTGGCGGTGGCGACCAGCGCGCGCACCCTGCCGTCGGCCATCGCTGCCTCGATCTTGCGCCGCGCCTCGACCGCCAGGCTACCGTGATGAATGCCGATCGGCAGCGACTGGTCGTTGACCGCCCACAGCTTCTGGAAGGTCAGTTCGGCCAGGCCGCGGGTGTTGCAGAAGACGAGCGTGGTCTTGTGCCGCTCGATCAACTCCATGACGTCGCGGGCGGCGTGATAGCCCGAATGGCCCGCCCAGGGAATGCGATTCTCGGGGATCAGGATCGACAGGTCCGGCTCGGCTCCGGGGTCGCCTTTGACCAGCCTGACGGCGTCGATGTCGGCGTCGGGCGCGAGCCAGCTGCGATAGGAATCGGGGTCGGCGACTGTGGCGCTCAGCCCAACGCGGCGCAGGCCAGGCGACAGCGCCTGAAGCCGAGATAGGGAGAGGGCGAGCAGATCGCCGCGCTTGTCTCGGGCGAAAGCGTGGATTTCGTCGATGACGACATTCTTGAGCGTCTCGAACAGCAGGTTGCTGTCGGGATAGCTGAGCAGCAGGCTGAGGCTCTCGGGCGTAGTCAGCAGGATTTGCGGCGGCCGGACCCGCTGGCGGGCCTTGCGGTCGGACGGAGTGTCGCCGGTCCGTGTCTCGACCCGAATGTCGAGATCCATCTCTTCGACCGGGGTCAGCAGGTTGCGCTGCACGTCCACCGCGAGCGCTTTCAGCGGCGAGATATAGAGGGTGTGGAGGCCCACTTCTCCCCTCCCCTTGATGGGGAGGGGCTGGGGGTGGGGTGATGTCTCCGGAAAAGGCGCGGCAGCTCCGCCGTCACCCCCACCCAAACCCTCCCCCATCAAGGGGGAGGGCTTTTCTGCCTCAATCAGGTCCACCAGCGTCGGAAGAAATCCCGCCAAGGTCTTGCCCGCGCCCGTCGCCGCGACCAGCAGGGCATGCCCGCCCGCCCGCGCCGCCTCCAGCATTTCCAGCTGATGCCGTCGCGGTCGCCAGCCACGGCCAGCGAACCATTGCTCCAGGACTGGCGGGAGGGCGTGGCTCAGCGCTCTTCCTGCTTGGCTGCCTTGTCCTCGGCTTCGTACAGCTCGCGGGTCGCTTCTTCGGTCCGCGGATTGCTGCTTTGCTTGCCCTTGCTCCGCGTCCGCGCGACAACCCAGACCAGCGCCGCCAGCAGGATGACGATGCCGATGACTTCCATCGTGAACAGGTTCAGTCCGCCCGTATCCATGGCTTGTCTCCATGCCTCAAGCGGAACCGCTCCGCGAGTCTAGAGCTATAATGCCGCAATGCCCCGACTGGGTTCCTGGATCGAGCCTTTTCCCGAAGGCATCTATGTGCCGCCGGCCGACGCCTGGGTCGATCCCTCCCAGCCGAAGGCGCGAGCACTGATCACCCATGGCCATGGCGATCACGCTCGCGGCGGTCATGGCGAGGTATGGGCCACTCCGGAGACGCTGGCGATCATGGCGACGCGGTACGGCGAGCAGCCGGGCCGCCCCACTTCCTATGGCGACATCGTCCGCATCGGCGAGGTCGAGGTCAGCTTCGTTCCTGCCGGCCATGTGCTGGGCTCCGCGCAGATCGTCCTGGAGCATGCCGGCGAGCGCGTGGTCGTCTCCGGCGACTACAAGCGCCGCCCCGACCCGACGTGCCCGCCGTTCGTCGTCACTCCCTGCGACATTTTCATCAGCGAGGCGACCTTCGGCCTGCCGGTGTTCCGCCATCCCGACACTGGCAGCGAGATCGACCGGCTGCTCCACCGCCTCCGCGCCGAGCCCGGCCGCTGCGTGCTGGTCGGCGCCTATGCGCTGGGCAAGGCGCAGCGGGTGATCATGGAGCTGCGCGGCCGCGGCTATGAGGAGCCGATCTACATCCACGGCGCGCTGGAGCGGTTGTGCCGGCTCTACGAGGAACTAGGCGTGCCGCTTGGCGAGCTAAGGCTGGCGACGGGGGTTCCCAAGGGCGAGCTACAGGACAAGATCATCCTCTGCCCGCCGGGCGCGCTCAATGACCGCTGGTCGCGGCGGCTGCCCGACCCGATCACCGCCATGGCCTCGGGCTGGATGCGCATCCGCCAGCGGGCCCGGCAGCGCAACGTCGAGCTGCCTTTGGTCATCTCCGACCACGCCGACTGGGACGAGCTGACCCAGACCATCCGCGAGGTGGCGCCGAAAGAAGTGTGGATCACCCACGGCCGCGAGGACGCGCTGATGCACTGGTGCCAGCTCCATCAGATCAAGGCGCGGGAGTTGAATTTAGTGGGTTATGAGGATGAGGATGACTGATCCGCGATAACCGTCGCCCGCTTGATCCCGTCCCACCAGTGGCCATAATCACATCGATGAATCGCACGCCAGTCTATCATCCAACGCCGGAGGACGACCCCGACGATCCTTTCTCGGGCCTCTGGCAGCGCGGCGTGCGCCTGGCGAAACGACTGGCGATCTCCTTCGCGCTTTCCGTGGCGATTGCGATCGGGGTGGGCGCGGCGGCGACCGACAACGCCTTCGCACAGATCCTTGTCACCGCGCTGGCCACGTTCGCCTTCTGGCTTCCGCTTCTTTTCGTGATCGTCAGAATTGAGCGGTTCCTGGATCAGCGCACCGCCCGGAAGCTGATGCCGACCAAGTTAGTCGAAGCGGGCAATGATGAAGATGATCGAAGCTGGCGTCGCCTTACGGCCATCGCGCCTCAGCATGCCGAGCGCATCGCGGTGCTTCGCCGCTCAATCGACCGATCGCGCCTAGCGCTTGGCAAAGCGGACATGGACCCGGATGCCCACGATATCTGCGTACTGATCGATCGCCGCCTGCCCGAGCTGATTGACCGCGAGCTCGACGATCTGCCGCCCGACGACCGCAACCGCGGACATGCCATTGGCGAACTGATCGACCTGATCGAACAGTTCGCGCGGGATTGCAGTCGCAGGCGATCGGCCGATTCTTCGGCCGACAAGTACAGCGCGGAAGTGCTTAGGCGCCGGTTCGAGGCGCACCTGTCCGCCTTTTAGAATGGACTTGGTTACCCACGTTCCAGCGAGGTGCGGTCTCCTACGGTCGCGAGGACGCGCTGATGCACTGGTGCCAGCTCCACCAGATCAAGGCGCGGGAGCTGAATCTGGTCGGCTATGAGGATGAGGACGACTGAACATTAGCCCTCCCCCTTGATGGGGGAGGGTTGGGAGGGGGTGCGGGTGGAGCTGCTGCGACGTTTCCGGAGAAATCACCCCACCCCAACCCCTCCCCATCGAGGGGAGGGGCTTTGGCGTCCGGATCACCCACGGTCGCGAGGACGCGCTGATGCACTGGTGCCAGCTCCACCAGATCAAGGCACGGGAGCTGAATTTGGTGGGTTACGAGGACGAGGACGACTGAGGCTGAATGTCCGCAATGGCTGGGAAGCGGTCATTGCCCGACAGTGCCGAAAATGCAAAATCCTCCAGCAGGACCGGAGGAAAAGGGTATGAATGCCGAGGTCGAGTTATCCCGCGTCAGCGAGATTGCCGTCAAAGAGCGATTGGTAGATGAAGTCATTGATGAATTTGAGAAGTCGGGCTTCATGTGTATCGATATTTCAGCACAGGAGGCAGGAAGGCATTACGAGGCCTCCCATGTATATTTTTGCCGCAAAGAATTTCTGGAAGGCGGCCGAGCCTTTCCCACTCAGCTAAATATAAGCCTTTTGATTGGGGAAGATGGCACTCTCAAGGAATTTGATTCTCATCTGAATAGACTTTGCCTTTAGCGCCGGTCGATCAAAGTTTCCTTCGCGTATGACCGTAATGGATCGAAAGCGGACATGGCCGCTTTGGGTGGGACGCTGTCGCTAGAGCTGTCGCCTATTGAGGTAGGCTTGTTGCTCTACCTGTTCGTCCTCGGTGTAGACGACATCGGTTTCCCCCTCGGGCGGAATAAACTCGCCGAAGCCCTGTAACTCGTAATGGATTTTTTCGGCTTCGAACCAGGAGCAGGCCATGAAACTGTGAATGAGCTGCGCGCCTAGCATCATCTTAAGCCTAACGCCGTCGTTATGTTCTCGCACGGCACCAAACATTCCGCCGTCTTCCTCGGCCCAATATTCATGCAGCAAGCTAGCCATTGCTTCCTTCTGCCAACGGGCTGGAATGACCGCAATGGGTGGAAAGCGATCAGTCGCCAGAATTGCGTTGAGCGAGGCGATTGACGAGCATGCGGGTTGCTAGGCCGACAGCCACTGCGATTGCCGCCGTGGCTAGGAAAATGAGGAGGGCACGGGCGCCTTCGCCGCTATGACAGGCCTCCACTTCGCCGCAGCTGCCATAGAATGAGATAAACCAGAGGAAGGCGAAAAGCGGCAAGCCGGCCAGCGTCGCTGCCGCACAGCCAATCTTCCCACCAAGAGTTCCCATATCGTTCAGCTTACTTGGGGTCGCCTAGTGACTGCAATGGGTGGAAAGCTGACATTGCGCTTCAGTCTCGCTTCGGCGAGCATAGCGACATGAATGGATACCAGTGTTGGTTCTGTGGGCAGGGCATCGAACTCGACGATACTCATGCTGTGATGATTACGGTCGAGAACCTATGGCGATGGGAGGCAGGTTCGACGAGCGAGGATGACCCTCTGCAATCAGTCTACGCGCACTCCACATGTGCCAGAGACCGAATGGATGGTGCGAACATGGCTCTCGACTCTAGCCTCTTTGGCGAAGACGATTAGGGCTTTGAGCTTCTGGCGTCCGCAATGCGTGGAAAGCTGCCAAGCCACTACGCCCGTTCAGAGGCGTCCTGCTTGGCTTCCACATACCAGACGAAGCAGATGGCGTCGTTAAGGTCGCCACCCTTCGCTTCAAACTCATCTATGTATTTGCCGAACGACGACCTGCCTTCTGCGGCGAAGTCGTATTGGTCTAGCAGACCTTGAAACTGCGAGCGCGCCGCTGCCGCCGTTCGCTCCATCCGTTCGGGCCATGGCAGGTCGGAAGAAACTGATTTGAACGTATCGACCTCAACCCAATAGCACTCGCATGTCCCTCCATTGGGGAAGCGAAGCTGCAACTGACCTCCGATGCTGACTAAATCGGCCTGCCTTGCTGCCTCAATCACCTCCGGTATGTCGCCGATAGGCTATGCGCGCTCATTGCCACGAAGCGTGGCGCGTTCGAGTAGTTGGTCGGGCAAGAGTGTCTCGGATGTGGCCATGAGTACTCGTAACGTGTCCCTCTAATGTCCGCTATGGGTCGATAGCTGCCGCAAGCCGACAGCCTGCCATCGGCCAGGATGGGACTCGCTTGTAATGTGAGCGATTGGCGCTAGCAGCGGCAAATGGACCTGGACGGTTTGCTGCACCATTACTTCGGCACATCGGATATGTCGGAAGCGTCACCGGCGGTGCAAGCCGCTGGCATAGATCGGCTCCGGGTCGATTTTGGTCTTGAAACCGATCGAGCGCGGCGGTTTGCCCTCTGGTCGCTGCTATATATGTTGGGCCAAGCCCCCGACCTGGATGCGGCTTTCAAAGACGAAGCCGACCGGGAAGCGGCACGAAATCTGATGGACCTGTTCGCAGCTTCTGACGACGACGCGTAAACCGTCATTGCTCAGGTCGAGGCATTCGTTTGCCCTTGGTCCGACTTGTCAGGTGGACGAGCCCGCAGCGGTCGCAACGATAAGTGCGCAATTGCCATCCAGAGCGCCGCACGAGGACGAGCGCCTCCTCCTCCGAGCGGTAGGAGGCCTTCTTCACGCAGATACTTTGCCTGGTGCGCATTCGCCCTCTTTACCAGGATAGCGCATCAGCTTCTTCCGCGATGCCCGTGAAAAGCAAACCGGCTGGTTCCGGCCAGATCGAGCCGGTGAATGATGGCAGCTGCCCGGTATCCGCAATGGGTCGAATGCAGACATAAGGCTGCGGCCAGATTTCGCTGTCCTACAGGCGCCAAAATGTGCCACGCCGCCTTATCGCCCGAGGCTTCGGGCTGGGTTCTTTCTTATTGTCGGTTGAACGGCTTGGGAGGTCTTTGTCACCCTCACTGTCACCCCGCGGAAGTGGCCGGTTGTTACCCTCAAGACACCGCCATCGCTAAGCGAACCCAGCTTCTTGGGTGACAAAGGTGATGAAGTTCACAACCCCCTGTTCGCACCCCCTCAGGGTGACAGCCCGTGAACGCTTAGGTTGCCTTGGCCGAAAGCGGTTGGTCAATTAGTGCGCGGCCTCGACCGCCTCGATCCCGCTCTTCTCCAGCTGCCCGTTGACCGTCGCCATCAGCCGGTCGAGTCCGGCCTGGTCCTTGGCCTCGGCGCGGGCGACCAGCACGTCTTGCGTGTTCGAAGCGCGCAATAGCCACCAGCCGTCAGAGGTTTTGACTCGGACGCCGTCGGTTGAGTTGACCTCGGCCCCCTCGGCCGCGAGCCGCTCGGCAACTTCGCCGATCACGGCGAACTTGCGCGACTCGTCAACCTGGAAGCGGAGCTCGGGGGTCGCGACGGACACCGGCATTTCGCTCTTCAAGTCGGTCAATGACTTGCCGCTGGCAGAGACCGCTCGGATCGTCCGGACCGCGGCGTAGAGCGCGTCGTCGAAGCCGTACCATTGGTGTTTGAAGAAGATGTGCCCGCTCATCTCGCCGGCAAGCGGAGCGCCGGTCTCCTTCATCTTCGACTTGATCAGGCTGTGCCCGGTCTTCCACATCAGCGGCTTGCCGCCCATCTCGGCGATGCGGTCGAACAAGGTCTGGCTGGCCTTGACGTCGGCGATGATGGTCGCGCCCGGCTCATCCTTCAGCACCGCTTCGGCGAGGATGATCAGCAGCTGGTCACCCCAGATCACCCGGCCCTTGGAATCGACCGCGCCGATCCGGTCCGCGTCGCCGTCGAATGCGAAGCCGAAGTCGAGCTGCTTGTCGGCGACGAGTTTCTTGAGATCGACCAGATTGGCCTCGACCGTCGGGTCGGGGTGATGGTTGGGGAAGCGGCCGTCGACGTCAGTGAAGAGGGCATGGTGCTCGCCCGGCAGGCGCTTGACCAGCTTCTCGACGATCGGCCCGGCCGCGCCGTTCCCGGCGTCCCAGCCGATACGATAGGGCTTGCCATCGAAATTCTTCACCAGCGCGTCGACATAATCGTCGACGATGTCGTGCTCGCTGACCGAGCCGGCGCCCTCGCTCCAGTCCCCCTCGGCGGCCCGGCGGCCCAGCTCCTGGATCTCCGCACCGAACACCGAGCGGCCATTCAGCAGCAGCTTGAAGCCATTGTAGTCGGCCGGGTTGTGGCTGCCGGTAACCTGGATGCCGCCCTGCACGTCGAGCGTGGAGACGGCAAAATAGAGCATCGGCGAGGGGCCCATGCCGATCCGCACGACATCGAGCCCGCCTTCGGTCAGCCCGCGGACCAGCGCCGTTTCCAGCTCGGGTGAATGGGTCCGCCCGTCGCGGCCGACGGCAACACGCTTTGCATCTTCCGAGGCGGCCAGCGCCGCGTAGCTACGGCCAAGCGCATAGGCATCTTCGGCATGAAGCGTGGATCCAACGATCCCTCGCACGTCATATTCGCGCAGGATCGTCCGGTTGAACTGGTGAGTCATATTATCCCTGTTGTTTCAGTCGTCATTGCGAGGAACGCAGTGACGAAGCAATCCAGTCAGCGCAATGCTGGATTGCTTCCCCCTGCCTACGCAGGGGTCGCAATGACGGAGTGCATTGGTAGTTCCCTAGCCCGCGGCGGCGGCCTTGGGCTGGGCGATCTCGTCCTGGCCGGGGACGGCCAATCCTGCGATCATTTCGCGCAACTCCTGGCGGGCCGCAATATGTCCCATTCCGACCTCGCCGATTTCCGCCATGTCGAGCAGGGTGAGACCCTTGGGGAACAGCTCGCGGTAGATGACCCGCTCGCCGAGGCCCGGGATGACCCGGTAACCGACCCGGCGCGCGAGCTCGTCGAGCGCCGCGCCGACTCGCACCAGATTGTGCGAGGTGATGTGCTGCAGGCGGTTCCTCAGCACCACCCAGTCGACGCTCTTGCCGGTCTGCTTCGCCCGCTGGGTGCGGCTGTTCCAGATCAGCTCGGCGTAGAAGCTGGGCTTGGTTACCTTGAAATTTTCCGGATGGACCTGACCGATCAGGTCGAGGTCCACGAAGCTGTCGTTCATCGGCGTGACCAAAGTGTCGGCCTTGAGGATGGCCGCGCGGGCGATGGGGTCGTCACGGCCCGGTGTGTCGACGACCAGCACGTCGGCCTGGTCGGACAGGCGGGCGATGGCGGCATCCAGCCCGGCTTCGCTCTGGTCTTCGAGCACCTCATAGCCCGCGTAGGGCAATTGCTTGCCGAGCCGGCGCATCGTCGCGTCGCGATTTTCCAGATAGCGGGTCATGGTCCGCTGGCGCTGATCGAGATCGAGCGCTCCAACCCGGTGACCCGATGCGGCAAGCGCGATGGCGGTATGGACCGCGGTCGTCGATTTGCCGGTGCCGCCCTTTTCATTGGCGAAGACGATGAAGTGCGGCTGGCCCATGGCCTGCTATTCCCCTTGTGATTCCCACAACCGCGTCCATAAAACGCGGCCCCGAGAACAAGTGTATCTGAGGCCGGAATCGCATGCAAATTATTCGGGAAATTGGCGAATTGTTCGCGGCCTTGCAGGAGTGGCGCGAGGCGGGCCAGACGATCGCGCTGGTCCCGACCATGGGTGCGCTCCACGCCGGCCATTTGGCGCTGGTCGACGCGGCCCGCGCCGAAGCCGACCGGGTGGTCGCCTCGATTTTCGTCAATCCGCTCCAGTTCGGCCCGACCGAGGATCTCGACCGATATCCGCGCCAGGAGGCGGAGGACGCCGAGCTGCTCGAGCATCATGGCTGCGACCTGCTGTGGATGCCGACCGCGGCACAGCTCTACCCGCCGGGTTTCGCGACCACCGTCCGCG